>DATFXF010000059.1:0-17664 GCA_035258565.1 Candidatus Acidiferrales bacterium
CGGTACAGTTCTCGAATTAGTCGCTGGAACTTGGGGCGGTAGATAAGGTCGTACACCTCGCCCTTGCCCGGAAACAACTGCAGCGCGACGCGCCGCGTGGCCGCGACCAGATCGTGGGCCTCCTCGATCGGCATTTCGCCCTGGGCAATGATGTTCAGGGCCAGATTGACCACAATGCGCAGGCGCCGGACACGTCTCGATTCTTCGTCGATTTCTTCCTTGCTCGGCGCGCGTTTGCCGTCTTCGTCCATCGGGCCCGTTTAACGTATTATAGTGGTTGCACCAAAAGGCAGCAAGTGGACGAAGAACCTACCCGCGAAGCAGTCGTTGTGGTCCATCACGCCGGCACCTGGACGGAAGCCGTGGTGATTCGCGGATTGCTCAGCAGCGCTGGCATGGAGTCGCCAGCCCCGACCTCCTGCGATCCCTTTCCCATGCGCGAACCGCCCAAAGGCGCCCAGGGCGTAGAGATCCTCGTGCTTGCTTCTCAGGCTGAGGAGGCCCGGCGCATAATCGCGGACTATCTCGCTCGCGACCGAGGCCGCCGGGCCGCCGGGACAGCTTCCGAATGACCGTTCAGGAAGTAAGGGTGCGTCCCCATGGGCTCCACGCGCGAGACGCCCGGCCTCCAACACCGCCCAGCAGCTTCATTCCCGGCGGCTGAGTCGCACCAATGTCTCGATGTGATACGTCTGTGGGAAAATGTCGAACAGAAGGACTTCGCGGATCTCGTAGCTGGCGCCGTCGGCCCGCGCAGCCGTCAGCGCTGCCAGATCACGCGCGAGAGTGGCAGGATCACAGGAGAGATAGACGATCCGCGCCGGCGCGACTTGCTTGAGCAGCACGAGCGCCCGGGCGCTCACGCCGGCTCGCGGCGGGTCCAGCACCACCAGATCCGGCTTCTCCTTCGAGCGGGCCAGGAAGGATTCGGCCTCCGCTTGGAAATGTTGCGCTCGCGCTTTGCGTTGTTCGATGTTGCCTTGGAGGTCGCGCGCCGCGGCGGGATTCGATTCCACGGCCACCACGCGATCAAACCGCTCCACGAGCGGCAGCGTAAACAGTCCCACACCGGCAAAGAGGTCGAGCGCCAATCTGCCACCTTCTTCCGGCACCACGGCATGAACCAGCTCGTCCACGAGGAAGCCATTCACCTGAAAGAAGGAGAGGTGACCGACGCGGTAGGGAACGCCTCCGACGAGGTAGTGGATGAAGCCGGGGCCGAACAATTCAAATCGGTCCCGCCGACTCTCGTGCAGCAGGAGCGATTCCACACCGGGCAGCCAGCGGCGAAGCCTATGGGCCAAGGTCTCCGGCGGCCCTGCAAATTCGACCAGCGAAGCGTTGAGGAGTATTTTCATTTCGTTCGGGTCGGCGAAGGCCTCGACCTCGCGCAGGGTAGGGGGGAGCGCTCCTTCCCCCAGCAGGCGATGGAGTGTTCCGAGCACCTCAGCGACAGGCGGCGAGAGGATGGGGCATGTCTCAACTCCGCAGAGCAGTGTCGAGCCTGTCTGGAAATAGCCAATGGCCGGCCGGCCTCCCTTATCAGCAGGGTGGATCTTCCATTGGGCACGGTTTCGATAACCCAGGGGAGGCGAGGCGCGCGTCTCAATCGGGCCCTTCCACTCCAGGCGCCCGATCCGCGCGAGCGTTTCCCGAAGAATTTCGGCCTTATACTTCAGTTGGGCTTCATGAGGGATGTGCTGGTAATGGCACCCGCCGCAGACACCGAAATGCGGGCAGGGAGCGGGCACGCGCTCGGGGGAAGGTGAAAGCACTTGCTCGACACGCCCACGGACGAACTTCTTCCGGCTGTCGGTGGGTTGGACGGCAACAACCTCGTCGGGGAGCACGAACGGCACAAACACCGTTTGGCCCTCGTGATGACCGAGCCCTTCACCTCCATAGATGAGTTTTTCGATCCGCACATTCATGGCCAGGGGCGGAGTGAACCGGCGTCCGCGACCTCATGTGAGATAGAACAGACTCAGCCGTGGCAGCTCGAATTTCTCGAAGAGGCGCTTCTGCGTGTACTGGCGTTCGAGCCCATCAAGCTGCGCCGCAGTCATTTTGCGCCGGTAGGGGAGGAGCTGGCGATCCATTTCGCGGTGGATCTCGAGCAAATCGTCTTCGCTTGCGCTTGCGGTTAGCGCGGCAGTGAGTTTCTGTTCCAGGACCGTGAGCCGGCGTTCAAGGTCTTCGAGATCGAGTTCGGCTGGAGAGTCAAGCAGGGGCAACAGCTCCCTGAGCTTCTCACCGGTCTCTCGAATTCGAGCGGCGAGGCCTGCGTAGGCTCCGTGCACCTTCGCGGCTGCCTCCACCAGCCGCCCGGAGTTGCGCTCGAAGTAGGCGTGGAGCTCCTCTCGCGAAAATGCTTCGCCCGCCGCAGAAGGCCTAGCTCTGCGGGTGGCGTCGGTCTCCGGGCCTAGGCCCGCCGAAGCTTCCCTTTCCTGCTCGGCAGCATCGAGCACGGCGTCCACGCAGTAAGCCAAGCTCTTGAGGGACCGCCCGCCAGTTCCGCGCCGCGAGCGCCGGTAGCTTTCAAATGCGCGGTCGATCCCTCTCCGAACCGCCTCGAGCGGGATGCCGGCCCTCTGCCAAGTCTCCACGATGGCCCAGTCGAGCGGCGAGACCAGCAGATGAGCGCCGCGCTTCCGCCAGAAGTATTCTTCGATTTCGGTGAAGTAGTTGAAGTAATTGAATCTGCCCATTGGGGTTTCGAATTCTAGCGCCGCGGTTTTGGCCCTCGGACGGCGGGGTCGCCGGTAGCGGTGGGCTTGGAGCGGCGCGTTGCCGGGGAGGGAAGGTTGCGCTCCCAGATCGTGCGCAGGCCTTCGAGGGTCAAGAACTCGTCGGTGCGCTCGATATGGCGCGAGCCGCGGGCCACCGGCGGCGCCTGCCCGCCAGTCGCCACCACTCTGGTCTCGCGGCCCAGCACCTGCTTCATGCGGTCTAGGATGCCGTCCACAAGGTCCACATAGCCGTAATACAGGCCCGCCTGCATCGAAGCCACTGTGTTTGTACCGATGATCTTGCCGGGGTCTTTGATGTCCACGCGCGGCAGCCGCGCCGCGCGGGCAAAGAGCGCCTCCGAAGCGATCCCAATGCCCGGCGCAATCAGGCCGCCCAGATACTCCCCACGTCCGGAGATGGCGTCGAACGTGATGGCCGTGCCGAAGTCCACGACCACGCACGGGCCACCGTACTTCTCGAATGCAGCGACCGAATTCACGATGCGATCCGCCCCGACCTCCAGCGGATTGTCGTAGAGAACGGGCATACCCGTCTTCACGCCCGGCTCCACAAACAGCGCGCGCAGGCCGAAGTAGTGTTCGGCCATCTCTTCGATCGTGGAGTTGAGCGGTGGCACGACGGAACTGACGATTATGCCGCGAATGGCCTGGGGATCAAGGCCGGCCAGCGAAAAGAGGTTGCGCGTCAGGATGCCGTATTCGTCCACCGTTTGTTGCCGCGCCGTGGTGAGCCGCCAGTGGGCCAGAAGCTCGGCCTCGCGAAACACGCCCAGTACGGTGTTCGTATTGCCGACGTCAATCGTGAGCAGCATCAGGGTGCCTCGGCGAGGTCACCGGAGATCACCACCTGCGTCCGGCCGTCCTCGCGCTCGACGCGCAGCAGCCCGTTGGGCTCGAGCCCGGCCGTCGTGCCGACATAGGTTTCGTTGGCGGTGGAGATCCGCACTCGTTTTCCACGCGCATAGCTTGACACCTCGGTGAAGCGAGCGACGATCGGAGGCGCGCCCTCGGCCATGAACTGATTGTAGTAGCGCTCGAGGCAGCGCAGCAACCGCGCCAGCAGTTCGAGCCGCGAGTGCGGGCGGGCGGTCTCCATCCGCAGTGACGTGGCCGTGCCGCGAAGCTCTTCCGGCATGCGGGTGTGGTTCACGTTGATTCCCAGGCCCACAATGACGAAGTGGACGTGGTCGGGCTCGGCATGCATCTCGGTGAGGATGCCACAGAATTTCTTGCCATTGAGCAGCAGGTCGTTCGGCCAACGCAAGTCGGGCCGCAGGCCAACCTGTTCGACCACGGCGTCGTGCGCCGCCAGGCCCGCGAGCAGCGTGATCAGAGGCGCTTCCACCGGCCTCATCGGCGGGCGCAGCAGGACGCTCAGGTAAATGCCGCTGGTCTTCTCCGAGTGCCAGGAGCGCCCCACGCGGCCGCGGCCAGCGGTCTGCTCCTCGGCCAGGACGATCGTGCCGTGCAGCTCATCCTCGTAACCCAGCTGGATCGCCACCGTGTTGGTCGAATCCACCTTAAAAAAATGGTAGATCCGTCGAGCAAAGGGGCTGTTGTGGAGTCTCCGCCGAATCATGCTGGGTACGAGCACGTCCGGCACTCTTTCGATCTGGTAGCCCGTGCGCGGGTGCCCCTTCACCTTGACGCCCAGAGCGCGCAGTTTTTCGATCCAGCGCCAGACAGTCAAGCGGGTCACGCCGATCTGGCGCGCGATCTTTGCACCGCTGATGATGATCATGGCGTTGTCGGCCAGGAGCGCCAGGAGCACATCAATTCGCCGATCGGTTATGCCAGGAAAGCTGCGCAAAGGCATGGGGGCTCCGGTTCGGGGTGTCAGCTTACTCGTGCTCCGGTGGTTCGACAAGCAGGCTCAAGTCGGCGGCAGGCGCCGAGTGTGTCAGTGCGCCGACGGAGATGAAGTCCACTCCTGCTTCGGCGTAGGCACGGACGGTCGAGAGCGTCACGCCGCCCGAAACCTCAACGACGCAGCTTGGACGCTCCTGTCTTACCAGGGTGACCAGGCGGGCGGCTTCGGCTGGCGAAACATTGTCAAGCAGGACGGCATCTGCTCCCGCACCGAGCGCCTCGCGCAACTCCGCCTCGTTGCGCACTTCGATCTCGACAGCGCTTGGCGGAGAAAAAGTTTCGGAAGCGACCATCTCTGGCGCGCCTGATGCGAACGAGATCGGCCGGGCACGCGCGCGATCTAAGGCCGCGCTAACGCCGCCGGCTAAGGCGATATGGTTTTCCTTGATCAGGATGGCGTCGAACAAACCGAAGCGGTGGTTGGAGCCTCCCCCCACGCGCACGGCATATTTCTCGAGCATGCGGAGCAGGGGAGTGGTCTTGCGAGTGTCGCGGATCTGTGCGCGGGTGCCCGCAACCTCTTCCACAAACCGGCGCGTCAGGGTGGCGATGCCGGAGAGGTGGGCCAGGAAATTCAGCGCCGTGCGCTCGCCGGACAGGATGCTTCGGGCGTACCCGTGGAGCGAAGCCACGGTCGCGCCAGGCGGCACGCTCGCGCCATCGCGGACCTTTGCTTCGAAGTGAAGCTTCTGGTCGAGCGCGCCAAACACGCCCGCCGCGAGTGGAAGGCCGGCAAGCACCAGCGGCTGCTTTGCTTCGATGCGCGCTCGCGCTCGGCTGCGTGGCTCAACGATCCCCTGAACCGTCCGATCGCCTGCTGCGCCGAGATCTTCGTCGAGCGCGGCGCGAATCAGTTGCGCGATCTCAGGCGCATCCCAATTGAGTCCGCCATGGTTTGCTTCACTCATTCTTGAGGTTGTGCGGGCGGGCCGGCGTGAATGGGCCTAACCAGCCGAGGAGGCGCCAAGGTCGCTCTCCAGTTGCGCCAGGCGCTCGACTAGCTTTTTGTATTCCACTTGGCGCTCGCGCAACGTGAGCTCGAGCGAGCGTACGATCTCTTCCGGCGCCCGGCTGCGGAAGGCTTCGTCCGCCAGGCGGTTCTGTTTCGATTCGAGGTCGCGGGCCAGTTTTTCCATCTCCTTGCGCAAGCGGACGACCTCGGCGCGAACGTCAATGGCCTTTCCGTAAGGGATGCGCAGGTCAAACTGTGCCGTCGAGCGGATCGCGCCGCCCTTCGGGCTGAGGTGCCCGCTGCCGATCTGAAGCTCGGAGAGCATGGCCAGTCGCAGGATGGGCTCGCGATGTGCTTCGACCAGCGCGCGTACGGACGAATCGGTCGACGAGATCTCGGCTGCCACTTTTTTCTTGGGATCGAGCTTGAGGTCAGCGCGGATCTCTCGAGCGTCGCCGATGATCTTCTGAATGAGGGCCATTTGCTTTTCCGCCTGTTCGTACTGCCAGACCTCCCGCGGCTCCGGGAAGCGATCGAAGGCGATGGACCTGATGCCCGGGCGGCGCGGCAACCGATGCCAGAGCTCCTCAGTGAGAAAGGGCATAAAGGGATGCAGGAGGCGCAGGGCCGTGTGGAAGACAGCGAAGAGGTTTCGCCAAGCGGTTCGTGCCACATCACGATCGGGCGAATCGAGTCGCGGCTTCACCCATTCGATGTACCAGTCGCAGAACTCGCCCCAGAAGAAGTGATAAACGACATGCGCGGCTTCGTGGAAGCGGAACTGCTCGAGCGCCGCGTTGACCTCTGCGCTGACGCGCGAGGCGCGAGAAAAGATCCAGCGGTCCACGAGCTCGAGAGTGCCGGCGTGGCGGTGGGGCGCCGCGGAGCGGACTTCCGGCGCGGCCAGCTCCTCAGCCGTCACGCCAACCGCTTCGATCTTGTGTAGGTTCACGAAAAGGAAGCGCGCAGCGTTCCAGATCTTGTTGGCGAAGGCGCGGGAGCTCCGGATGCGGTCATCGGTGAGAATGATGTCCGTCCCGGGCGCCGCCACGACTGCCAGCGTGAACCGCATCGCGTCGGTGCCATACTGCTGGTTGAGCGCCATGGGATCGATGCCCGTGCCCTTCGACTTGGACATCTTCTGCCCCTCGGGCGTCTTGACCAGCGAGTGCAGGTACACCTGTCGGAAGGGTACCTGGCCGGTAAACTTAAGCCCCATCATGATCATTCGCGCCACCCAAAAAAACAGGATGTCATAACCGGTAATGAGCACGCTGGTTGGGTAATAAACGCGGAGATCCTCGGTGTCGTCGGGCCAGCCCATCGTCGAGAAGGGCCACAGCGCGGAGCTGAACCAGGTGTCGAGCACGTCGGGGTCCTGTTCCAGCTTCGCGGAGCTGCAGTGCGCGCAGTTCTTGGGCTCTTCGCGCGCCACGGTGATCTCGCCGCAATCGTCGCAGTGCCAAGCGGGGATGCGGTGGCCCCACCAGAGCTGCCGAGAGATGCACCAGTCGCGGATGTTGCGCATCCACTCGAAATAAACGGCGCGCCAATTCTCCGGAACGATTTCGATTTCGCCGCGCTCGACCGCGGCGAGCGCAGGCTCGGCCAGGGGTTTCATGCGCACGAACCACTGCGTCGAGGCGCGCGGCTCGATCACCGTCTTCGAGCGGTCGCAAATGCCGATCGCATAGGTGTGGTTCACCACGCGCTCGAGCAGGCCCTCGGCCTGAAGGTCTTCGACGATTTTCTTCCGTGCCTCGAAGCGGTCGAGGCCCGCGTACTTGCCGGCGGCCGCGCTCATGTGGCCGTCGTCGGTGAGCACGTCGATTTCGGGCAGATTGTGGCGCCGCCCGGCTTCGAAGTCGTTTGGATCGTGCGCCGGCGTAACCTTCACGACTCCGGTGCCGAACTCGCGGTCCACATAACGATCGGCGATGATCGGGATTTCGCGATTCATCAACGGCAGACGAACCTTCTTGCCGACCTGGTGCGCGTACCGCTCGTCCTCAGGATGCACCGCCACAGCGGTATCGCCGAGCATGGTCTCCGGCCGCGTGGTCGCCACCACCACGTGCTCGTTCGAGCCCACTACGGGGTAGCGGATGTACCAGAGATTTCCGACGCACTCCTCGTGCACGGTCTCGAGGTCGCTGATGACCGTCTGGCAAACCGGGCACCAGTTCACCAGGTAGTGTGCGCGATAGATCAAGCCTTCTTCGTAGAGACGGACAAAGACCTCGCGGACAGCACGAGAGAGTTCGGGGGAGAGCGTAAAGCGCTCGCGCGACCAGTCGCAGCTTTCGCCGAGTTGGACCATCTGGGAGGTGATGGTGCCGCCGGAGCGTTCCTTCCATTCCCAGACTTTCTTTTCGAAGCCCTCGCGGCCGAGCATGCGGTAGTCGATGCCCTGCTCAGCAAGTTGGCGGACGACCACGCGTTGGGTGGAGATGCTGGCGTGGTCTGTGCCGGGCAGGTAGAGCGTGTTGTATCCCTGCATGCGCCGCCAGCGCGTGAGGATGTCGATCTCGGTATGGTCGAGCATATGACCAATGTGCAGCGAACCAGTCACGTTGGGCGGCGGAATAACGATGGAGAAGACCGGCCCGGGCGCCTTCGGGTCGGCGCGGAACAGTTGCTGCTTCACCCATTCGCGAGCCCAACGTTGCTCGATCTGTCGCGGCTCGTACGCCTTGGGAATCTCCTTGCGCATCTTGACCGGCAAGCTCCTGTGGCCGATTACTATACGGGCCGACCTCTCGGGGCGTCAAATGGGGCTTGCCGGGGGAGCAGAGGAGTGGGAAGCAGGCGAGGGCGCGAAACCGTGGCGATGCTAGCGCTTTTCGAGCTCTCGGCGCACCAGAGCCTCGGCCACTGGCCTTAGAATCTCACGGGTGACGATGTCCATAATCTCGGGCTGCATCCGTTCGACAACCCTGGCCACGATTCGATCCACCAGCTCCGCGCTGCGCTCGGGCGGAACTTCGAAGGGCTCGAGGGCCTGAGGAGTGGCGAGTTTAGAAACTCCCGAGCTAGTCGGCTGACCTTGAGCGACGGGCGCGGGCGGTGCGGGTTCGTTCGGAAACACTGTCGGCGCAACCGGGTTCGTCGACGCCACAGCGGGCCCTTCAAAGAGCGGCCTGGGCAGAAGCTCTGGCCAGCTACTTGCAGCTGTTTCCTCGGCCCGGGCAACCGGCGAAGGCTCGGCCGCGGCGGGCATGAGGGGTTCTTGTGCAGGCTTCTCGGTGGCCGGAGCGGGAGGTTCAGCTGGGCCGCTGTGCGCTGCCTCCACACACTCGGAAACGGCACTGGCGACTTCGGAAGGAGATGGCCGCTCCGTAGGAAGCACCGGGGCCTGCGGGGAGAAGTTCTCCCTGGGTTCTGCTGCGACAGGTGTGTCGGGGACCGCGTCGACGGATTCTTTCTCTGCGGACAAGGGTCCTGAAGGTTCTGGCCTGATCCACGCTGGGGCTTCAGGCGGGGCTGGAACTTCCTCGGCGGCCGATGGCCTGTGCCAGAAGCGCATTTCCCCAAACCCTGTTGCGGGCAGGCTCGGTTCCCCTTCCCCGCGCTCCGGCCCCACTGGATCGGGGTCCGTTTCGACGGCGGGGGCGCGAAGAAGTTCCCTGAACGCCAGCGGCGATTCGTTGTCCGTGAAACGGAGAGGGCGTGGAGTGGGTAGGAATTCCTCCGCCTCGGGCAACGATGCGCGCTCGGAGGTCGCTGGCATCTCGACTGAATCTGAAGCCCCTGTGGCGCTCGCCGGTGCCCCGACCGGCACTGCGTGGTCGCTGGCAGTCCTGGCCAGCACTGATTTGACGATCGTGATCAGCGGATCCGGCGGAATAAACGGCTTCTGGAGCACGCCGTCAGCGCCAACGCGCTGCGCCTCGCGCTCATCGAAGGGGTCAAACTTGCCCACCAGCAGGATGACGGGGATGTGCGCGTACCGCGCATCGCTCTTCACGAACTCGCAAACCTCGTAGCCGTTACGCACGGGCATGAAGATGTCCGCCAAGACGAGGTCGGGATCGACATCGGGGAGTTTGCGCACTGCGGCCTCGCCATTCCCCACGGCGAAGACAGCAATACCCTCGTCTTTGAGCGCCAGCGTCACCATTTTTTGGATATTGCTGTTGTCGTCCGCCACCAGAATTGTGGCCACGAACTACCCTCCGCTCCCCGCAGGACCTTCTGTTCGACCTAGCCCGAGCGTTCAGCTATTGGTAGCACCTCGCTTGGGGGCAGTCAACACGTTGCCCAATCGGCTGTGTCAAACTAAGACTATCTGCCTTCGAGGACAGGTGGGGGAATCGAGGGTTACCAGGGGACGATTTTCCGCAAGCCCTTTTTCTTCTTGCTGGACGACTCTTTACCTTTCTTGTCGTCCTCCTTCTTATTCTGAGTGGCGTCTTTCTTGTCTTGCTCGGGGGCCTTGGCCGCGTCGGAGCTGGCGGGAAGGACATTCGATGCCGTTGATGACGCGTCCGCTTGGGGTGCAGTTTCGGAGTTTGCTCGGACAGGAGGTGTGCTGGCTGTGCTCGTCGGCGAACCCGGGGAAACCGTCTCCACGACGACGGTCGAACCACCAGAGCCCCTGCTTCCTCCCCCGCCCAGGTTCATCTTGTCGCCGGTAGATTTGAGCGTCTCGGTGGCGGCGTAAGTCTCGCTTGCCGGAGTGAGAGTCGGATTTCCGGTACGGGCAGCCATCGAAACGTCCGGCCCGCTTCGTAACATGCCTGTGGCGTGCCGAAACAAGCCTGGCCGCTGGCGTTCCATCTCCCGTTCGCGTTGCATGCGCGCCAGCGACTCCGGGTTAGGCGGTGGAACGGGCACGCCGAGCTTGGTGAGCTTCGCCTTGGCATCGTCTACCAGCGGAGAAAGTGGATAGTCGCGTGCGATGCGGGCATAGAACTGGGCCGCCTGGTCGCCCCTTTCTGCACGTTCGAAGACGTTCCCCAGCATCCAATTGGCCTTGTCGGCCTGGCTGTAGAGGGGGTAGCGGCTCGTCAGTTCCATGAGCCGCGCCCCCGCGGCACGCATGGACCCTTTGACATAATAGAAATGCGCGATGCGAAAGTCGCCCTCGGCCAGCACCTCCTGCACTTCCCGCAGGCGTTGCTCGACTTGCGGCGCAAGGGGGCTCTGCGGATACTTCTGCAAGAACACCTGGAATTCTTCTTCCGCCAGCCGGCCCTCGCTGCGGTCCCGGTCGGGCTTCTCCAGCCGGCGGAAGTGGGCCATGCCCACCTGCATCTGGGCGTAAGCGGCTTCGTCCAGGAAGGGGAAGAAGGTCCCGAAGTCTTTGTACTCGGCGACCGCCTGGGTCAGGCCGGATGTTCCGCCCTCTTTGAAGTAGGAATCGGCAATGGCCAGCTTAGCCTTGGCGAGATACTCGCTGTCCGGATAAGTGTTCATCAGCGTCTGCAGCGTCAGCCTCGCGACCTCGTAGTGGCCCTTGCGCAGGTCCTCCTTCGCCCGCTCGTAGAGAACCTTGTCGGGCTCGGCAGTGGTGCCGACATCCGGCTTGCTGTTTTTCTTCCGGCCCAGGCAGCCCGCCAGCGCGAGGCTAACCACCAGGGGGAGGACCATGAATTTTTCGCTTCGCGTCACGAACACCGCTCTCAAACCTTTTGAGTCAGGGCCTCGCTCGCCAGGTGCCGCATCTGTCGGACCGCTTGGGCGGGATCGGGCGTATGGAAGATGGAGGTGCCTGCCACCAAGATTTCAGCACCAGCGCGAACCAGCTGCACGACATTTTCGGGACCCACGCCGCCATCCACTTCGATGCGGAAGGAGTGATTATACCTTGCACGTGCTTCTTTCAGCTGACGAATCTTTTCGAGGGCGCCGGGGAGGAAGCTCTGTCCGCCGAAGCCTGGATTCACCGACATGACCAGGACATAGTTCACTTTGTCGAGCACCTCGGCCAGCATCGCCACCGGCGTGGCCGGGTTGATTACCACGCCAGCCTCGCGGCCCAGCTCACGAATCGAGGCGAGCACGCGGTCCAGGTGCGGAGTGGCTTCCTGGTGCACAGAGATCATTTCCGCACCCGCTTCGGCAAACGCCTCGATGTATCGGTCGGGATGCTCAATCATCAGATGCGCGTCGAGCGTTAGCTGGGTTGCCTTGTGCAGCGACGCCACCACCGGCACACCGATCGAAAGGTTGGGCACGAAGTGACCGTCCATCACGTCCACGTGGAGCATGGTCGCGCCACCCTGTTCGACTGCGCGGATTTCGTCCCCAAGAAAGGCAAAGTTTGCGGCCAGGATGGAGGGAGCTATTTCGACGATTGATTCCGGCATAATTCTGGCCCCGATTCTAGCACATTCGCGCCGGCCGGTTCTCGCCCAATCCGCCGCCCCTTCCGCCCGCTTATTCCGCGACTTGCAGCTCCACGTTGACGGTCGGCGCGACCCGGGCGCCGGCCGGTGGCGTCTGCACGAACACGGTGTTGTGAGGCCACTCCGGTGCCGCGCTGACGGCGATCCTGGGGTGCAGTCCGGCAGCTGCGAGACGCCGCTCTGCCTCCGGGCGGTCGAGGCCCACCAGATAGGGCATCACGTAGGCTGGTGCGCGCGCTCCCTGCGACACCAGCAGATTCACGTGCGGGCTCGCCGCGCCGCTGCCCGGGTGCGGGTCCTGCTGGACAACGGTTTCCGTGGCCGCGTCAGGCAAGTAGAGACTCGAGATTTCGCCGACTTGGAGGCCGTCGCGGAGCAATTCGATGCGCGCGGCCCGCAGGCTCTTGCCTTCGACCGCGGGAATGGTCACCGCGCGCGGGCCCAGGCTCAGGACGACATGCGCCGTCTGGCCGACCTTGAGGCGCAGCCCGCCGGGGGGGCTCTGCCGGACGACTTGGCTCGCGGGCAAATCACTGTACATGCGGTCAGCCACCTTCATTTGCAGGCGCAAAGCCGCAAGCATGCTCTGCGCCTCTGTGACGCTCTTACCGACCAGATTGGGCATGGTGACCTCGCGACCGTGGATGGCAAATCTGATGGCGGTAATGGCGCTCAAGAACGATGCTGCCGCCAGGATGAACACCAGCAGCGCGATCCGCATCAGCCCTTGGAGTCGCTCTTGGAGAGTCATGGGCGCCCGCACGAGCCTAACATGCGCCCGGCGACCCATTCAATTTCAATGTCCGTTCAAGCACCGCGGCGAAGAAGCCATCCGTCCCCTGCTCGGGCGGAAACGTTCGAAGGAATCCGTCTTGGCCGGTCAGCGTCTCCGGGCGGATGCCTTCGTTTAGGTGCCCGCAAAGAGCGCTAGCAGGGGAAAGGCAGCGGATGTCGCGCCGCGCGCCAAGGGCGGCCGCGACGACATGTTCGTTCTCCTCGGGCTCGAGCGAGCAGGTGGAATAGACCAGCCGCCCTCCCGGCGCGAGGCAGTCGAGCGCGTGCGAAAGAAACTTCACCTGCCGCGCATGGAAGTCGGCCAGGTCTTCCTTCCGTAGCCGCCAGCGGGTTTCGGGGTTCGAGGCCAGCGTTCCTGTGCCGGAGCATGGGGCGTCCACGAGGATGCGCACGAACCCTTTGGAGAAGGGAAGCGGGCGCGCAGCATCGAGGGCTAACCGGTGGACATTGGTTGCACTCACGCGCGTCATTTGCAATCCCATCGCCCGCAGGCGGTGGAGGTGCTTGTCGGCCGCGATCACGACGCCGCTCGGCCCGGCCGCCCGCGCGAGGACCGCCGTCTTTCCGCCCGGAGCCGCGCAGAGATCCAGCACTCTCGAGCCGGACGGAACGTCCACGAGCAGTGCGGCCAGGTGCGACGCCTCGCTCTGAAAAGAGATCTGGCCGCGACGAAAGGGCTCGGTCTTGGCTGCATCGCCGCCCGAGACCCCGATTGCCGACCGGAGCAGCTTTCCCGGTTCGACGCGCAACCCAGCCTTCTTGAGCGCCTCAACAACAGGCGCAAGTTCTTCCTGATTCTGAATCATGCACGTGACGCGGCGCGGGCGATTGTGTGCCTCGAGCAGCGCAAGGGTCCGCTCCTCGCCAAAAAATCTGAGCCAACGCTCAACCATCCACGTCGGATGCGAGTAGAGAATCCCGAGGTACTCTGCGCGTGGAAGAGCGAGAGGCAAAAATTGCTCAGCGGGTTGGCGCGCAGCCTCGGCTGCCCGGCGAAGTACGGCGTTCACCAACCGTGCGGCCGACCTCTTGTTTGCCCACTTGACGAGCTCGACCGATTCGTTCACCGCTGCCCGCGCCGGCACGCGCGACAAGTAGCGCAGCTGGTACAGTCCCAAGCGCAACGCGACCCGCACTTCCAAATCGAGTTTTTCGACCGGTTGGGCCAGGTGCCGTTCCAGCAGGAAATCGAGCAGGCGCCGCCAGCGCAGCACGCCCAGGGTCAGCTCGGTGACCAGGGCAGCGTCCTCCGGTTTCACCGGGCCGCGGAGCCGAGCATGGAGCAAGTCGGCTGCGTAGGCGTCTTGTGCCTCTACGCGCCGCAGAATCTCAAACGCAATTTGTCTCGCCTGCGTCAAGCGCATCACCTCTATGGAAACACACCTGGAACTTCGCGCCCAGACTCTCTTCCGGCATCCCACCGATCCCTTTGGCGAACCCCGATCGTGTCAGGTTCCCTGAGCGGCACGAAAACCTTCGAGGCCGCACGAGAGGGGTTATCTCTGGCATCTCTCCCGGTGCGGCAGTAGCCTGGGGCCTTCGATTGGAACCAGCCAACTAGCTTCAGCGGCGGAGAAGGGAGGCTGCGATTGTGCATCCTTGGGATTTACTTCCGCCAGATGAGCGTCAAGGCTTGGCTCAGGATTCTTTGGCGCCAAATCGCTCGCCGGGTTTCCGGCGAGCACCGCGGGCAAACTCGACGGCTGGCAAGCGCTTGCGCCCTTCGAGTCTGAGAGCTTCGAGATGCAAGGCCGTCTCCTCGCCGCAGGCGACGTAGAGCTCATCGCGGTGTTGGAGCAGCGTCCCCGGAGGGGTTTTTTCGCGGGCGAGTCCGCCCGAAGCCGGCGCCGGTCTTCCCCAGATTTGGCACTGTTTTCCCCGGAAGCTCGTAAACGCACCGGGCCAAGGATCGAGGCCGCGGATGCGGTTGTAAATCTGGGACGCGGCGAGTGACCAGTCGATCTTGCCGTGCTCCTTTTTCAGCATCGGCGCGAAGGTGGCTTGGGCGTGATCCTGTGGCCGCGGTTTGATTTCACCGCGCTCGAGTCCGCGCAAGGATTCGACGACGAGCGGCGCGCCTGCTTCGGCCAGGCGACGCGCCACCTCCGGCGCAGTTTCGTTCGGGCCGATCTCTGATTCGGCCTGCAGAAGGATGGGCCCGCTGTCGAGTCCGGCATCAATTCGCATCGTCGTCAGGCCGGTCCGTGTCTCGCCATGGATGATGGCCCAATGGATCGGCGCGGCTCCGCGATACTTCGGCAGGAGCGATGCATGCAGGTTGACCCAGCCGAAACGCGGGATCTCAATCAGCCGCTGGGAAATAATCTGGCCGTAGGCAATGATCACGACCGCATCGGGCGCCAAGCGCTTGAAAAACTCGTATGCCGAATCGGACTTGATCTTCTCTGGCTGATAGACGTAGAGCCCCGAGGCGATGGCCAGGTCCTTCACCGGGGAGCTTCGGACCTGCTGGCCGCGGCCCCGAGGCCGATCCGGCTGTGTCACGACCGCCTCGACGGTGAGGGCGGGTTCGGCCAGCAGCTGCCGGAGCGCGGGGACTGCGAACTCTGGTGTCCCGCAGAAGACGATGCGCATCGCCTTGGCTCTGGCCGGAGAGCTTGCTACCACTCGCCGGCCTTGCGAAGCTTGCGAATTTTGCGGCGGATGAGGTCTCGCTTCAGCATGCTGAGGTGCTGGATGAAAAGAACGCCGTCCAGATGGTCAATCTCGTGGCAAAACGCGCGCGCCAGAAGGCCCTCGCTGCGCATCTCGTAGGTCTTCCCGGTGGCGTCTTGCGCGCGCACGGTGACAAACTGTGGCCGGATGACGTTTGCCCGGAAGCCGGGTAGGGAGAGGCATCCTTCCTCCTCGCGCTGTTCGCCTTCAACGTGGATGATTTCGGGATTCGCGAGCACCAGCTTTGCTTCGGGATTCTTGCCCGAACTGACGTCGATCACCGCCAGTCGCAACCCCACGCCGATTTGGGGCGCGGCCAGCCCCACGCCCTGCACCGCGTACATGGAGTCGAACATGTCCGCACAGAGCTTCTGGAGCTTGTCGTCGAACTTCTCGACTGCCGCTGTGGAATTCTCGAGGACCGCCTCGCCGTACTTCGTAATGGGATAGATCATCAGGCCGCTTTCATACGGATGTTTCGTCGCCGTCCGGATTAGAACACATCGAGTTGCCGCTGATAGGCTGCAAAGTTCTGCTGCGTTTCTCCGAGCGAATCGCCGCCGAATTTCTCGAGGAACGCCTGGGCCAGCACAAAGGCCACCATGGCCTCTCCCGCCACGCCTGCGGCGGGCACGACGCAGATGTCCGAGCGCTCGTACGCGGCTCGGACAGGCTGCTTGGTCACCAGGTCGGCCGTCTCCAGTGGCCGACGTAGTGTCGAAATTGGCTTCAAGTAGCCGCGCACGACGATGTCCTCGCCGTTTGTGATCCCGCCTTCGAGCCCGCCGGCGCGATTCGTGGAGCGGCGAAAGCGTTTTTGCGTCGCGTCGTAACGAATCTCGTCCTGCACCTCGGAACCGTAGGAAGTGGCGCTGGCCACGCCGGTACCGATCTCCACGCCCTTGACTGCCTGGATGGACATGACCGCGCGGGCGAGCCGCCCGTCGAGCTTTTCGTCCCACTGCGCGTGGCTGCCCAACCCTGGCACGACATTGTGCGCGACCACCTCGAAGATTCCGCCGACGGAATCGCCGGCGCGCAGCATGTGGTCCACTTCCTGTTTCATTCGCGCTTCGGTCGCGGAATCCACACAGCGCAGCGGTAAATCAAGATTGGCGCAGGCCGCCTGGACCTCCTCCCAGCTGGCGGCGCGCTCGAGCCGCACCTTGCCGACAGCGATCACGTGGCTGAGCACTTCGATGCCGAACTCGCGGAGCAGGAGTTTAGCGAGTGCTCCCGCCGCGACGCGCGCTGCCGTTTCGCGCGCGGAAGCGCGCTCGAGCACGTAGCGCGCGTCGTGAAAATTGAGTTTGAGCGCGCCGGCTAGGTCGGCGTGGCCCGGCCGCGGAGCCGTCAGCGGACGCTGGGCCGTCTCCGCGCCGACAGCGTCCTCGACCGGGAGCGCCTTCTCCCAATTCGGCCAGTCACGGTTCTCGATGCGCAGCGCGATCGGAGCACCGATGCTCCGGCTGCGGCGGATGCCGGAGATCGCCTCGACGAGGTCTTTTTCGATTTTCTGCCGCCCGCTGCGTCCATAGCCGAGTTGGCGGCGGTGTAACTCCCCATTGATGAATTCGAGATCGACCACCAGGCCCGCTGGCAGCCCAGAGATCCAAGCGATCAGGGCCTGGCCGTGCGATTCTCCGGCAGTCACAAAGCGCAGCATTCGGTGTTTGCGCGCGGCAGCGCGCAAAACGCCGCATTCTACCGGAGCCGCTCGAGCGCGTCCAGCGAAGCGCGGCCCTTCGAGACTGCGGGGAAGGCTTGACCTTCCCGAGAGCGAACGCTAGGCTTGCGCTGGCCCTGTTCCGGCGAAGAGGGCGGTTCCTAGTTCCATGATGGCGAGCGACCCAAAATTTCTGACGGCCAACCAGGAACCTTCCGCCACGGAGGTCCTGCTCGACGCAGCGAAGTTGCGCGTCCTAGCGGTGCAGAACTATGTGCTGCTCTCCGTGCGCGCGCTCGCCAATGTTTTCACCCCGCCGCACTACATCGCCGACACCATGGAGCAAATGGACGTCATCGGCGTTGGCTCGCTGCCCATCGTCCTGCTGACGGGCTTCTTCATCGGTGCGGTAATGGTTCTGCAGAGTGCCGCGCAGTTTGAGCGCTTTGGCGAAACGACGTTGACAGGCGATGTCGTGGCGGTGGCCCTGGTGCGCGAGTTGGGGCCAACGATTACCGGGCTGCTGGTGGCCGGGCGAAACGCATCAGGCATTGCTTCCGAGTTGGGCTCCATGCTGGTGACCGAGCAGGTGGACGCCATGCGTGC
>DATFXF010000060.1:0-2133 GCA_035258565.1 Candidatus Acidiferrales bacterium
CCGCAAAAGTGCGGACTTTCGGTCGAGGGTCGTTGAGCCAAAGCGCGATGGCATCCTTCTTGGCCTGATAAGCCTCCACCATTCCGAACTCGCCTGACACAACGCCCGTGCCAAGGAGCGCTACCTCCACTGATCCAAGTCGATCATCATTCTCGGGAACGGCGTCGATGAGCGACTGGCATATGCGATGCGTGAACGGCTCTCCTTTGTAGTTTTCCATGATGCCCACGACGAAACTGAAGGCCGCCTCGCCCTCTACGAGTGAAAGGAGCTTTGCTTCCAAGCGTTCCGGTATCGTCGGGAAGGCAATCGCGAGCAAGCGTCCGCCGTGGAAGCGAAAAAGAGGATCGTCGGCGTCGTTCCAGCCTCTGACGATGTCCACTGCGCGTTCCGGATTGGTGCTGAGGGGTGCAGTGGGCTCGTGGAAATCGTAGGGAATGGCTTCGTAGCGCGGGCCCCCTGCCTGCGGCTCGTGGGCAAGGCGCTTCCTGAAGAACTGCCAGACGAGATCGTGGTGGTTTACCGCTATGGTGCCGAGGATATCCTCCATGTGCCAGGAGACTTCCGGCCAGAAGACCAGGTTATCGAGAGTGACCTCGGCCTGGGGAGCGGTCAGGGCTCTGAAAAAGAGTTTTGACGCCCGGGCCGGCATCCGAAACCCGTCACAGAAGCGGCGGTCCGGCAAGGGGCGAAATCGGCCGCCTGTGGCGGCTTGCAATCACCTTCCGGCGGCCTACCATGTATTTGCGGACCTCACCCTGCAGGAGCGCAGCCATGGAACTCACCGTGGTGCCCATCGTCAAGCCGGACACTGCCAACTTCATCTTCGGTCAGTCGCATTTCATCAAGACCGTGGAAGACCTCCACGAGGCGCTGGTGGGCGCGGTTCCGGGCATCCGCTTCGGGTTGGCCTTCTGCGAGGCCTCCGGTAAGCGGCTGGTGCGCTGGTCGGGCAATGACGAAGCCGCTCTCGCCCTCGCACGCGACAACGCATTGGCCATCGGCGCCGGCCATACATTCCTGATCTTCCTGGGCGACGGTTTTTTTCCCGTCAACGTGCTGGCTGCGGTGCGCGCGGTGCCGGAGGTCTGCCGTATCTATTGCGCGACGGCCAACCCGACACAGGTGATCGTCGCGCAAACGGAGCTGGGCCGCGGCGTGCTCGGCGTGGTGGATGGCGCCTCGCCGCTGGGTGTCGAAGCCGACGCCGACATTGCGTGGCGGAAAGACCTGCTGCGAAAGATCGGCTACAAGCTGTAGTGGGTGGATGAAGCGACACAGCCGCCACCGCTCCCGATTGGCCTCCCGCCAGGTCCTCGTCTTGATCTTACGCCAGTCCGGCACTCGCCCGAACGGTAGGGCGAGGCCGTTCGGAACAGCTCGTTGCCGGTGGCGAAAGCCTCCACCAGGCGCAAGCAAGGAACGTTGGCGCGCGCGAGCAGCCGATCGAGGCGACGCCGGCGCTCGAGGAACGGCCGCGGCACAGGCAAGCAGCATTTTCGGCTCGGCGCGCGTTGTGTACGGGGGATAGGACTTCGAACCCGACTGCCTTGAGCGCTTCTCCTATTACGCGCACGTCGTTCAGCGGGTTCACAAGCGCGCCGACGCCGGACTTATAATCCTTGTTGCCAATGAGCAACGCGACGCGCTTCTCGGCCTGCGCGGCAGGCGCTGCGACTAACGTCAACGCGATCAGTGCGGGCGCGATCCACCCAAAGCGCCGCATATCGCACCCTGTGTGGTCGGCGTAAGAACCTGTAGTTGGTACGACGTGTCGCAAGCTCAACCAAGCGCCTGAGTTGAGACAACGGAGTAGCAAAGCGTGTTGCGCGGGCTTCCTCGATCTCTCGATCGCAGCGGTGGAGTGAGAGTGGGGGATTGAACCTTGGGCGCGCGATTTTTTGCTGCCTCTTGATGGTAATAGCGCAGGAGCCCACCCAATCGCCCGCGGCATGGCACAGGCCCCTCGCGGCGGACGTCGGTTTCACGAGGGAACAGCAGGACATTGCCCCTTCCCTGATGATTGCGCTCGGCATGATAATATTCGACGAATTCGTTCAGCGCCCGCCGCAGGCAGCGCTCGCCCAAAAGGATCACCTTGGACAGGCACTCCTCCTTCACCGAGCGGACCCA
>DATFXF010000061.1:0-23345 GCA_035258565.1 Candidatus Acidiferrales bacterium
CACGTTGTTCACTCCCGCCAGCAGGGTCAGAGCCCCGGCCAAGATCAGAGCCAGCAAACGCGCCCTGGTCAATGTGCTCAAAGCAGCCAGTACAATCAGCAACGGCCCGAAATGCAAAGCGTAGAGGAAGGTCTCATCTCCATACAGGATATGCAGCGCCAATTGTCCAAGAAGGGTGAGCGCCAAGACGTTGCTAAATCGGGAAAGCGGCTTCCTGCCGAACAAAGCCCACAGGCCCAAGCCCAACATTATGGCCCAGACTCCCACGCCAACGGCTCCCCACAGACTCCCCGAACCTGGCCAAGACATTTGCGTGCTCATTGTCTGCCAAGGTTGCTTCTCCGGTTTCACGATAACCCGAATCGCCGGCATAATCATCGAATGAAACATAAAAGATAAGAATACCCGAAGCGGTCCTCCGGACCTCGGTAGAAGCAGATACCCCTTTTCGTTTGCTTCGCTGCCGATAAAGAACTCCGCGCTGGGAAAGATGAGTTTCTCAAGACTCCAGAGCCCAACAACCAGGCAGAATGCATTAACGCTGATCTGGATGGCTCGCTTCCAAGGGTAATGTGCGATGGTGCCAAACAGCCCCAGCATCCAGTTGGTTTTGGTCATGCTTAATGTGAGCGCGCTGCCTCCCAGGAACCACCAAAAAGACAGATTGCGGTCTTCAGCCACCCGAATCAAAGATAACCCCAGCAGAATGGTCAGCGAGCCGAATGCAAAGGTTTCTGGCACCGTCAACCAAAACACGGCCATCGCGCTGGTAGCCGCCAGCAAGCTGAAACACATGGCGTCAAACGTGGGGCAGCCAATAAGCCTCAATAAAACAAACAGGACACCGAGCCAGGAACCGGCAAGTACTGCAATCACAAACCTCACCGCCTGCACGCCCTCCATTTTTGCCATTTTTCGCAAGGCATACACGGGCGGGTACGCTGCCAAAGGAAAAAGGGGGTGCACTGCGGTTCGACGCTGATTGCTCGTTCGATCGACCATATGAGTGAAAACGTATGGGCAATCACCCTCGAACCATATGTTATTGCCACGGAGGTCGCGGACAATAAATGAACCCACCAGCCGTTGCCCTTGATACGACGCCAAACCAGCCAACGCGGCCAAGATGACGACAAGCAGAATGTCTGGCCAGAACCGACGAACTTGCTCGGCATGTTTTCCGGGGGATGAGTCAGACTCTTGCTCAGACGCCAGGAGCCCCTGCCGAATCTCGACCTGAGAATTGTCGACTTTTGTTTCCGGGAACCGGTCTGAAGTCAAATCTACTTCTGCTGCATCGTGGGCCATTTCTCTTAGGCTAGAGGTATCGCAGGAAAAAGATACTTGCAATCCACAGCAGAATAGCGAGCTGCAAGGGCGCATCAGTGTAAAGAAGTCGCGTTGGGCTGCCACCTTCTGATCGCCGGTACACCAAATACATGAAACGAAAGATCCCATACAGGACAAAAACGGTGCTGTAGATCAGCTTGGGAGTCCCGAAGCGGGCCACCGTTCGCGGATCCATCGTATACAGGGCATAGGACATTACCGTAGCCGAAGTGACGACAATCATCATCAAATCCAAGAAATAACGCGAATACTGATCCAGAACTTGCCGGTGGTTTTGCGCATTGTGGTTGAGCAGCCCCAGTTCGTTGCGCCGCTTGCTGAATCCCAGGAAGAGTGCCAGCAAAAAAGTGCAAAGCAACAACCAAGAGGAAAACTCCACTTGGATTGCCACTGCGCCTGCAATCACCCTGAGAACGAAACCGCTTGCCAGAGCCAGCACGTCCAATATGACGATTCGCTTTAGCCACAGGCTGTACAGAATAGCCAACCCCAAATAAACCAGTATGGTCCACCCTGTCGCTCGATTGACCTCAAATCCGATGCTTGTCCCAATACTTGCCAGGGCAGTGGCAAACCACACAGCCAGTCGGGGAGGCACCACGCCCGAAGCGATTGGGCGGATACTCTTGGCAGGATGCTCCAGGTCGGCAAATCGATCTCTGACGTCGTTAACCAGATAGCCAGCGCTGGCCGCCAAGCAAAGTGCAACAATGGCGCCGAGTGCATGCACTTGCGCCGGCAAGGAGAAGAATCTGCCGGAGAAGAGAAGTGGCGCATAGGCGAAGCTGTTCTTCACCCATTCCTCAGAGCGTATTGCAATCAGCAACCCCCAGAACATTCGATTCTGGGATCGCACGATTTCTTTGCGAAGAGGTATCCCGGCACTAATTGAGCTCTTCGTGGCCATTTGCCGGCTTTCTTTAGTTCATAGCTTTCAGACGTTCTTGTCGGCCAACTTTCGCGAGAGACTGAGGTTTTCCCCTGAGGGCCCGGGGGAATGAAAAAAAATCTCAGTTCCGACTTCGTCCCGAAAAAAATCTCATTGTCATCAGACCTTATTGGGAGTCAAGTACCAAAATTCGTCGAAAATCCTTAGTACTCGCTGTAGTACTTTTGCCCGCAGCGCGTTTAGACTGACAGGTTCTTGGCCCCCATTCTTAAAGCCCATACCGCCAGTGGGGTCACGGCAATTGAAACCACAGTGCTAACAATCAGCGCAACCGGGACTACACCGAGTAGCCGAAGCACGCTGAGCGAAAAACGTCCGTAAGTCGTTGCCGTACCCCGTGTTGCGAAAACCCGCAACGTCCGGGGTAGTTAGGCGTATTCGTTGACCCCCGAGGGGCCTCTGTACGGGGGATGGTCGCAGAAAGCATGCTTTCCCTTTTGCAGAAGGATGGCTCCTAGCCCTTCCGCAACTCTACTGCTACTGCCCCTAGTAGCACGCCCTTGGAGGGTTTGAATCAAGGTGCCATATACCCGAATACCGCCGGTCCAACTGAAACACTTAGAAACACTGGCAGGGGCACTGTGAGTTGGAAGGGTCTATGTTGGTTTGGGCCACTAAGGCGGCAGGCCGATGCGGCGCAGCAGGTCTTGGAAGCGCCGGGCAGAACGCTGGCGGCTATTTCAGCTGGGCGTATTCGGCTTTGGCTTGCTGGATGATCGGGGCGTCGGGGTCGCCCTCTTTGACCAGCGCGAAGAAATCCTGATAATGCCTGCGTGCTTCAGCCGGATTGCCGACGAGTGCGTAGGCGCGGCCAAGACCCAGATGCGCGAGGGTCATCAAAGGCTCGGCCGGCCAGCCATTGCGCAATGCCAATACCTTCTGAAACTCCTGCGCGGCTTCCTGGCCGCGGCTCACTCGAATCAGGGCCACGCCCCGCGTATAGGGTACTTGCGGGAACCAGGCGCTGAAGCGGGCGGCAGGTTCGAGGACCTGGAGAGCCTGGTCGGACCTCCCGCGGCGGATTTCCTGCCAGGCACGCGCCACGGGCACGATCCTCTGGTTGAGACCCGTGTGGACCGGGTAGCGTTTCGTGAGGTCCGCGACTGCCGCGTCGAGCTTGCGATCCGCCCCGACAATGGCAAGTGCCTCTGCCGCGGCCCCAAAGAAACGCGGCGTGTGGGTGAGGGCGAGCGCAGCGGTGGCATCCGCTTCAGCCTCGCGGGTCAAGCCCCAGTGCGCCTCACTCGAGGCAGTAAACGACTGTGCTCCGGCTTCCGCGCCCGGCTGCTTGAGACGTCGAGCCAGCTCAATGATCTGCCGCTTAAGTTGAGCGACGCGGCGGAACTGGCCGTGTGCAGCAGCTTCGCCAGTCTGGTTGCCCAGAACGTACATCTCCGCATAAGGCTTACCCCGAGCCCAGTCCTCCTGTTCCTTCCGCGTGGCGGCGTCGCCTTCGGCGAGAGCGACGTTGTATAGCTCCGCCCGGATGGTCCAGCCGGTCAAGCCTCGGCTCATCGCCTGCCGCAGAACGGCCTTGGCCTCCTCTAGCCGGTTCATTGTGCGGTAAGTGGTGGAGAGGTTGTCGTAGCCCCAAGACTGCTCCGGGAAAAGCTCGACATTCTGGCGGGCCATCTCCAGCGACTTCTCAAATTGTCCGGTGAGGCGGTAGTAGCCGCTCAAATTGCTGAAGGGAGAATTATCGCGCGCGTAGGTCTGTCGCATCAGCTCCCAGGTCTGAATGGCCTTGTCGAGTTCCCCAGTGACATCCCCGTAGTGATGCCCGGTGATGTAGAGCCGCTCGCGTTCGCTGACGCGATCGCTCAGCTCAAAGGCTTTCATCCGATACGGAAGCGCTTGTTCGGGTTCACCCAAGTTGGCGTAGGTCTGTGCCAGGCGGGCGTAGGCCAAGGCAAAATTGGGATCGAGCGAAATGGCTCGCTCGTAGTGCGGCATGCTCTCCACTTCGCGGCCGCGGTCGCGTTCGTGCTCGGCGAGCGAAAACGCTTTCAGTGCCTCGAGCGAACCGGTGGTGGCCTCCTCAATGGGCACGTCGAACTTGCGGATGGAGGCGAGCGATTCGCCCAGCCGGCCGCGCATGCTGGATGCCGCCTTTCCCAAGGCGCCCAGCACGCGTTCTTTGCTGTTCGCTTCCACCTGCTCGCGCCCCAGCGTCTCGCCGCTCGCGCAGTTCGAGGCTTCCAGCGTCAGGACGTACTGGCTGCCCAGGCTGGCGACGGTGCCGGCCAGCAGCGCTTTGCTGCTTTCGCGCTGGCAGACTTCACGCGCGAGCGTGGCTGTCAGGCGCTCCTCCGGCGAACGGCCCATGTAGCGCAAGGCCTGGCGCACGCGCTCCTCCGGGAGAATGTTCAAGAACGGCGACTGCTCGAGCTGCACGGCGAGCGCCTGCTTGAGCGTCACGTCGAACACCGGATCGCCGGTGGTGTTCACAAAGTCGGCCAGCAAAATGGAATCGCGCTCGCTGAGCGCCTGCGCTCTCCGCCCGCGGAAGAAAAACCAGCCGGCCACCGCAAGCGCGATAGCTGCAGCCGCCGCAGGCACGACCAGCTTCCAGCGGCGCGTCCACCCCAGCAGAGGCGCCGCAACCGGCGTTGCGGCGGTGATAGGTTGCCCGGGCGTAGGAGTAATCGCCGCAGCCGGCGGCACTGCCTGCGGCATAGCTGGCGCGGTCACCGGCACACCGCTCGGTGGCGTCGCCGCGCGTATCGCCGCTGAGCGGCCTGAATCGGTATCACGCTTCAGCCGCTGCAGCTCGGCCCGCACGTCGGCCGCCGACTGGTAGCGAAGGTTACGATCCTTCTCCAGCGCCCTGGTGATGATTTCTTCCAGGCGCGGGGGAATCTCGGGGTTCAGCCGGACAGGTGGCACGGGCGCGCGATTCAGGATGGCTTCAAAGACTTCGGCGGTCGTGTTGCCGCGGAAAGGCACAGTGCCCGTGGTCATCTCGTAGAGTACTGTGCCGAGGCTGAACAGGTCTGTTCGCGCGTCGAGTTCCTTGCCACGCGCCTGCTCGGGCGACATGTAAGCCACTGTGCCGAGCGCGACGCCGGGACTGGTTAGATGTTCGTCCTCGGTCACCAGCGTAGGTGCCGCGGACATCGAGGGCTGCGCGCCGCGCTCGGGCAGGAGCTTCGCCAGGCCGAAATCGAGCAGCTTGGCATGGCCGCGCGTGGTCACAAAGATGTTCGCTGGCTTGATGTCGCGATGGATGATGCCACGGGCGTGCGCCGCGTCGAGCGCTTCGGCAATCTGCACGCCGAGGTCGAGCACTTCATCGAGGTCCATCGGCCGGCCCGTGATGCGATGCTTCAATGTTTTGCCGTCGAGGAACTCCATCACAATGAAATACTGTCCCTCATGCTCGCCGATCTCGTGGATGGTGCAGATATTGGGGTGGTTTAGCGCAGAGGCGGAGCGGGCTTCCCGTTTGAACCGTTCGACTGCATGCGAATCCTTGGAAACCTCTTCGGGCAAAAACTTTAGCGCCACGGGACGGCCGAGGTTGGTGTCCTCGGCCTTGTAGACCACTCCCATGCCCCCGCCACCGAGCTTTTCCAGGATGCGATAGTGGGAGACTGTTTGGCCGATCATAGGGAGGGAGTCGTCCTTGGGCAGGGATTCTAGGCTTGGCCCTCAGGCAAGTCAATCTGGAGCCGCCTCCCCACCTCCCGACCTTCTGGGTTAGAAGATTCAAATTTCCAGGCTGTTCAAAACCATTCCATTTCGCAGTGCCACAGCACGCGGGGTAACCGCCTCGCATGGATTAGCGTGTCACGCTACAGGACAGACTCGCACGCAGCTCATGCACATTGCTAAGTGTCCTATGCCACCATCAAGGTGTCTCTCCGTTACGCCGTAGAGCTAGCTCATCCAGCGCATGACCGGCTACTAACATGACGTGCAGGGAATGCAGTGGCCCGCAGCTCCCCCCGCCCGAACCCGCAGCTCATCTGAGCGCCCTGGCAAATAAAACCTTCCTGTCATGCTCTTTGCTTCTTCGACCCGACGAGCATGGCCAGGGGGTTCTTGATAGGGGCCTGATCGTCTAAAGCATGCTTTTCGACTTCACGGCGGGCCGCAGCAGGCAACTGGGCTTCTCAGAGCCAAGTGCTTTTCATCGAGCTCTTAAACGCTGGACAGGTCATGCACCGCTTGGGTACCGAGAGTTGATGCGCCCTGGCACACACGTGGCGTGGACATAAAGCGATAAACGTCCTGAGTCCACGGGACACGATCATGCGAGCGTTCTTCTCTACGATGATTACTCTGTATTTTCGTGGTGCGAAATGAGAGGAAACAGCGCGGACTGTGGGAAGGGGAGGTGCGAATGACCAAACGGGCAAGTTTGAAAGAAACGATGCAAGGTAAGAGTGAGTTCATCCATTTCGAGGACAGAGCCTCAGATCATCCGTTTGTTGAAAAGGTCTGGCGTTGCCGCAGCGACCGCGCGGACACTTTTCTCTCGGTTGCGGCAAACAATTTCGAGATCGCCCTTGCGCGACTGGGAGGAAAAACCTTTCTCACACTACGTGGGCCAGAGACCGCAGCAACTACAGTTGCTTGTCCCGCAGACGGAGAGTGGATCGGTATCCGATTCAAGGTGGGTACTTTCATGCCGCGATTTCTCCCAGGCAGCCTACGAGACCACAAGGATGTAACGCTTCCGCCAGCCACACGCCGTTCCTGTTGGCTGAATGGTTCTGCCCTGGATTATCCGGACTTTGACAATGCCGAGACTTTCGTCAAGCGGCTTGTCAATTCCGGCATCCTCACATGTGATCCCGTCCTCATCGACACATCGCTGCGTCGGCCGGGAGAGCTATCCTTGCGCTCCCCGCAACGGCACTTTCTGCGATCCACTGGCGTTTCTTACGCTAGATTTCGACAGGTCGAACGAGCGCGGTATGCGACAACCTTGCTTAGGGAGGGTGTCTCGATTCTTGATGTGGTCAGTCGCGTAGGTTATTTCGATCAGGCACACCTCACGCGATCACTCCGACGGTTCATCGGAGAGACCCCCAGCAAAATCATTAAGAGGCAGAAGCAGTTGTCGTTTTTATACAAGACTAACTCATCAGCGGAAACTATAGTCCTTTCCTGAGGCGACGCGTTCGGACTAGCGTTCCCTCAAGACATCAGCTGATGTACAGAAAGGGAGAGCTATGGGAGCACCTGTTGTTCATTTCGAAATCATGGGCGGCAAAGGAAGCGAACTCGAGACGTTTTACCGTGAGCTCTTCGGGTGGAAGATTAACAGCAACGACCCAATGAAGTAAGGCGTTGTTGAGACCGGAGGAGGGCCGGGAGGCATCAACGGTGGCGTTGGCCCCTCCCATGACGGGAGCAAACGCGTATCCATTTATGCCCGCGTCGAAGACTTGCAGGCAACGCTTGATCGGGCAGAGCGTCTTGGGGGTAAAACGGTTCTTCCGCCGACCGAAGTGCCTGGAGGCCCTAGGTTGGCTATGTTTGCGGATCCCGCCGGCAATATCACAGGGCTTTTTCTAGGAAAGCAGATCGGCTAATGACAACGCAAACGCTTGTAAATGGGAGCCCTGCTGGCGGTGGGCGAGTGATTTCCAATACGCAACTCTGGGCGGGCCGTATCATGAGCGGTCTCGCAGCGCTATTTCTTCTGTGGGATGGAGTAATGAAGCTCCTGAAACCTGCTGTGGTTGTGAAGGCGACTCGAGACTTGGGATATCCGGAGTCCGAGATTGTAGGGATTGGCGTGCTCCTGCTGACATGCACACTGGTGTATGTATTTCCTCGCACCTCAATCCTCGGAGCAATCTTGCTAACTGGATACCTCGGTGGTGCCATCGCAAGTCAGGTTCGCGCTGAGGCTAGTTGGTTCAATGTGATCTTCGCCTTCGTGTTCGGCTGCCTGGTATGGGGCGGTCTGTGGCTGCGGGACATTCGCGCCTGAAGCTTCCTGCCGTACCAGCATTGATGGTGCGAGACCAGTGAAGGAGTGAGCTGCCTTTGATCGGCAAGCTGTGGTTGAAGTGAAGACTTTGCGATTGGCCCAGAGACTACGTGTCCGTGTCGTCCCCTTTCCGAAGAAATGCTTTTTCGAGTTCTCATTTGTTCGAGTTGTGCGCTCATCAGCATCCGGCTAAGCCGCCGATAAACTTCACAAAAGCTGTGGCAAAGATGAGTTCTAAAACCACATGACGACACTCAGATTGGAACTGCCCGCACGCAGGAGGCCACTTTATGCCGCGAATTTTCGCCGTCACGCGCTCGCGAGGCTCAAGCTGGAATGATTCCCTCTCTTTAGAGCATCAGGAAGACTGGCCCGCCCATGCAGACTTTATGAACGCACTCTTCGCACAAGGCTTTGTGCTTCTCGGCGGGCCGCTCGAAGGTACATCGGACGTCCTGCTCATCATTCGAGCGAACGATGCGAACGAAATTCGCGCCCGTCTCTCCGAAGATTTGTGGACTAGCAAGGACATCCTGCGCATCAAAAAAATTGTTCCATGGATACTCCGCCTCGGCTCCCTCGACTAACCCAATATCTAGAGGTGACTATTCGGTTTGGCTGGCGTCCCCATCGTGAAAAAGAGTCGCAAACGCAGGCAGAAGTCCTCTGAATTTCCAGGTGGATTTATCGACCGACCAAACAAGATCCTTAGGATGAAGATATACATCGGCACAGCGGGATGGGCAATCCCGCGCAAGTTCGCCTCCCGGCTCCCCACTCGCGGTCGTCACCTGGAGTGCTATGCGAACGTGTTACCGGCGGTGGAGATCAATACGACATTCTATCGTTCGCATAGACCGGAGACCTACCAGCGCTGGGCGACAAGTGTTCCGGAGAGTTTTCGCTTCGCGGTGAAGGCTCCGAGGCAAATCACGCATTTCGCGCGCCTCGCCAATGCGCGTAAGCCGCTCGTGGAATTGCTCGCGGAAGCAGGTAACCTCGGCCCAAAGCTTGGGCCGATCCTTTTCCAGCTCCCACCAAACCTGAAATTCGACACGCTGCGCGCGGAGAGATTTTTCAGGCTGTTCCGCAAGCTTTATCGGGGCGACGCCGTATGCGAGCCGCGACATCCGGGCTGGTTCATGCCTGAAGCAGACCAGGTCTTCCGAAAGTACCGCATCGCACGTGTTGTTGCCGATCCAGCGCGCGTGCCCGAAGGGAGCGAGCCCGGCGGTTGGCAGAAACTGGTCTATTTCCGCCTGCACGGCTCTCCTCAGATGTATTTCTCAGCCTACGATGCGGGGTTTTTGGACCGGCTTGCTTACCGGATCCGGAGCCTGGCGCGGTCGGCTCATGTCTGGTGCATCTTCGACAACACGGCGGCCGGCGCTGCTATCGGCAACGCGCTCGACCTGCTGGGCGTCTTGCTGCCGATTTAAACGGTTCGTTAACGCTCTCCGGCTGCAGCTCTTGCTGGAACTGGAGCCAGCGAAAGCAACGCCAGTTAAATAGTTCTGTATAAATAGATTGACACCTGGTTTCTTGGTGTATTGTCGGCATATGACCGACGACACCATTCATTCCCGACGTGATGCCCAGGCCATGGAAGCGCGGCGGCTGGCTGCCCTGCCGCTGCTGCGCGCTGGCGAGGCTCTTTCCGCGATTGCACGGCGGCTGGGCGTGAGCCGCCAAGCCGTATTTGTCTGGAGCCGTAAGTTCCAGCGGCGCGGGGAGGCGGGATTGCGTCGCCGGCCGCGTCCCGGACGGCCGCCGAAGCTGGCCCGCGTGCAACTGGCCCAGCTTCCGCGCCTGCTCGCGCAGGGAGCCGAAGCGCACGGCTTTTCCACCCCGCTGTGGACCACACAGCGCGTGGCCGATCTGATCTGGCGGCACTTTCGGGTGCGCTACGACCGCGATCATGTCTGTCGCCTGTTGCACCGTTTCGGCTGGAGCTGGCAGAAGCCGGCGCGCCGCGCGCGAGAGCGCGACGAAGCCCTCATCCAGCGCTGGATGCATCGCACCTGGCCACGGATAAAAAAAACGCACAAGAACTGAGGGCTACCCTAGTCTTTTTGGACGAGAGTGGTTTCTCCCTCCTGCCCACGTCGTGCAAGACCTGGGCGCCCCGTGGCCGGACGCCCGTGCTCTGGCACTGCTTCGACTGGCCCAAGCTGTCGGCCCTCTCCGCCGTGACCCCCAACCCGCACGCCTATCTGCGCTTAGTGCGGGGTACGGTGCGCAGCGCCGAGCTGATCGCTTTCCTCCGCCATCTGCTGCGCCGGATCCCCGGTCTGATTTTTCTGTTCTGGGACGGGCTGAACATCCACCGCTCGAAAAGGACCCGGGCCGCCACTGCGGGAACACCGCCAGCGCCTGCGTGTCTACCGCCTGCCCCCCTATGCCCCGGAACTGAATCCCGACGAAGGGTTGTGGGGATGGATGAAACACCACGCCCTGGCCGGGCAATGCCCGCCCGATCTGGAGGGGCTGGAACACGGCATCCGCTTGGCTCTGCGCCGTCTGCGACGACGCCCTCAAGTGATCCGCTCCTTCTTCCACCGCTGCCCTCTCTCTTTTTGATCTTCTGTCAACCTATTTATACAGATATCCTTAGGACCACCTAGTTCTTTCAGGAAGAGCTCGCACAATGTGCCGGCTCCTTCTTATGCCGGGCGGCAAACCGCTTTCCCAACCACAACCGGTCGGCGGAATGGCGTCATTCTCGGGGCCGTGGGCTACAATCGGTCACCACTTTTGGTGGCGGAGGAACTATGGGCTGCGCTTTTCTGATTGGCCTACTTCTCGTGAGTCTCTCAATCCGCCGCGCTGAAACGCTACCGGCGGAACTGCGGCCCCGGGTACGTGAGCTTGGGATCGCGCCCGGTGTTTTTGCTCCCGGCCCCGCGAACGCCATCACCGATGTGCCGGGCGTGCGTGTGGGCCATCTTACCCTCACTCGGGGGGATGACATTCGCACCGGTGCCACTGCTATCGTGCCCCATCCGGGCAACGTGTTTCAGCAGAAGGTCCCGGCAGCCATCGCGGTCGGCAACGGCTTCGGCAAATTGATTGGTTCTACGCAGGTCAACGAACTTGGCCAGCTCGAAACGCCCATCCTGCTGACCAACACCTTGAACGTGTGGGAAGCGGCCGCTGCCCTTGCGGACTACACGTTGGTGCAGCCCGGCAACGAGGCTGTGCTCTCAGTAAACCCTGTCGTCGGAGAGACCAACGACGGCTGGCTCAGTGATATTCGCCAGCGCCCTCTGCGCCGCGAGCACTTTCTTGAAGCCCTGCGCACGGCTGCATCTGGCCCGGTTGAAGAAGGTGCGGTAGGCGCGGGGACAGGGACGACCGCCTTCGGGTTCAAGGGCGGCATCGGTACGGCTTCTCGCCACTTGCCCATTCAGGCGGGCGGCTACATCATCGGCGTGCTGGTACAGACGAATTTCGCGGGTATCCTGGCCGTTGACGGCGTGCCTGTGGGCAAGGAACTTGGTGGCTACGACTACCAAGACTTGGACGTGAATGGGATCAAGCCCGGCAGCGGCTCCTGCATGATTGTGGTCGCCACCGATGCGCCACTCGATGCCCACGAACTCGCACGCCTGTCCCGCCGAGCCCTTGCTGGAATGGCCCGCACCGGGGCGACCTTCCAACCGGGGAGCGGTGATTACGTCGTCGCGTTTTCCGTAGCTGAGTCTGTGCGCATCGCTCACAGCGTCTCTGCAGGTACGGGCACGGTGACCTTGCTGCGTCAGGATAAGCTTGGGCCGCTGTTCGAAGCCGCTGCCGAAGCTACCGAGGAGGCAATCTACAATTCTGTCCTACGCGCAACTACCGTCCGTGGGCACCAGGGCCATGAAGCCCGCGCGCTCCCCATCGACCAACTCCGTCGCATCCTGAAAAAGTATGGCCGAAGCGAAAAAGCTGTTTCTTGGCTTCCTGACGGCGCAATCCGACGACACGACAGGGCAAGATCCTTGTCTATCCTTCCTTATCTCGAGGATTAGTCACGAGCAGGGTCTCAGGCAGCGCCGTATTTTTTGAACCACTCCTGCAATCGCTTCCAGCCATCTTGAGCTGCCTGCGGCCGGTAGCTGGGCCGGTAGTCGGCATGGAAGCCGTGTGGGGCGTCGGGATAAACCACAATTTGGGATGGATTATTTGCCGCTTCGAGCGCGCGGCGCATCTGCTCGACCGTCTCAACCGGGATGCCCTGGTCTTGGCCTGCGTACAGACCAAGCACAGGCGCCTTTAGCGCGGCCACCAAATCGATGGGGTTTTTCGGGTGAAGTTCGTTGCTCTGTCCGACTAGCCGGCCATACCAGGCCACCCCCGCCTTCAGCTTCGGATTGTGTGCAGCGTAGAGCCATACGATCCGCCCGCCCCAGCAGAATCCGGTGATGCCGAGCCTCGAGGTGTCTCCCTTGCCGGATTTCTGCGCCCAGGTGGCGGTCGCGTCCAGGTCGGACAGCACCTGCACATCGGGCACCTTGGCAACAACCTTGGATATCTCATTCATGTCCGTCATTTTGGAGACGTCGCCCTGACGCGCATAGAGCTCCGGCGCCACAGCAAAGTGGCCGAGCTTGGCAAACCGCCGACAGACATCCTTGATGTGTTCGTGCACACCGAAGATCTCCTGGACCACCAAAACGACGGGGAAGGGGCCGCCCTTGTCGGGCATGGCCCGGTAGGCCGGAATTGCCCCCTCCGCCACCGGAATCTTCACTTCACTGGCGTCCAGGCCGGCGGAGTCCGTAGTGATGGTTTGCGCCCCAACGGGTTCGACCGCCAAAGCAAAGCCCGCGGCCAGCGAAGTCACCACAAATTCGCGGCGCGTGAATTCTGTTTTCGGTAACAAACTTGCCACATCTTCGTGCATGGCTGTTCGGCTCCTCGAGAATTCCTGCGCATTCTCTCGCTAAGTCTCGTTCAAGCAAAGTGGAATCTAAAGGGATTCGGCGAGAAACCACGAGACAACCGGAGACAATAATGCTCGCATCCGTTCGGATTCGGTGTCCTGGCTCCGCTGGTTTCGCGGAAGTCTTCATGAGTCCTCAGGCACAACCTGTTCCCTCGAACAGTGTTACTGCTAAGTGGCACCCAGATGGCAGCAGTAGCAAAGTTCTATTCGGCTCCTTCAACGGGTACTCTGGTGCCGGGGCCAGAGCGCCTAGCGAAAACCCTCATCGGGGGGAAGGTTCGCACAACCGAAGTCTTGTTCCAGGAATCTTCTCTAGGATTAAGGCGGCCCAGGCCATGCCGTCTGGTTCGGTGCCGGTGGAGAAAGTGCGGAGGAGTTTGCGCGCGGGCACGTCGAGCACCGTAACCTGGTTGTCGTTCGTGTTGGCGACGAAGGCGCGTTTCCCGTCGGGCGCCATCTCGATGCCCACCGGCACAGCGCCCACCGCGATCGTGGCCAGCAAGTGCCGGCTCGACGCGTCGAACACGGCCACAGCATTGCTCCGCGCATTCGAGACCCACACCTGCTTCCCATCCAGCGTGAACTTCACGCGGATGGGCATCCGCCCACCGCTCTCCAAGCTCGCAACCACCTTGTCGCTTGCCGTGTCCATCACCGAGAGCGTGTTTGCGGCGCGGTTGGCCACCCAGACCTGCCGCCCATCGGGTGAGATGGCAATGCCCTCGGCGCCCGCGCCGGTGGGGATCGTAGCCACCGCGTCGGTCGAGCGGTTGATCACGCTGACACTGCCGGAGCCGATGTTGGTGAGGTAGAGCTTTTTCTCATCCGGCGTGGGGACCACCATGTGACTGGTCTGCTGGTTGGTCTTCCAAGCCTTCAGAATCTTGCCGGTTGGGGCGTCGAGCTCGAGTACCGACTGCGCGCCCTCGCAGGTCACCCAGACACGCGAGCCGTCGCCGCTCACCGCAAGGCCGTGCGGCTGGGTGTAGGAGCCCAAGTCAAATGTAGTCTTGAGCTTTCCCTCCCGGAGATTGAGCACGGTGATGGTGTTACCCGGCTCGCGCTTGGGCGGTTCACCTTGGCGCAAAAGGCCAAACTGCCCGTAATTAGAAACGTAGGCATAGTGGCCATCGGGCGAGGTAGCCACTTCGTGCGGCCCCCTGCCGGTCGGCAGCTTGGCCACCACCTGATAGGCAGCCGGATCCACCAGCGCCGCTTCGTGGTCGGATTTGTTCAGCACAACCAGCGTATCCGCCGCGACCGCCCGAGCAAACACAAGCGGCAGGAACGCTGCCAGAATCAAAGTGCTCTTCTGGGAACGGAAGGGAGAATTCGCGTCAGCTTTCATCGCCATTCTCTTGGGAGCCGTGGCAAAGGACTGTGCCGCGGCAGCAAAAGTATAACGAAGAACAGCCGCCCCGGCGCGCGGGGTACAAAGGCCAGGTTCGCGCGACAGCTCATTCCCTCTCCCTGCGGCCCCGGAGCGCCTTGCGTGCTCCAGCGGTGGTCGCGTACACTACCGCGCGACTTTCTTCTACAGGAGAGGGGCACATGAGGAGGGCACCACTTCGCATCACTACCACCGCGCTTGCCGCCGCCGCATTATTTGGCAGCGGGATGCTCGTGGGCGCGCGGCAGCCCGCGTCGAAGACGGTCGCGAATCAGTTCGCCACGCCGCACACGATCATTCATGTTTCGCTGATCAAGTGGAAGCTCGACGTTCCCGAGGCGGAGAAGCAGAAGGCGCTCGACGGAGTCAAGGAGATGGCCGCGCAGATCCCCGGGATCAGGAATGTCTGGACGAAGGTTGCCCGGATGCAGCCCCGCGACTACCATGCCGCCTTCGTCATCGAATTCGAGAACCGCGAGGCGGCGAACCGCTACGCGGAAAGCCCCGTGCACGAGGCTTGGTCGAAACGCTTCCTCTTGATCCGCGAGGCCAGCATCTCTCCGCAGATCACAAATCCGTAGCACCGCAGTAGATGGCCCAAAAAAGGCTCGCCGTGCTCGCGCGATGGTGCTAGGCTCGCACCGCGGCGGGGACGCCAGGAGCCCCCGTCGAGTTTTCCTACTCACAAGTTGACCCCTTTGCCTCTCGGGGAGGAACGGCAGGCGTCCCACCTGGCTTCCACGTCCGGCAGAGGAGACGTCCATGGAACCCAAGAAATTCCTTGCGGCGGTTGTCGTGGGGTACATCATCCTGATGGGCCTTGCCTTCTTGATCCACGGGGTCTGGTTGATGCCCGTGTACCAGCAGTACGCGACGATCTGGCGCTTGGAAGAGGCCATGCGGCACAAAATGTGGATCAACTGGGTCGGGCAGTTGCTCTTCACGGTGGTGTTCGCCTGGGTCTACACGCGCGGCGTCGAAGACAAACCCTGGGTAGGGCAAGGCATTCGCTACGGCCTGTTGATGACGTTGTTCGTCGTCATCCCGTCGGTGTGCGCCGAGTATGTGGTTTATCCGATCCCATACACCCTGGCGCTCGAGTGGATGCTGGCAGGTGCGGTGCAGCTCCTCGTGTTGGGCGTAATCGTGGCGGGCTTTTGCCGCAAGCCGGCAACCTAGAGGAGTACAGGCCTTTCAGCCTGGCGCAGTTCTGCTCCATGGCGCGAGGTCTGACGCCATGCTGCTGCTCAATGCCGCCTCTCGACTTCGAACAGTTGGACGTCCGCCGCAACTCCCCGTGGGCAATGAGGTATTGCGTTGCCCTCGAGCTGCCTGGGTCGAAGCGGCAGTCCGCGACGCGCTTGCCGCGGGAGCGCTAAGCTCTAGCGGGTCTCCACGCCCGGAGCGATCTCGACTTGGAGCTTTTCGCTCTGCGTGTACTTGCCTGAGGTGAGCTTCACCGTGTACTCGCCGGGCTTGACAAACTTTTGCCCCTCGCCGCCGTACTCGTTGAGAAGGTCCTTGGTCGGCTTCAGGTCCCAATTGACGCGGTGCAGCCCCGGCGTGTCTGGCAGCGTGAATCTCGCCACCGGCTGGTCGGCGGCATTGGCGATCCTGATCTTCACTTGCTCGCCGGTATAAGCCTTCACGTAGAAAGTGATCAGCGCTCCTTCGGGGGGATTCTCACCGCGAAAGACGGCTTTGCCCTCCCAATCGCCGAAGCCGGGCAGGAGATGAATGCCGTAGGCCGGCCGGGGAACGAATAAATGCAAGGGCTTGCTCAGAACTTCCGCGGTTAGCGCCTCGAGCGGCCGAATGTCGTCCAGGATGTAGATGCTGCGGCCGTGCGTGGCAATCAGCAGGTCGTCGTCTCTGGGCTGGATAGCGATATCGTCCACGGCAACCGTGGGCAACTCGCCGAACCTGGCCCAATGCGCGCCGCGATCAATGCTGACATATAGACCGAATTCTGTCCCGGCGTAGAGCAAGCCGGGCCTCTTGGGGTCCTCGCGAATCAACTTTACCGGCCCCTCGGCCGGAAGATTCGATGCAATGCTCTGCCAGGTCTTGCCCAGGTCAGCGGTGCGGTAGGCGAGCGGCGCATAGTTTCCACTGCGATGCGCATCGACCGCAAGGTAGGCCACTTGGACATCCTGCTGGCCAGCCTCAATGCGGCTCATCCACTGCCCGCGAGCAGCCACCGGCAGGTTGGCGGTCAAGTCGCTCCATGTGGCGCCGTCGTTCTCCGTCACCCAGATCTTGCCATCGTCCGTGCCCGCCCACAGGACTCCAGCCTTCACCGGCGACTCCGCCAGCGTGTACACCACGCCATAGGTTTCCGCGCCGCTCCCCGCCGTGACGGTTTTCTGGGGGTCTTGCATCGAAAGATCTGCGCTGATGAGCTGCCAGTGCTCGCCCTTGCTCGTCAAGCGGAAGACGTGATTGCCGCCCAGATATAGAGTGCCCTTCGAGTGGCGGCTGCCGATCAAGGGAGCATTCCAGTGGAACCGGAAGCGCGGCTGACCTTCCTCGGGCTCGGGGCGAAGGAGTTTCACCTGGCCGTTGCGCAGGTCGAACCGGTGGACAGAGCCCTCTTGCGATTCGGTGTACACGATCTGGGGCTGTTCGGCATCGAATACGCAGGAAAAACCGTCCCCGCCACCGATATTGATCCAGTCGGAGTTCAGAATCCCCTCGCGTGTCCGGGTGCGACTGGGCCCCACCCAGTTGAGGTTGTCCTGCAGCCCGCCGCAGATGCGATACGGCGTACTCAGGTCGAAGTTGATCCGGTAAAACTCTCCCGCGGCCATGCGGTGGAGATACTCCCAGGTCTTGCCGCCGTCGTAGCTCTGGTAGGCACCGCCATCGGTGCCGAGCAGAAGCCGCTTGGGATGGTGCGGGTCGATTGCTAGCGCATGCAGATCGGGGTGGACTTTCTCGAACAGATCCTCCCGAAACGTTTTCCCACCATCATCGGAAACGTGCAGAGCAAAGCCGAGGACGTAAATGCGCCGGTCGTTCTCCGGGTCCACGCGGATCTGACTGAAATAGAATGGGCGGGGGTCGAGCGCGTTGACGCGCGTCCAGCTTTCGCCGCCGTCCTCGGAGCGGAAGATGCCGCCACGCTTGCTGCGGATGTCGGTCAGGCCGCTCGAGCCGCCTTCATTGCTCTGCACCACGGCGTAAACAATTTTGGGATTCTTGCGGTAGATCGCCAGGCCGATCCGTCCGGTGCCACCCGGCAACCCTTTCTCGAGTTTTGTCCAGGTGCTGCCGCCGTCGGTGCTCTTGAAAATTCCGCCGAGATCCTTGCCATCGGTGTAGGCTTGACCGAAGACAAAAGACCAAGGCGTCCGCCTGCGCGCATAGAGTACCGCGTAGAGCGTATTGGGGTCGGAGGGATCGAGCGCGACCTCGCCGCAGCCGACGCGATCTTGGTAAGGCGCTGGAGCCGTCAGCACTGCTTTCCAGTTCGCGCCGCCGTCGCTGGTCTTGAAAAGACCACGCTCGGTGCTGGGATTCCAGAGGTCGCCGACCACTGCCACCCACGCTGTCTGCGGTTCGGTCGGATGCACGACGATCCGCGCAATCACTTTGCTGTTCGACAGCCCGAGGTGGGTCCAGGTGTCCCCGCCGTCGGTCGAGCGATAGACCCCGTTGCCCCAGCTCGAACTGTTGCGGTCATTGGCTTCGCCCGTGCCAACCCAGATCACTTTCGAGTCCGACGGGGCGATGGCCAGCGCGCCCATCGCCGCCACTGCTTCCTTTTCAAAGATGCCCTCGAAAGCGGCTCCGTTGCTGCCCGTTTTCATCACCCCGCCGGTGCCCAGCGCGACGTAGAAGGTTCCCGGATCGCTGGGATCTATGGCGATGTCGGAGACGCGTCCCCCCATCACTGCCGGGCCTAAGCTCCGCGCCTTCAGGCCGCGCAATGCGACGGGGTCCAATCCCGGCTCTGTTTGAGGCCCCGCTGGCGTGGGCGGCGGAGTCTGGCCTTTGGGCTTTGCTTTCTGGGCGCAGAGCGCCGCGGGAATGAGCAGCAAGGCCACGAAGCGCACACACGTTCTCGGCATGGAGACCTCGATTCGGATGCTTTCTGATTTGGTCGGCCAGGAATCTTAGGGTGAGGGGGAAGGGCAAGTCAACGTACGACTCGGGTAAGTACACATCGGGAAACACTCTTTACCACCTCAGCCCAACTGGCCTTCCCGTGCGCAGGGCTATGTTGGCTCCTGAGCACGTCCCAGCTCCTTCTACCGTCCGCGGAGGCGCCATGCCGGTCTATTCCAGAATTTTTTGATTAGGGTGGAAAAACTGCAGAACCTCGCGCGTATACGGATAGAGGAGGTGTGTTTCCACCCCATCCGGCAGGCCAATGAGCCCAAGTATCTCCAACGCGCTCGATGCAACTGGAGTCTGCTCTGACAAGGTGGCTGGAATGGCTTCTCGGGGCGAGAGATTCCTGATTGATAGTTCGACAGCGCTAACCGGGTCGGCAGGTGTGTCAAAGGGCGCAGCTGTTGAAGCCACTACGCCGCTGCTCGACCGCCTGAAATTAAGGCTGAACAGTGACGAGGAACTCACTGCCAAGCTGCGAGAGGGCCAGAATGAAGCACTCACTGTATTGTTCGAGCGATATAGCGCTCCCGTATTTCGTCATGCGCGCCGTGTCTTACGGAATGACGCCGAAGCGGAGGACGTCGTCCAGCAAGTCTCATGGACTTGCTCCATTCGGCGGATCAGTTTGATGACGGAAAAAGCTCCTTCCGCGTGGTTCAGGTCCTGGCTGCAGGACTAGGAAGGCGAGACTCCAAGAGAAGATCCTGGGCAGTTCGCCCGCTGGCGGAAGCTGCGTGAGCAGCACGAGTGGAACCGGCGTATGCGAGCAGAGGGAAAGGACCCGAGTGCCGAATTCTTGCGTCAAACATCTCCCGGAGCTGTGGTTAGTGACCCCGATCGGGCTCTTGCGGCTAAAGAGTTTGTGCACTGAGTTCCTCTGTGGTAGGTCCTTAGAGTAAGAGTCCTGGACCCAGGCCGATTTCCACAAGGGATTTAGATTTTCACAGTTGAGGTGGAAAAAAAGCGAAGGACGGGGCTTGACGTTCGGCGGGAAGCTGCTATACTCTCCGATTACCTAGGACGGGTTGGGTACGTCCGGGCGATCGAGCTACGGTCCCGAAGCTCGGGACGCAGTGAGGTCAGTTACGAATACCGGATAGACAAGAGTCGAGCATCGCGCGAATCCCGCGGTCTGCGGGATTAGCCCGGCGCTCGACGCCGGGCTTTTTATTTTCGGCCAAGGTTTTGGCTTGGCCGGCCCTGCCAGGCGCAGGGCAACGGCTCTTTGAAAACTGAATTAGGCTGGCAATGCGCGACGCGCTTCGACAAGGAAACGCGTGGCGCAAACCGCAAGTTCTGCTCGAGTAGAGCATTGTGGAAAGGCGAGCTTATCCACACACGACCCGGCTCGTATTCCGGCCTGGTGTCGGAAGGCGAGCGGGGACGACAGGTTGGGTAAGTTTTATGGTCAAGCTACTAAGGGCGTGCGGTGGATGCCTTGGCGCCAGAAGGCGATGAAGGACGTGGCAAGCTGCGATAAGCCCCGGGGAGCCGCAAGCAGGCTTTGATCCGGGGATCTCCGAATGGGGAAACCCTTCCCGATAAACTTGGGAAACGGCCCGCTGAATCCATAGGCGGGCGCGAGCCAACCCAGGGAAGTGAACCATCTCAGTACCTGGAGGAAAAGAAATCAACCGAGATTCCGAGAGTAGCGGCGAGCGAAATCGGAAGAGCCCAAACCGCCGTGCTTGCACGGCGGGGTTGTAGGACCGCGTGAGTAGAGTTACCAATCCGGAGGCTAGGTGAACCTGCTGGAAAGCGGGGCCACAGAGTGTGAGAGCCACGTAACCGAAAGCTTACCGGACTCGAAGCGGGATCCTGAGTACCACGGGACACGGGAAATCCCGTGGGAAACTGGGGAGACCACTCTCCAAGGCTGAATACTCTCTGGCGACCGATAGTGAACCAGTACCGCGAGGGAAAGGTGAAAAGCACCCCTGCGAGGGGAGTGAAATAGAACCTGAAACCGCATGCTTACAAGCAGTCGGAGGGCTATGTCGGTGTCTTCGGATGCCGATACGCCTGACGGCGTGCCTCTTGCTTAATGAGCCGGCTAGTTATTCTCACAGGCAAGGTTAAGCGCAAGCGAGCCGCAGCGAAAGCGAGTCCGAATAGGGCGATGAGTCTGTGGGAATAGACGCGAAGCGGGATGATCTACCCTTGGCCAGGCTGAAGGCCGCTTAACCGCGGCTGGAGGGCCGAACCGGTGTTGGTTGAAAACAGCTCGGATGAGCTGAGGGTAGGGGTGAAAGGCTAATCAAATTCCGTGATAGCTCGTTCTCCCCGAAATGCCTTTAGGGGCAGCCTTGTGCGATCTGCCGCGGTGGTAGAGCACTGGATGGACTAGGGACCAACCCAGGTTACCGAATCCAACCAAACTACGAATGCCGCGGACAGCAGCACGGGAGTGAGACTACGAGGGATAAGCTTCGTGGTCGAGAGGGAAAGAACCCAGACCGACAGCTAAGGTCCCGGACTGCAGGCTAAGTGGGAAAGGACGTGTGATCGCTCAGACAGCCAGGAGGTTGGCTTAGAAGCAGCCATCCTTTAAAGAAAGCGTAACAGCTCACTGGTCAAGCGATCACGCACCAACAATCCAACGGGGCTCAAGCCTGCGACCGAAGCTTCGGAATGTCTGACGGCGAAAGCCGTCGGACCTTGGTAGGGGAGCATTCTGTGGAGTCAGAAGGCAGACCGAGAGGACTGCTCAACACCACGGAAGAGACCCTGCCGGCATAAGTAGCGATAAACACGATGAGAACTCGTGTCGCCGAAAGTCTAAGGTTTCCTGAGGAAGGTTAATCCGCTCAGGGTTAGGCGGGTCCTAAGGCGAGGCCGAGAGGCGTAGCTGATGGATAGCAGGTCAACATTCCTGCCCCACCTAGCGGGCGTTATCACGATGGGGTGACGCAGAAGGATAGGGGAGTCGGGCGATGGACATCCCGATGGGCCTGTGCAAGCCGGATCCCGCAGGAAAATCCGCGGGGTCATTCAACGGTCAGACAGGCTCCGAGGCCATACGGCCGCAAAGTCTCCGAATCCACGCTGCCGGGAAAAACCTCTAAGGAGTCCGCTAGGTGCCCGTACCACAAACCGACACAGGTAGACGAGGATAATCTCCACAGGCGCTCGAGAGAACGCTCGCTCAGGAACTAGGCACATTAGCCCCGTAACTTCGGGAGAAGGGGTGCCCCGCTAGGGTTTATAGCCCGAGGGGGCCGCAGCGAAATGCGCTCTACGACTGTTTAACAAAAACACAGCTCTCTGCGAAGTCGAACACGACGTATAGGGGGTGACGCCTGCCCGGTGCCGGAAGGTTAAAGCGAGGGCTTAGAAACCGCAAGGGATCAAAGGCCCGAACTGAAGCCCCGGTGAACGGCGGCCGTAACTATAACGGTCCTAAGGTTAGTCTCGCTAGCCTTAGTAAAACTGAACCATATGCGGGGAACTCCTCTGACAGCCGTCCGGTACTCGCCGCGAGACGAACTTCGGTTCGCTAGCAACGGCAGTCAAAATCCGGCGGACATGGGGACAATCCGCAGGGAAGGCTCCAGCAATGGAGAACCCTCAGAGACTTGACGTTCAGCCTCAGCCTGAGAAGCTAGAAGCCCAGTGGGTGGTCGGATTCGTGGACGGCGAAGGATGCTTCTTCGTCGGCCTCAATCCACATCCAGAAATGACCTGCCAAATACAGGTGCTTCCGGAATTCACCGTAGTCCAGCATCGGAGGGACATTCAACTCCTCTACGCACTCAAGAGGTTTTTCGGGTGCGGTGTAGTGAGAAGAAACCGCGAGGATCGAATGGCCTATCGGGTGCGAAGTCTGGAACACTTGAAGGAAAGGATTATCCCTTTCTTTGAGAAGCATCCGCTGAAGTCAAAAAGGCGAATTGACTTTCTCAAGTTTCGGCGGATTCTCCAGTTGATGAAACAGGGAGAACACCTCCGACCGGAAGGGGTTGAAAAAATCAGGGCCATTGCTTCGACCATGAACACAGGCCGGGAAAGAGAAAGTCCGGCTCCTCCGGAAACGGAGTGAGAGCAACCGAGCGAAATTCCTTGTCGGGTAAGTTCCGACCTGCACGAATGGCGTAACGATAGAGCGACTGTCTTGGCGAGCGGCTCGGCGAACTTGTGATTCCGGTGAAGACGCCGGATGCCCGCATCTAGACGGAAAGACCCCGTGCACCTTTACTGCACTCTGGCCATGAGTAACGGGACGGTCTGCGTAGCATAGGTGGGAGCCTGGGAACCCTCGCTTTCGGGTGAGGGGGAGGCGTCAGTGAAATACCACCCTGATCGTTCTGTCGCTCTAACCTACGGCCCGCGACGGGCCGGGGGACATGGCCAGACGGGTAGTTTGACTGGGGCGGTCGCCTCCTAAACTGTAACGGAGGCGCCCAAAGCTCGGCTCAGGCGGATTGGAAACCCGCCGTGGAGTGCAAGAGCAGAAGCCGGGTTGACTGTGAGACACACAGGTCGAGCAGAAGCGAAAGCTGGGTCTAGTGATCCGGTGGTTCCGCGTGGAAGGGCCATCGCTCAACGGATAAAAGGTACGCCGGGGATAACAGGCTGATCTAAGCCAAGAGTTCACATCGACGCTTAGGTTTGGCACCTCGATGTCGGCTCATCGCATCCTGGGGCTGTAGAAGGTCCCAAG
>DATFXF010000062.1:0-4019 GCA_035258565.1 Candidatus Acidiferrales bacterium
CCTGGGCCTTAAAGCCCAGATACTGGACGTATATGTTGTCGCTCATTGTTCCGGCCCAAACTGGACAATTTCGTCTCAACTTTATTCCGCCACTTAGGCTTCGTCAATAGTCAAATCCACGCCTTCGCGAGCTGCACCAAACCTTAGTTTCGAACCAGGAGAGTCCCTGCACTTCCGCACTCCCCCCCGTGCCATTCTCGACGGCTTATAGTTTCGAGTTGGGCAGCGTCGGCTCAGCTGAGTAGTAGAATCAAGGTTCAGTTTACACGCACACGCTCGACTTCCTTCTGATACCAGCGCGCACGCAGGGATGGAAGATGAAGGAGCTGGTAGAGGCGATCGCAAAGGCGCTCGTGGATAATCCCGACCAGGTTCAGGTTCGTGCAATCGAAGGCGAACAGGTCACCGTGTTCGAGTTGCGCGTCCACCCCAGCGATCTCGGGAAAGTGATAGGCCGCCAGGGGCGCACGGCCGAGTCCATCCGCACCATCCTGCAAGCGGCGGGCATGAAGCTGCGAAAGCGCGTCAAGTTGGAAATCCTCGAGTAGTGCCGGCCCACCCCTTGCTTGGTTTGACCTCGGCGCCGCATTGCCTTCTGACGGAAAGACCTTAACACGCTTGGTCGTAGATAATCCGGCGACGGCCGAGACCGTTCCCGATACCGAGAGTTTAGTTACACAGAAGCCGAAGTCGCTCAAGTCAAGCTTCCCCACCGACCGGGCGAGCTGTGCGCGAGCAACCTCGCGACTCGGAGATTCCAACATCAACATCAACTACGCCTACGGCGGGCTAGAAGAAGGGACGAATGCGCCTGTGGTGATTTTTGGTGTTGCGGAAGTTGCCCGGGCTGTAACGATCTTGGATCAACTCGCTGCTGCTGCCAGAGCCTAATTGAAACCCTAACACAGCTTGTTACCTGCCTGATGTGCCAGGACCTGGCGGGCTATCCGATGGCGATGTGCGTCTCCGTTCTCTCCACGCCCTCAAGCGTCTGAATCTTGTCAATCACCAGCTTGTTCAGTTCCTCGGCGTTCGCAACCTCAACTACGACAAAAATATCGGGCACGCCCCAGCAGGCATTGGCCATCTTGACGCCACCCAAGCTTGCGATCTTTTGCGCAACATCCCGAACCATTCCCATTTTCGCGTTCACTAGAACGTAGGCTCTCATGATCCTCATCTCCTCGACTGAGCATATGCGTGCTCCGGCTCTTTACAGCCGCGGCAGAGGTGCGTCCAGGGCACGGCCTCCAGTCGGGCTTTCGAGATCGGTTGCTTGCACGCCTCACACACCCCGAAGGCACCCCTCCTGATTCGAGCCAAGGCTTCCTCGATGGCTCGAAGTAAACGCCCATCGGTCTGGCGCAACTCGATCTGAAGTTCTGCTTCAGCGTCAGCGTTGGCTTGGTCAATGAGGTCGCCCTGCCAGCCGCCCGCTCCTGGTACAAGGGCCTCGGCTCCAGCTCTTGCAGTTGATAGCTCGTCCAGCTTGGCCAGTAGCAATCGCTTGTAACGCTGTAAGTCTCTTGCGTTCACGACGCACTCTCAGGCAGGGGCCGGTGCCTCTCCCGCCTAGCTCTTCTTCGAGGTGACAGCGTAGAAGGGTGCCCAGCGCTGCTCGACCTTGTTGCTACCACATTTCGGACACTTTAACTTGCTCTTCTCGTATTCAGCAACTGTCAGAATCAGGGTGAACTTCTTTTTGCAGGCCAAACAGATGAACTCATACTGGGGCATGGCTACCTCTCACACGACAAACACGACCGCCGAAAATACCATTTGCCGGCCTAGAACAGGTCAATCGCCTACCAGTCGCGGCGGCCACCTCTGCTGGGCCGACCGACTCCTTCGCGAGGCGGACGCGCTTCGTTGACCACAATGTTCCGCCCCAGGAAATCCTGGCCGTTCAAAGTTCGAATAGCGCGTTTGGCTTCCTCGTCGCTGTTCACTTCGACAAAGCCAAAGCCGCGCGGCTCTCCAGAGAAGCGATCGCGCAAAAGCGTAATATTGGTCACAGCGACCCCAGCCTGGCCAAACCAGTTGCGCAAATCTTCTTCAGTGGCCCGAAACGACAGGTTACCCACGTAAAGTTTCCTCACCGATATACTCCTTCTGTCCGTTACGTTTGCGCTCCGACCGGACCCAAGGCTGAAAGGTAGGTTGACGAGGGTAGTTGAGGTCGAGGCTATCTACGCGAAGGTGAGTCTAACCCTTCAGCGCCTTCACGTTATGTTCTCGCACCTGGGGTGCGGCGTCAACGCCGTAGAGGTTCCGGGGTTGTACGCCGGCAGCTTTTTCCCTTGCCGGGAAATCAGATCGCTTCTTGCTAGAGTGAGCGCGCACGTCTTATGCTTTCTTGTCTTTCATTAGAATCGAGCAAATCACTAAGCTCGACGCCAAGACGGCAGTGAGTTCACTGAGTCGCAGAAGAGTGTTGAACCGGCGCCGAGCGCGAAGAGAAAAGCTCTGCAAGCTTCGGCAACGCTACCGAGCAGCGGCAACTGAAGCCGATCGAAGGAAAATTCTTGAAAAGGCTTCGCGCGTGGCTCCTAGCGTTTCGGTGGACGAACTTCTCTCGCAGCTCAAAAGGTAAGCTAGAATCCGTGCTTCCCAGCGATTAGTCTTCAAGCCCGCGACCCCGCACATCCCCCTGAGGCCGCGGCCTCTTTTGTTGTCTCCGACTGGTCCTCGTGTGAGAGAATCTGGCGGGTAGTCAAGAACCTGTCCCTTAGCCCCGGAGGTGGACGATGGCCCAGCCAGCAGCAACGAAGATGCAAAAGGCAGTTGCGTAAGAGCCCGTAACAGAAACTCCCCGACGCCAAGTGACTGACGAGGAGATTCGTCAGAGAGCGTACGAGATTTATCTTGCCAGGGGCGCTGCGCCTGGCTTTGAGCTGCACGATTGGCTTCAGGCTGAGCGTGAGCTCCACTCAAAGGAGTAGCCGGCCTGCACTCGGGGAATTCCTCTCCCACGTTCGCTACGAGCACTGCTAAAGCGCCTCCAGGGAGCGGCACACCGCCGCTCCCTTTCTCTTTGCTCGGCAGGCCACCGTTGCGCGTTTCCTGATAACGTAGTTGGGAGTGACGACCTGACTGCTTATGGCGGGTCTCAGTCGAGCGAGCCGTAGGTCTGGGGCGCGGAAGATGAAGCAAGCCTACATTCGCTGCTACGGCGAATTGACCGACTTTCTTCCGGCAGCAAGAAAGCACGTGGCGTTCGCCGGTTTCGGACTGGGGGAGTCGGACAAGCGCCGGGCTCACTGAATCGAGGCGGGATCCAGCGCGGTCGGTGGCACACCCGGCCCAACGCGAGAGTTATAAGCGCGTGATAGAATCTGCCGCTCGGAGGTGCAGCATGGCGCAACCGCGATGGATGCGGGTAGACGATTTTGTGGCCGAATCGTTGGAAGCAGAAGCCGACAAGATGCCACCATCCCTGAAAGATCAGGCTGACATCTGGCGCGAAGTTGCGAAGACCTTGCGCGCATCGAGTAGCACTAGAATGGTTTGGGTTTCTGAGCAGCAGCCTGCTTCTCAGGGTTGACCCAGGCCAAGACCGGCTGCGCGGAACAGTCTCCAAATCAAGTGTATCGTGGACAGATGCAGCGGCTCGAGGCCCACAACATGAGCGTCGGGCCCGGCGCGGCTCTGATCGTCAATTTGAAGGTGGGGGCTGGAAACGAACGCCACTGAGTCGCCATCGCTGGACACGACTTTCTGCCCTAGACTGTGACGAAAAGTGTCGTGTGGAGCTCTTACAGGTCGCCGGCCTGGCGCCCCGTAGGCCCTGACGCGCAGGCATCTATAAGGGCCCGACCAGTCCACATAGGCCCAGTCCTTGTCGGTGGCATTTTTTCATGCCACGCTAATGCGCGAGAACCCTTCCGCCCGAATCCGGCTCAGAAATCTTCGCTTTTCCTTCAGAAAGGGCCTGATTCTGGAACGGGGAAATCCGGCAAAGCTCTGCACGATAACTCAACCACTTACAGAAGCGGCCAGCAAATGGTTTTTGGAACGCG
>DATFXF010000063.1:0-6223 GCA_035258565.1 Candidatus Acidiferrales bacterium
ATCGTCTTTGGTTTCATCCTCTCCACCGTGGGCTGCTATTACGGTCTGACCGTGCGGGGCGGCACGCAGGGCGTTGGCCGCGCCACTACCCAGGCGGTGGTCGCTTCCTCGGTGTTCATCCTGGTGACCAATTTTTTCCTCACCAAGGTGATGCTCTTCCTCGCCGGGCACGCGTTCTGAGTCCCCCGGGACATTTCTCGCGCTTCGAGTGTGCCCGAACTAGATTTGCATCTATAATCTGCGTATGGCGCTTGCCTCGCGCGTCTGCGGCTGGCGGGGCGCCACCCGCCCTGCGCCACGTTCCAAGCGTGTTTCGTGATGAGTGTCGCCCCGCTCACAGAACCTGTCATCGCTTTTAAGGATGTCCGCGTGGGCTTCGAGGCCGGCGACGTGCTCCGCGGGCTCTCCTTCCAAGTGGCGCCGCGCGAGACCAAAGTCCTGATCGGTGAGACGGGATCGGGGAAGACACTGACGTTGAAGCTCGCTGCAGGTTTGCTTCGCCCCGACGCGGGCCGCATCCGAGTGTTGGGCCGCGAGCTCACGGCAATGAGCGAGCCGGAGCTGCTCGACTTTCGCCGCCAGGTCGGCTTTGTGTTTCAGGAAGGGGCGTTGTTCGACTCGCTCACCGTGGCCGAAAACGTAGCCTATCGCCTGCGTGAGGAGGGCGTGGAGGAAGAGGAAATCAAGCGGCGCGTCCGCGAAGCGCTGCGCTTTGTCCAGATGGAAGATGCGATCGATAAGCTGCCCGCTGAGCTTTCCGGCGGGATGCGCCGCCGCGTGTCCATTGCGCGCGCGCTGGTCAGCAAACCTCCCATCGTACTCTATGATTCGCCGACGGCGGGACTCGATCCGGTAACCTCGCAGGCCATTATCACGCTGATCCTACGCCTGCGCGACCTTGAGGGCGTCACCTCTCTGTTGGCCACCCATCGTTTACAGGATGCCTTTGCGCTCGCGAATTATCGGTTCGACTCGCAAACGAATCGCGTCGTATCCGTGCGGCGGGATGGCCGAGGGACGCTCGCCGAAAGCGGTGTTGCCGTGCCGCCAACGACCTTTATGGTGCTGCGCGATGGCGGCATTTATTTTGAGGGCGACCAGCGCGCCATTCTGCACACATCCGATTGGTACCTGCAACACTTTCTGACTTGAGGGGCTTTCGACAATACACAGGAAGCTATCGAGGAGGGGTCGGCCATGCCGCAACGCAAACAATTGAGCTGGACCGAGCTGCGCGTCGGATTGTTCGTGCTCGTGGGGATTGTCATCCTTGCGATCGGAGTCTTTTACGTCACCAGTGGCGCCGGCGGGTTCCTGGGGCCAAAGTACCGTCTGCGCACGTATCTTCCCGAGGTTGAAGGAGTGAGTGTGGGCGCGGCCGTGCGCCTGGATGGCGTCGAAATCGGCAACGTAGATGCCATTCACATCAATCCGCTCAAGCCCGGGGAAGTACCGGACCCCAACCGCAGCATTGAACTCGTTCTGCGAATCAGCCGCAGGTACCAAGACAAGATCCGCTCCGACTCCATTGCCAGCCTGATTACCGAAGGCCTCCTTGGCAACCGCTATGTCAGTATCCACCGCGGCTTCACTGGATCGGTCTTGAAAGACAATGACGAGGTGCCCGGCCAGGAGGAGAAGGCCATGAAAGCGATTGTCCAGCGCGGCGCCGACCTCGCCGAAAACCTGAATGCCCTCTCCGAACAAGTCCGTGACATCGTAAACGGGGTGCAGCGCGGCCGCGGCACGCTCGGAAAGCTCCTGACCGACGAAACGGCCTATGTCCGATTGAACGACGTTCTCGGCCGGCTGGATCAGATGGTGGCCTCGGTGCAGGCGGGCCAGGGCTCCCTGGGAAGAGTCGTAGCCACGGATGAGCTCTACCGGAAAGTGGACTCGGCGGCCACACGCCTCGATACCGTGCTGGGCGACGTGCAGGCGCAGAAAGGCACGCTTGGCAGGTTGGTTTACGACTCGACTCTCCATGACAACGCCAAGCAGATCCTGGAGAGCGGCAACGCGCTGGTCAGCAACGTGCGTGCCGGCAAGGGCACGCTCGGCAAGCTCGCCACCGAGGAGGTCCTTTACGAGAAGTGGCGCGCCACCGGTACAAACTTGGAGGCGGCAACCGCCAAGTTGAACTCGAACCAGACCACCGCCGGCAAATTTTTCTCAGACCCCCAGCTCTATGACAACCTCTCAGGACTGGCGGGAGACTTGCGCCTGTTGCTCGGAGACTTCCGGCAGAACCCGAAGAAGTTCCTCCGCGTAAAGTTCGCGATCTTCTGAAGCCCGGCTGCGAGACCGAATCTTGGTCGTTCGACGGGAGCGACCGAGAAACGCCAGGGCCTTCCTGCCTGGGGCTTCTCGCTCGAATGTCGGGTGCGGTCCGAAGCCAAGCCAGGGACGTGGTGGGCGCGTGTTAAGGCGCGCCCGAGAGTTCGACCGCCAGAGCGTGGAGCTTGCGGAGGTCGAGCTTGCCGGTGCCGAGGTACGGCAGGGCATCCACGTGGTAGAACTGGTTTTCGCGCGGCACCCATAGGTTCGGCAGGCCTGCCTGCGGAAGCTTCTCCAAGCACTCCTTGAGTTTCTCTTTCGGCAGCAGGTGCAGCACGACGAGACGCTCGCCCTTCTGACCATCGGGCACGCTGGTGACAGCAAAGATTGACTCGGTCACCCCAGCCAGCTCGTGGAGTTTCTCTTCGATTTTGACGTGCGGCACCATTTCCCCGCCGATCTTGCTGAACCGCGAGAGGCGGTCGGTAATGGCGAGAAATCCGTCTTCGTCCAACGCCGCAATGTCGCCGGTGACATACCAGCCGTCGCGAAGCACTTCCGCGGTCTGTTCCGGCTGCCCGAGATAGCCCAACATCACATTCGGGCCGCGGACCAGCAGCAACCCCTGCTGGCCGACGGGCAGCGGCTCCCCCCGGCCCGGGTCAACAATGCGGACGCTGACGCCGGGCAACGGGTGGCCGATCTTCCCGCGCTTGGCCCCCACTTGGCGTAAGCCGGGGGCGCGGAAGTCTCGCGTATTGACCGCCACCACCGGGGCGCACTCGGTGCAGCCGTAGCCCTCGAGCGGCCGGATGCCGAAGCGGTCCTCGAACCCGAGCGCGACACGCTCGGGCAACTTCTCTGCGCCGACCAAGACGTATTGCAGGCTGCCAAAATCCTCGGGAGAGCAGCGCCGCAGGTAAGCCTGGAGAAATGTAGGTGTGGCGAGCAAGAAGGTGATCCGGTAGTTGCGCACGAGCGCACTGATCGTGGAGAGGTCCAGGGGGTTGGAATGATAAATGGCGCCCATGCCCAGCACCGCCGGCAGCCACAGGGTCACCGTGAATCCGAAGGAATGGAAGAAGGGGAGCACGCCGAGCAGCCGGTCGCTACCACGGAGCAGGAAGGTCTGGCCGACCTGCTCGATGTTCGAGCCAATGTTGTAGTGTGTGAGCAGGACCCCCTTCGGGTTGCCGGTGCTGCCGCTCGAGAAAATCACGGTGGCCAGGTCGTCGAGCGTCGCCCGTCCGTGTTGGCCGAGGGCGCGCTCGAGCCAGCGTGCCGGCAGCGTCCAGGCCATCAGGAAGGCCAGCAGTTTTTCGCCCAGGCGCGGCTTCGCTGCCAGCTCTTCGAGGAAGATTTTCTCGGTCGGCACCTCGAGCGGGATGCGCTCGAGCAAAGCTTGTGAAGTCACGACCGTCTTGAGCTCGCATTGGCGCGCGCACGAAGCCAGGATTTCGTTCGACGCGGTGTAGTTCAGATTCACAGGAATCTTTCCCGAGAGCTGCGCGGCGAAATTCACGAGCGCCCCGCCCACCGACGGCGGCAGCAGGATGCCGACCATCCGCTGACCCTGCCAGACGCGGCGCAGGCGGCGGGCCAGAAAAATCGTCTTCACCAGGGCGGCTCCAAAGCGCAGTTCAGGCACGCGCACGTCGGCCATCGCAAAGCGGAAGGGGTGGCGGCGCGCGGTGTTCAGGAACGCCCGTGGAAGTGTGCGCATGCGTTCCTTGCGATAGCGATAGGCCGAAGTGTGCAGGTCCTGCACCGCCTGGCGCACTTCCGTCGCCGTTGCGGTGGGCGGCATTGGACGGCCGAAGCTGACCGTGACCGGGTAGGGAACACGCTGGGGCACTTTCCAGAGAAATCGCCCGCGCTCGAAGCTGAAGATGCTGCCCCACACGCCATCGAGGTTCACGGGGATGATCGGTGCCTCGACTCCCTTCATGATCCTCTCGAATCCTCTGCGGAAAGGCAGCATCTGGCCAATGCGCGTCATCTGGCCTTCGGCAAAAATACAGACCACTTGGCCATCCTGAATCGCTGCGGTGGCCGTGCGCAGGGAATGAATCATGTCCCGTGGGCGCAGCTCGGAAGAGATGGGGATCGAGCGCAGGATGCGCGCGAAGGGCTTGATAAACGGTTTCTCATAAGCGCCCTTGAACATGAGAAAACGGATCGGCCGGTCCGTCGAAGAGATCAACAACAGCCCGTCCACCAAGGACATGTGATTGGCGACAAACAGCGCCCCGCCGCGCTCGGGGATGTTGTCTCGCCCCTCGACGCGAATGCGATAGATCGAATGCGTGAGCAGCCAAAGCACGAGGCGGAGCAACGAGTCCGGGAGAAGGTAGATGGCGTAGAACGTCATCACGATGGTCATCGCCGCGCCGGCCAGAAAAACCCCACCCGGGCGCAGATGGAAGACCGTGGTCAACAGATAATAGGCCCCCGCTGCCGAAAACACTCCCAAGAACGAAAGCCAATTCGCGGCAGCAATGACTCCGCCCCTGCGTTCGGGCGCGGGACGGTGCTGGATCAGGGCGTTGATCGGCACAGCGAAGAAGCCGCCGGAGAAGCCCAGCAGAGCAAGGTCTGTGGCCACGGAGGAAAACGTCAGCCCGGGGCGGGCGACCAGCGCGCCGAACAAGGTCATGCCCAGCGCCCCGAGAGGAATCAGGCCGTATTCGATCTTTCCGCCCGAGAGATAGCCTGCTGCAAGGCTTCCTACGCCAATCCCGATGGCCACGGCCGCTTGGAGGTAACTGATTTGCGCCTCATTCACGCGCAGCACGGTGTGGCCATAGATAACAATCGTGAACTGGAGCAGCGCGGCGAGGAACCAGAGGTAGGTATTTCCCGCCACTGCCCAGGCCAGCACGCGGTCCTGGCGGATGAGGCCGATCTGCGTCCGGAGATCGCCCAGCGGATTGATGCGCAACTTCCTGGCGGGGTTCGCTGCGGGAACCGGCGATACGCCCAGGCTGGTCACGAGCCCCAGCAAAGTGAATCCTAGGAGAATCACGCCGGACCATCCCTGGCGCCCGCGGAATGTCACGGCCAAAAAGCCGGCGGCCATCGTCGCGGTGATGGCGGCGAGGAAGGTGCCCAGTTCGATGACGCCATTCCCCCAGGAGAGTTCCTTCTCCGGCAGCAGCTCGGGAAGGAGACCGTATTTCGAGGGACCAAACAGTGCTGCCTGGGAGCTGATCAGAAACACGGCCGCCGCTTCCATGGCGAGGTGGGCTCGCGCCAGGCCCACTAAGGCGAAGATCATCACGAAGATTTCTAAGATTTTCGTGCTGATGGTTACGGAGCGCTTGCTAAAGCGGTCCGCAAGATAGCCGCCGGCCATCGAGAAGAGGAGGAACGGAAGCGCGAACAGCACGCCCACAACCAGGATCAGCAAGTCCTGCTCTTTCTGCGGGAGCTCCATGGTCACGATGAGGTAGATGACGAGGAACTTCACCGCATTGTCGTTAAAGGCGCCCTGGAACTGCGTGACGATCAGGCTCCAGAAGCCGCGCCGCCGCGCGGAGGGCAGTCCGCAGTGGACTTCTGCCGCGGGAGATGCGCCGGAGGGGAGTGCGGTGTCAGCCATTTCTGCGGTCCGCCCAGTCGCCGGCTTGGAGAATGAGTGGGGTTGCGTGCGAGCCAGACACTGCCCAAAGTCTAGCCGTGCCGCCTTTGGCATGCAAGAAGCCATGGCCCGGCCATGGCACTCCCTTGCCACTTGCCCTCCGCCCTCAGTTTCTGGGGGCAGTTTTTTAGCAAAGAGTCTTGACTGGGGTTGGCACTGGGTAGGCTTGAGCTCGCTTCGATGCTATAGTGGCAGCAAAGCTGGAGTGGCGGAATGGCAGACGCGGCGGACTCAAAATCCGCTGGCCGCAAGGCCGTGTGGGTTCGACTCCCTCCTCCAGCACCAGTTCGAATCACCCCCAAAAAC
>DATFXF010000064.1:0-2478 GCA_035258565.1 Candidatus Acidiferrales bacterium
CCCGGATTCGCGTCTCGATGGTGGGAGCGCTGAGCGTCCGGTAGTCGGGGCCGAGGTGAGCTTCGATCTCCTTGAACCCAGCCTCGTTGAGAAGATCAAGGCCGTGCACGAGCTGATTGCTCAGCAAGACGTAGCCGGCGACGAAGAGGCACGCCAGCGTGATGGTCGCGGCGGCGGCGTACCAGACCGCGACGCGAGTGCCGATCGATTTCATACCAACTGATAACCGACCCCGCGCACGGTCTTGAAGAGGGGCTTGCCGGACGCGCTTTCAAGCTTCGCGCGCAGCCGGCTCATGTACACATCGAGCAGATTGGTGTCGACATCGTAACTGGAGGCCCAGATTTTATCCGTGATCAGGGTTCGGGGAAGAATGCGCCCGTGGTTCTGCATGAAGATTTCCAGCAACGCATACTCACGGCTGGTCAGGTCCACCGTCCGTCCGTTCACCTCCACGGTGTGGCCCAACAGGTCCAGCCGGATGCCGGCATGCTCCAGCACGGTCAGCTTGACCGTCGACTGGCGCCGGACCAGCGAACGGATGCGTGCGATCAGCTCCTGCATGCTGAACGGCTTAGGCAGATAGTCGTCGGCCCCAAGGTCCAGCCCCTTGATCCGATCCTCCAACGAGTCCCGTGCGCTCAGGATGAGCACCGGTTCGTTGAAACCGCTCTGGCGCCACTGGTGCAGCAGATCCAGGCCGTCGCCGTCGGGCAGGCTCAAGTCGAGCACGATCACATCGAAGGGGGTTTCCGCCAAGGCATCGGAGGCCTCCCGGCGCGTGCGAACCCAGGTTGCGGTATAGCGGCACTCCGTGAGGGCTTGTTTGATAAATGGACCCAGGCGACTGTCATCTTCGACGATGAGTACTTTCATGGTGCAGCTCTCCTGCGCGGACACCGACCCGAATCCCTGGCCTCGTCGCCTCCGTTACGGGAATGGGCGGCGTCGGGACGGCCCTTCGCAGATGAACACTATTTCAGAATTGCTTCAGGTTGTCGTCAGCTTGGCTACATAGCTTGCATCGCCATGGGAAAGCTGAAGCCCGCTCGTTCCACCCGCCCGCCTGAGGCGCCGGGCGCTACCTCGACTCCCTGGAGGACAACGTGAAACACGTTCACTGGTTGGCAAAAGTCATGGTCGTGACTCTGCTTGGCATCACCTGCGCGTCCGGCTTGTGCGCGGCGGCCGAGACTTCGCCGCCGCCGAAGAAGAAGAACTGGACGCCGCCCTCCACGAAAATCTACGCGCAGACGCTGGCGGACGAGATCATGTCCAAGCACCCGGAGCTGATCAGCGTCACCTTCCACGGGGTGCCCCCTGGGATGGACAAGGTCTATACGATGTTCGCCGGCTCCTTCCCGGAGCGGATCGGCAACGCCGACGATCCCGACGACATCGAGGTGATCACCAAGGGGGTCACCATCGTGGACCCGCGCTGGAACAAAAATGATCCCGTGAAGAAGTTCGTGATGATGATGCCGCTGCGGGATGCGGCGGGCGGGCACATCGGCTTGCTGGTCCTCGCCTACAAGTTGCCGTCCACTGTTGCCAAGACCGAGACGGAGTTCTTCGTCGCGGCGAGCGCGCTGCGGGATAATCTCCAGAAGCAGATCCCAACCTACGCCGATCTGTTCAAGCCGGCCTCGCAGACCGCTGCCGCCACACGGCGGTGACCATAGGAGGAGCCTCCATGAGCGCACCCGCTACCGCGCCTTTCTTTCGCTTGGCAGCCATCAGCAGCATCATCGCCACATCCGCGTTCGCTCTGAAGTACGCCGCCCCCGAGCACCAGCTCCAGGTCGATCCATCCATCCCGAGCTGGAAGCCGGGTGAGCTAACGGTGGCCCCGGAGGAGGATCTGAACCTAGTCGGGGCCGACGTGATGGATGAGATCACCCTGGGTTGGGTGAAGATCTTTCGCAAGGCATACCCCAGGCTCAGCGTCACCATGGAAGCGCGGGCCTCGGGCACGGGTGGTCCGGCGCTGACGGAGGGCCGCGCGCATCTGGCCCCGGTCGGGCGCGAGCTGTTGCCGGCCGAGGAGAAAGCATTCGTGGAGAAGTTCGGCTACAAGCCGTTGGCGATCCGCGTCGCGACCGGCAGCCTGGGCTCGCTGGGCAAGACCGCTACCGTCGTAATCTTCGTCGACAAAAACAATCCGATCCAGGGGCTGACCATGGCACAGCTCGACGCGATCTATTCAAAGACGCGCCTGCGCGGTCATCCGGAGGTCAAGACCTGGGGAGACTTGGGCCTGCGTGGCGAATGGGCCAAGCGACCGATCCACCTCTACGGTCTCAAGCCGGTCAACGGCATCGAGCAGTTCCTCAAGGGGGTTCTGCTGCAGGGCGGCGAGTACAGGGACGGCATCGAGTTCGTGAAGAGCAAGGGCTTCAGCCACGCCTTCACTGTGGCAGCGGAAGATATGGCGCAGCGGCCGGGCGGGATGACTTACGCGCTTTTGGCGAACGTGAC
>DATFXF010000065.1:0-43697 GCA_035258565.1 Candidatus Acidiferrales bacterium
TCCCTTTGACAGGGGAAGCGAAAGTGTGAGCCTGCGATGCCGAGGGGAGTCATTCCGATCTAGCGACAGTCCAGCTCTCCTGGATTGTAGGCGCATCCGCTGCGAGCCGATAACCTAGCCGCCGCGTTAGGGTGTCGTCCATCTTTTTACTTAGGATGATCGAGAGAGGGTAGTATCCCATGCCGCCCAATCCGACGATGCCCTCTGTTCCTATTTTCCTACGCCAGGGGCGATTAAGCGCGTCATTGATCTTCACCATGCTCATGACAAACCCCCAGGTCCTCACCATATGGGGAAGCCACCGAGCGACAGGGGTATCTCTCGTGTCGTGGAGCGCATATCTTTTCTCTGCCGTTGCCTGGCTCTGATACGGCTTGCAGAAACGCGACAAGAACATCTACTTGCCGTGCATAGGTTGAATTCTGCTCGACAGTGCCATAATCGCTGGAGTGTTTTTTTACAGGTAATGAACCTCATCCGGGAAGTGCAGCGCTTAAGCATTGCCCGGGATCGGCGACGGTGTCACTGTGTTGCGCGGTGGAACGATCCACGCGATCTAGCGAGGATATGCTTTCTGGATTATGCGGTCACCAACTCAGCTTGAGGCAAGACGGCGTCAGGCCTGTCTCTCCTGGGCGAAGAAAATGGTGAAGTCGGAAATGCTCACGAAATCGACGGATCAGCGCCGGGCCAAAAAAAATCTAATGAGGAGGCATTATGCGAATCTTGCACAGTTCCACAGGAGTCCTGGCCTTCCTGACAGCGGTGATGCTTGGCCCAGCGGCGGGCCCAGAATGCGCCGGCAGCCAACCGCACCAGCGGAATGTCGGCCGCCAGAAGGAGAACCTAATCAGGGAAGTGCGTCACGAGCTCTTGATGCTTCCCTACTACTCCGTATTTGATAACCAGGCCTTCAAGGTTGATGGCGACCACGTGACACTCATGGGTCAGGTCATGCGCCCCACTCTCAAATCCGATGCCGAGTCTGCCGTAAAGAGAGTGGAAGGTGTGGCCAGCGTGACGAATAACATCGAGGTCCTCCCGCTATCACCGAATGACGATCGGATTCGCCGGTGCGGTGTTCCACGCCATTTACGACACGCCTCAGTTGGACCGCTACGCTCTGGGGTCAGTTCCTGCAATTCACATCATCGTGAAGAACGGGCAGGTCACGCTGGAGGGTATAGTGGATAACGAGGCAGACAAGAATATAGTTGGTATTAAGGCCAACGGCGTCCCCGGCGTTTTCTCGGTGACCAACAACTTGGTCGTTCGTAAGTAGCCGTCGCCGGAGTGTGACCTTTTCAAAAGGCCCAGACCTCGCGTGGTATCCGGCTCTGGCTTGGCCGTAGGTCAAAGGCAGCTCATCCTAGCCCCCGGCACCGCCCACCTCTAAGGGCCAGACAGAATACGAGGATTTCGCTTCGGCGTCTTCGAAAGACCTTGGTTTCCAAAGCCCTCAGAGCTCGAGGAAATCTGCGCGGACCTGTGGTATCATAGAGTCCCCGTTTCCCAGAGCTCTCAGGCATGTCGGCTCTCCAGTGAAGGCGAGGCTCTCCCATTGCATCGAGCTTGTTCCGACCCAGGCTCAAGAAGCCTGGTTGCGGCAGGTGGTGGGGGCGGCGCCGTTCGCCTACAATTGATGGGCCTTGGAGGAAGGTGCGCGCAGAGTCCTCACCTCCGGATCTTTCGTCGCTAAAGATTGACGACCACTCGCGCAGCGCGGGGCGGACAGGAAGGCGTCTCGGTGTCTTTGCGGCCGCGCTGGGAGCGTTGGCTCTTTTGACAGGCCTCGTGTTTGCGTTCCGAGGGCAGAAACCTGAAGTCGAGGTGGCGATGGCACGTGCTCCAGAGAATGGCAGGGCCGGCACGATGCTGAATGCCAGCGGCTACGTGACGCCGCGGCGGCGATCGACTGTGGCGGCCAAGATCACCGGTCGAGTGACCGCGATGTTAGCCGAGGAAGGTATGCAGGTGCGGGCGGGTCAGGTGTTGGCCACGCTCGATTGCGCGGAATCAGATTCGCGGCTGACCTCAGCAAAGGCCGACCGCGATGCCACCTCGGCATCGCTCGCCGATCTCGAAGTGAATCTTGTCGACGCAGAGCGTGAATTGAAACGCACGCAGGAACTACAGGCTTCAGGCGTTCAGAGCGCGCAGACGCTCGATAAGGCACACACCGCCGTGGACAGCTTGAAGGCACGCATCTCGCTGGCTAAAGAACAAATCCGCGCGGCAGACGCACGCATCATCGTGGCGCAGCGGGACGTGGAGAACTGCACGGTGCGCGCCCCGTTCGATGGAATCGTGGTCTCGAAGGACGCACAGCGGGGCGAGATGGTTTCGCCGATCTCTGCGGGAGGAGGATTCACGCGGACCGGCATCGCGACGATTGTGGACATGCAGTCAAACGAAATCGAAGTGGACGTCAACGAATCTTACATCGCGCGGGTGAAGCCGGGCCAGAAAGTGATGGCCACCCTGGACGCCTATCCCGATTGGCAGATCCCTGCAAAGGTGCGAACGGTCATTCCCACAGCGGATCGTCAGAAGGCCACCGTCAAAGTGCGCATCTCCTTTGAAAAGTTGGATCCTCGGATCCTGCCGGACATGGGAGTAAAAGTCGCGTTTTTGAATGAAGAGCCGCCCGCGGGCAACGTGGGCAGCGCGGCATCACCGGCGAAGGCAGTGATCCCGCGGGGCGCAGTGCGAGACGATGGCGGTAAACACTTTGTACTTCTTGTGCGCGAGGGCCGGGTAGAGCGCCGCGCGGTCAGACTTGGCGCAGAACACGGGAATGACGTCGAAGTGCTGGCCGGCATCTCCGCAGGCGACCGGCTCGTGATGAAGGGGCACGAGAGCCTGCGCGATGGTCAAGCGGTCGAAATCAAGCAATAGGGAGAGCGAAATGGTGCGTGTGGATGGAGCCGGAGCAAATTCCAGCCTGATTCGCGTGCGCGGCCTGGACAAAAAATACCAGCGGGGAAGCGAAGAGATTCACGTCCTCCAAGGACTGAATCTCGATGTGGACAGGGGAGACTTCGTCGCGTTCATGGGGCCCAGCGGCTCCGGAAAGACAACGTTGTTGAACCTGCTCGGGGGCCTAGACGTGCCGTCTCGAGGTAGCATCACGGTCGCGGGTGACGAAATCACGCACATGACTGCGGGGAAACTGACCGCTTGGAGGGCCCGCCATGTAGGCTTCATCTTCCAAATGTATAACCTGATTCCGGTCCTCACCGCGTATCAGAACGTCGAGCTGCCGCTGCTGCTCACGAAACTTTCCAAGGCGGAGCGCGCCAAGCACGTCGAGACAGCCCTGAAGGTCGTGGGACTCGCCGATCGCATGAAGCACTACCCGCGACAACTTTCCGGGGGACAGGAGCAGCGCGTAGCCATCGCCCGGGCCATTGTTTCCGACCCCACGTTTCTGCTTTGCGATGAACCGACCGGAGACTTGGACCGCAAGAGCGCAGACGAGGTGATGGACTTGATCGGGCGCCTGGTGAAGGAATACGGCAAGACGGTTCTGATGGTCACTCACGATCCGGTGGTGGCCGAGCGCGCTCAGGCCGTGCTGCATTTGGAAAAGGGTGCTCTCATTGAGAGCGCCAAAGGAGTGGGTGCGGCATGAGATTTCTTCCGCTGATTGTGGCCAATCTATTTCGCAAGAAGCTGCGCACAACGCTGACCATTGGCTCCTTCGCAGTGGCCTTGTTCCTGTTCGGACTGCTGCTTGTGGTGCGGGGGGCGTTTGGCCAATATCAGGAAGTCGCAGGAGCGGACCGGCTGGTAGTGATCAACAAAGTCTCCATCATTCAGCCGCTGCCGATCTCCTATCGCGACCGGCTGCTGAGAATCCCGGGGGTCAAACTCGTCACCTACGATAACTGGTTCGGCGGTGTATATCAGGATGAGCGGAATTTCTTCGGCCAGTTTGCCATCGACCCGGAGAATCAGCGCGCCGTGTTTCCCGAGTTTGAGATTCCCGAGGATCAGTGGCAGGCCTTTGTCGAGGATCGCGAAGGCGCAGTCGTCGGGGACGGCCTGGTCAAGCGGTTTCACTGGAAGATCGGGGATCGCATTCCCATCAAGGGCACCATCTTTCCAGGGACCTGGGAGTTCAACATCCGCGGCATCTATCACGGGAAGCGTGCTCAGGACGACGTCAGCCAGTTCTGGTTTCAATGGAAGCTGCTCGACGAGCGTGCCCCCGAAAGATGGAAGGGTTTCGCGGGGTGGTACACCGTGCGCGTCCAAAACCCGGATCAGGCCGCACAGGTCGTTAAAGCGATCGACCAGGAGTTCTCGAATTCACCTTGGGAAACCAAGACGGACACGGAGAGCGCGTTCGCGGCGGCGTGGGTGAAGCAATTCGGGAATATCGAGTTTTTGATCTTAACGATCGGTAGCGTGGTGTTCTTCACCTTGCTTCTCGTCACCGGCAACACCATGGCGATTGCAGTACGGGAACGGATCGGCGAACTCGCGGTGTTGAAAGCTGTGGGGTACTCCGACCGATTCGTTCTTTGCCTTGTGCTGGCCGAATCGCTCCTGATCTCAGCCGTGGGCGGAGTGCTGGGCGTGGCGCTCATCAAGCTGTTTACACTCGGGGGCGATCCCACGCACGGCTTTCTGCCCTTTTTCTATCTGCCGCTGAAGTCGATGGGGATCGGCATAGGGGCTGCACTAGCGGTGGGCATCGTTGCCGGGTTTCTGCCGGCATTTTCTGCAATGCGCCTTCGCGTGGTGGATGCGATGCGCAGAGTCTGACCATGACGATTCCGATCGTGTACAACTTGCGGAGTGTGAGAGCGCGCTGGACCTCGGCCGTGGTGGCGGTGCTGGGAATTGCCGGCACGGTGGGCGTGTTTGTGGCCATGATGTCGCTGGCGCGCGGGTTCAAAGCGACGCTGGTGAAATCAGGCTCCCCACAAAATGCGATCGTGCGGCGCGCCGGAGCGACATCAGAGATGGACAGCAATGTGCCGCTCGAGCAAGAGCGGGTCATCGAGGATGCGGCCGGCGTTGCTCGCGCGGGCGAGGGGCCCCTGGTTAGTCCCGAGGTGGTCGTCATTGCTCCCTTCGCCTTCCGGGCCACGGGAACCGACACCAACGTGCAAGTGCGAGGGGTCTCAGCGAAGGCGCTAAAGGTTCGCCCTAACGTCAAAGTCCTCGCCGGAAGCCTCTTCCAGCCCGGGCTAAACGAGCTCGTTGTAGGAAAGAATGCCACGCGAAACTACGCCGGCCTGGAATTGGGGAATACCGTGAGATTCGGCGGCAGCAACTGGAAGGTGGTAGGCGTCTTCGACGCCGGCGGCTCCTCGTTTGATTCCGAAATCTGGTGCGACGCCAATATTCTAAGCCAGGTGTACCACCGGCCGCAGAACCAATATTCCAGCGTCACCGTGGGCCTGAATTCGCCAGACGCCTTCTCCGCCTTCAAGGATGCGCTCACGGCCGATCCGCGGCTCACCGTCCAGGTGGATCGCGAAGTGGACTACTATGAGAAGGAATCGCGGGCACTTTCAACACTGATTGCCGTACTCGGCTCGATCGTCGCCGCGGTGATGGGCATTGGCGCAGTCTTTGGTGCGCTCAATACGATGTACTCGGCAGTGGCAGAGCGCTCGCGAGAAATTGCCACGATGAGGGCACTCGGCTTCGGTTCGGCCAGCGTCGTGGTGTCGTTTCTCATCGAGTCTTTGTTCATCGCCTTCCTGGGTGGCGTCCTCGGGTGCCTGGCCATCTTGCCGCTGAACGGCTATACCACTACGGCGATGAACTTCCAGACATTTTCTCACCTTGCTTTCGCCTTTCGTGTGACAACGGGTCTACTCCTCCTCGGCATAGCCTTCGCGCTCCTGATGGGGGTGGTGGGCGGTATGCCTCCAGCTATCCGCGCCGCACGGCGTCCCGTGGCCGCCACTCTCCGTGCGCTCTAAGCCCGCGTGGAGAGATTCGGGGCATCAACCGCCGCTATGTGCTCTGAGATTTGCGTCGGTCCCTGAGCGGGCCTGGATCATGCGTACGACATAAGGGCTCAGCCATAGATTTAGGCGGGCATCCTGTTTTATCTTGATAGTTGGGGATGGCGTGCTCCGACTTAAAGCGGAAGTATTCCAAAGAGACCCCTGCTTGGTACCTGTCGAACGATCCCTTGTTGGTCAGGGGGCCGTTGCGTATGGCTCGCCTCGGCGGCAAGCGTTGTCATCGTGGGACTGCCCACGAGGTTCCAACTGCACAGCAAGTGCATCACATCGTTGACAGGCTTCGCAAATCATCCTGCGGATGGAGGAGGATGCCTCGCTGGATACGGTTGTTCTGAGCGTCGATGGTCAGGAGGATGTATCTCACGACCGCCAGCGGCAATGGTTTAGGGAAAAGAGAGGAGAGAAAACGCGATGGAAAAGGCCACTTTGGGGGCCGGTTGTTTCTGGGGAGTGGAGGCTGCGTTCCAAAAAATCAAAGGCGTAAAGTCGACAGCGGTAGGGTACACCGGGGGATGGTTCGAAAACCCGACCTATCACGACGTGTGCTCGGGGGAAACCGGGCACGCCGAAGCAGTCGAAGTGGAGTATGACCCGTCTGAGGTTTCCTACGACGAGCTTCTGAACGTGTTTTGGGATATCCACGACCCCACGACGTTAAACCGCCAGGGCCCGGATGTCGGCTCACAATACAGGTCGGTAATCTTTTTCCACAATCCAGAGCAGCAGGCGGCGGCGAAAAAATCCAAGGAGAAGGCCCAGAACTCCGGCAGATTCAGGAGCAGGATCGTGACGGAAATTGTGCCCGCTTCGCAATTCTACAGAGCCGAGGAGTATCACCAGCGGTATTTGGAGAAACGCGCCCTCAGTTCTTGCAGATTACCCTAGGAGGACCCACTTTCTACGTGGAACCCTGTTTCGCTCCTTAGATGCCGCCAAGCAGGCCACGGCACAGCACGCCCACAATTTCATCCGCTTCCGCATCGTAGGTAGGTTTGAACTCTGGTGGTCCATCCGCCAAGGCAACCTGGCGAAGCATCTGCCCGCATATAATCGAAGGCCATCAGATGATTGCGCGCTCGCGGCTAGGGAGACCGGGATGAAGAACTTTGACAGTTTGTCCGAGCAGGAAATCCTTGCACTGGCCATCTCGCTCGAGGAGGAAGATGAACGCGTGTATGCCGATTTCGCCGAGGGCCTGCGCCGGGACTTTCCTGCCACCGCGGCGGTCTTCGATGGCATGCGAGTCGAGGAATCCGGCCATCGCCGGCGGCTGATCGACCTGTACCGGCAGAAATTTGGCGAACACATTCCCCTCATACGCCGCCAGGATGTGAAAGGATTCGTCGAGCGACGTCCGATTTGGCTGGCACGGCCCCTGAGGCTAGAGGCCGTGCGCAACCAGGCCAGCGCTATGGAGGAGGAAACTCGCCGCTTCTATGAGAGGGCCGCTGCCCGAGCCACTGACGCCAGCGTCCGGCAGCTTCTTGACGACCTTGCCCAGGAAGAGCGCTCGCATGAATACCGCGTGGAGGAATTGGAGAAAGACAAGCTGAAAGCCGACGTCCGTCGCCAGGAGGAAGAAGCGCGGAGAAAGCTGCTCGTCTTGCAAATTGTCCAGCCAGGGTTGGCCGGGCTTATGGACGGTTCCGTCTCCACGTTGGCGCCCGTCTTTGCCGCTGCTTTCGCGACCCACGACACCTGGGCCGCCTTTGTCGTCGGGCTGGCAGCGTCGGTCGGTGCCGGTATCAGCATGGGCTTCGCCGAAGCCCTTTCCGATGACGGCAGCCTGACCGGCCGCGGGTATCCCTGGTTACGGGGACTCGTGTGCGGGTTGATGACCACGCTGGGGGGCATCGGGCATACGCTGCCCTATCTCCTTGAGCGATTCACCCTCGCCACGACGATCGCCGTCGCTGTAGTTCTGGTCGAATTGAGCATCATCACCTGGGTCCGACACCGCTACATGGAAACCCCGATCTTCTCAGCGGCCGTGCAGGTTGCCCTCGGAGGCACCGTTGTCTTTTTCACTGGCGTACTCATTGGAAGCTGGTGACCACCGCACTTGCCCGGGATGAGATCGGGAAGTCCTGCCCGTGCCGGCGTGGAAGGCCTCACCTCGGCGATATCATCCGCGACGCCGCCGACCCGTGTCAGACTCGGCTGCGGCGCGTTGACGGATCAGAGCGATAAACGCGGTAGCTGAGCGCGGCAGCGTGCGATCGCGGCGATAAATGAGGCCCAGCTCACGCCAGAGCTCTACGTCGGCCAGAGGAATCAACTTGACCTCACCGGCGCGCATCTCTTCGCGGGCAAAGCTTCGACTAATCAGCGAGACGCCAAGCCCGGCGGCCACAAACTGTTTGATCATGCCCACGCTGGGCAATTCCATCGTCACGCGCAGTCGGGATCGATAGGGTCGAAACTGTTTGTCCAGCAACTGGCGCGTGAAGCCGGTCTTGGGAAAGATGAGCGGCTGCTGGGCGATGTCGCTGATTCTCACCGCTTTCATTCTTGCCAGTGGATTGCGAGGGCTAGTCATCAGCGCGATGCGGTCGCGAAAGATAGGGTGAATTTTGAGCCGGGACGATTTGACGGGCAGCGTAACGATGCCCACATCGATGGTACCGTCTTCAACCCGTTCCAGGATCTTGCGGCTGAAATTGCGATAGATGCTGATCTGCACCAAAGGATAGAGCCGATGATATTCATCAAACACTTCGGGGAGAACGTACAAGCAGGTGGCTTCGTTCGCTCCGATGGAGAGCACCCCTCGCGGTGTGCTGGCATGGTCGGCCACCGCGCGCAGCGATTCGTTTCGCAAGGCCAGGAGGCGCCCGGCATATTCGAAGAGCGTTTCTCCGGCGGGGGTCAGTCGTACGGACTTTCCGACGCGGTCCAACAGTTTCTCCCCATATTCCCGTTCCAGTTGATGGATTTGAGCACTGACGGCAGGCTGGGAACGGAAAAGCTTCTCACCCGCGCGAGAGAAACTACCGAGCTTGGCAACCTCGATGAACGTGGTGAGCTGATCGAAATCCATGGGCTAAGGTGAGCATTATAACTGCTGCCACCCGAAACGATCAGGGCCACGATGGGGTCCAAGGGACGGGGACCCCTAGGTAGCAGCCTCGAGCGGGGCTTCATCGAGTATCGCATCTGGGGACGGGAGCGCAACTCTCTCGCGCTTCGCGAACTGGCCGAGCGTTGCGGCCCAGGTCTCAGGGATAGGACATGGCAAGTGGACGGGCTCAAGACGCACGAAGGGAAGCTGGTCCCCGCGGAGCAGGCTGCGGGCGCGCGGGCTGCCGGTCAGGCGAACATGTTCCCGCAAGACCAATCGCAGCCACTGCTGCTCGCTTCCCTCCATGGAAGCGGGACGCACGAACTCGCTCTTGTAGCCTGCAGCGGATACAAAGTCACGCAGGATATAGGCCAGGCCACCGGTCATCCCGGAGCCCAGGTTGATGCCCGCTGGCCCGAGTAGAATGACGACCCCGGCGGTCATGTACTCACACCCATGCTGGCCAATCCCTTCCACAACCGCCGTGGCTCCGCTATTCCGCACAGCGAAGCGCTCCCCCGCGCGGCCGGCGACAAAGAGCACTCCTCGGGTGGCCCCATAGAGCGCAGTGTTGCCGACAAGCACATCGCCGCGATGCGACGCTTGGGACCCCGCGGTAATGGCAATCGTGCCCCCGCTCAGACCCTTACCCACATAGTCATTCGCTTCTCCCTCGAGACGGAAGCGCAGGCCGGAGACCAAGAACGCACCAAAGCTTTGGCCGGCGACTCCGCGAAACTCGCAATCAACGCTTTTTCCCTCCAGAGCACGGGGGCCAAAGCGGCGCACGATCTCTCCACTGAGGTGCGCGCCGATGCTGCGGTCTCGATTGACAATGGCGTAGACAGGCGACCGCGCGGGCGGCCATCCTTCTTCCAGCAGGCAGGCAAGTTGGCGGTGGAGGCCGGCGTCTTGCTCGGCGAGCTGCGGGAATTGCATCGGAGAGTCTGGCGCCGGTTCCAGCAGGCCCCCCAAAGCACGAGCCGCCGTGGCGTTGCGCGGCCGTAATTTCTCTACCGCGCCGACGACTTCATCGAGCGAACGGGCGCCCAACGCTGCCAGGCGCTGGCGAACTTCCCCGGCCAAGCTGCGAAAATAAGCCATGACCATCTCGGGCTTGCCCGTAAACCGCAGGCGGAGTTTCTCGTCCTGAGTGGCAATGCCCGCCGGGCACGTATTCAGGTGACACTGGCGCGCCATCACGCAGCCGATCGCCAGCAGCGCTGCAGTGCCGAACCCAAACTCGTCGGCGCCCAACAAACAGGCAACGAGCACATCGCGTGCGAATTTGAATCCGCCATCCACGCGCAGCCGGACGCGCTGGCGGAAACCCGTGCGGATCAGCGCACAGTGCGCCTCGCGCAGACCGACCTCCCAGGGCAAGCCCGTGTTCTTGATCGAGGTCAGCGGCGAAGCCCCGGTGCCACCGTCATGTCCGCAGATGGTAATGACCTCAGCGCCCGCTTTGGCCACTCCCGCGGCGACGATCCCCACTCCCGCTCCAGCGACAAGTTTCACCCCGATCCGCGCACGGGGGTTGACGGCGCGCAGATCGTAGATCAACTGGGCGAGGTCCTCGATACTGTAAATATCGTGATGCGGCGGCGGCGAGATCAGCGCCATGCCGGGCACGGCATGACGCAGGCGCGCAATGTAGGGAGTCACTTTGGTGGCCGGAAGTTGGCCCCCTTCGCCCGGCTTTGAGCCCTGCGCCATCTTGATTTCCAGCTCCTCGGCTTCCACCAAGTACTCCGTGGTCACACCGAATCGCGCCGAGGCCACTTGCTTGACGCGGTTCTGGGCCTCGCGTTCGCAGGAATAAACGTCCGGGTCCTCTCCGCCCTCGCCGGTGTTGCTCCGTGCACCCAAACGGTTCATGGCCACCGCCAGCGTGCGATGCGCTTCCCGGCCCAGTGCCCCGAGCGACATGGCTTGAGTACTGAAGCGCATCAAGATCTCTCTTTCCTCCTGCACCTCCTCGACCGGGATGGGCGTGCCAAGCACAATCTCGAGCAGGTCGCGAACCGCGACCGGCTCCCGCTCCTCCGCCAACCGAGCGAAATCGCGATAGTTCTCTTGGGTGGGGGATTGGGTATACCGGTGCATGCGCCGCACCAGCTCGGGAGAGCTGGCATGGCGCTCGCCACTCTTCCGGAAACGATAAAGACCGGCATCCTGAAGACCGGGCGAGCGGGGAGCGAAAGCCCTGACGTGCCGTTCGAGGGCGTCTTCGAGAAGCTCGCTCAGCTTCTTTCCCCCCAGCACAGCCGTCGCATCCTCGAAGAATTCGGCGCACACCTCCCGATCCAGTCCAACGATTTCGAAGAGCTGGCTATTGCGGTAGCTCGCCAGAGTCGAAATGCCCATGCGGGCGATGACCTTGCGTAGCCCTGCTTCTACGGCGGTGCGATAGCTTCGAGCCCCTCCCGGCCTCAGGCTTTCGGCCAGTTCCAGAGCCAGGTAGGGAAAGACGGCGTTGGCACCTGCGGCGACCAGCAAAGCCACGTGGTGAGTTTCGATGACTTGCCCGCTTTCGATCATGAGCGGGACATCAACGGCGTCCGCCTGCACCATTGCCTTCCAAGCCGCCGCCAGTGCCAGCAAGGCCGGCAGTGCCGCCCGCTTTTGATCTGCGCCGCGGTCGGTGAGAAGCACCATTCCCGGCCTCAAGCGAGCAGACTTCAGCGCTTCCCGGCGCACTCTCGCCAGAGCCGCCAGAGCTTCATCCACCCCAAGGCTCGCGGGGAATGTCAAATCAATTCGTGGCACGGGCGGAGAGAGCGCAGCCTCCAAGATTGCCAGCTGACCGGCATCCAGCACTGGCGAACCGAGGACTGGGTTGGCGCCCAAGTAGACCTCGAGCGACATCACGTGCTCCTCCCGTAAGGGATCGATGGGGGGATTGGTGACCTGGGCGAATCGCTGTTTGCAATAGTCCCAGAGCGGCCGGTGCGTCCCAGAAATGAAGGCTGGCGGAGTATCGTCACCCATACTCCAGGTAGCCTCCTTGCCCTCCAGGCCTAGCGGCTCGAAGAGCAGCCGGAATTGGTCTTCGGTCCAACCGAGCGCCGCGGCCAGGCGTTTGGGTTCACGCGTCAGCGCAGGGGGAGCCGTTCCGGTTGGCGGCAGGCGCGAGGCTGACACGGAGGCAACGCGCTTGCCGAAACCATGCCAGCCACCAAGCTGATTTCCTCGGAAGATTGCGCCGGAAAGGGGATCTGCGAGCAGCATTTCACCTGGTCCGAGCCGCCCGCGTTCCGCCACTCGTCTGCCGGCCAGATCGGTGAGCCCCACCTCGGAGCCGACCACCAACAGGCCATCGGAAGTCAGCGTATAGCGGAGCGGACGCAGGCCGTTGCGGTCGAGCTTGGCACCAACCAGCTGTCCATCACTGAACACCAGCGCAGCCGGGCCATCCCAGGGCTCCTGTTCGCGCGCCTGCGCCTCGAGATATCGGCGCAGCTCCGCGGCCAGCCGGCTATCGTTCTCCCAGGCTGGAGGAACCATTCGCAACATCACCTCGGGAAGGCTGCTCCCTTTGTGCAACAGAATCTCGAAGGCATTGTCGAAACTGGCCGAATCGCTCACACCCTCCTCCAGGGCGTGGAACCAGTCTCCGACACCGAGCCTGCGTCGCAACGCCGCCTGGCGCGCGCGCAGCCAACGACGGTTGGCACTGAGCGTGTTGATCTCGCCATTGTGAGCCACGAACCGAAACGGCTGCGCCAGATGCCACGTCGGGCGCGTATTCGTGGAATACCGCTGATGGAAAATGGCAAAGGGAGTGGCAAAGCTGGGACTGGCCAAATCTCGATAAAAAGCGGGAAGCTGCCGCGGCGCCAGTAGGCCCTTGTAAACCAGAGTGCGTGAGGAGAGAGAGCAGATATAAGTTCCGCTAGGCGCCTCTCGCTCGGCGCGTTTGCGGCAACGAAACAGCAGCGGCTCGAGATTGCTTCTGGGGTCTTTCGCCACGACGAAGCATTGCCGGATAGTGGGGAGTGTGGCTGAGGCACGAGGTCCAAGGATGGAAGGATCGGTCGGTACCGAGCGCCAGCCCAGGAATCGCAACTTGGTCTTGTCTGCGGCCGCCTCAATGGCTGCGCAGGCCTGAGCGAGTTGCTCGCGCGGCAGAAAAACCATGCCCAGGCCATACGTCTCCGGCAGCTCAATACGCTCTTCTCGAGCCTGATGCCGGATGAATTCCTGCGGAATAGCGGTGAGCAGGCCAGCACCGTCGCCGCTGGCCCCGTCTGCATCCACCCCGCCGCGATGAGAAAGGCTTTTGAGAGCCGTCAACGCGCGATCGACAACATCCCGAGAGCCCGTGCTCCCGAGATGGGCGACGAAGCCCACTCCGCAGGCATCATGATCGACGAATGTGTCGTGCCGATTCTCCCGCATCCTATCTGAGTACTGTGCGCAGCGGGAAAAGTACAATTCGGAATTCCGATCGAACGAATAGATATTTGGTGTGGGCCAGGGGGAGAGCAAAAAGAGGAACTTCTTGGCGCAGCTCTCTGCTAAGAAAAAATGAGAGAGGAGGTTGCCCTACTCCTCTGGTGCGCGAGTAGGTCGCATTCAGGCAGCGGGCAGAGAAAAACCGACCGGAAGGGGGGCGAGCGGCTTGCAGGGGGAATGGACGCCTGGTTTCTCGGCGTAAAGCAGGGTGTGCGGCACAAGGCAGATTTGGCTGCAGCCTCTGCAACGGTACCGTTCGAGCCGCCGCAGGATCCGACTGATCTCCATCCCATTTTTCCGTCCTGGCCTGACGTCGCTCGAAGCGGACGTAGATTGTTTGTTTTTCACAGTTCCCCCTTGTGTCGGCAGGGGCTCCACCCGTCCATTTAGGCTTGGCGAATCTCCCTTGTGATCCAGGAGATACCCGAGACGCGCAGGAAAGTACAATCGAGAATTTGAATCGGACCGATACATATTTTCGATAGCAAGGGCCTTCCCGCGTGCGGCGTGGTTGGTCGGCAGGCCGGTGGCGGGCAGCACCGTTGGGTTGCAGCTAGAGCACCTGAGAGGAAACAGTTCATGCGCGAGAGGGCCAGAAAGGCGGGGACCCCAGCTTTGAGGCAAAAGCGTGCGCGCAGAACGGAAGTAGGGATCAGGTGTTATGCACTCGAAATGCGAGAACGGCGTTCAATCCCCCAAAAGCGAAAGAGTTGGAGAGGGCGCATTCCACGCTTGCCGGCCGAGCCTGATTTGGGACGACGTCCAAGTCACACTCCGGATCGGGTTCGGTGAAGTTAGCTGTAGGAGGGAGGATGCCCTCCCGAAGCGCCAGAATGGTGGCCACCGCCTCCAATGCGCCAGCAGCGCCCAGGGCGTGGCCATGGGCCGATTTTGTGGAGCTCACCGCAAGATGATCGGCGTGGGCACCGAAAACGCTGCGGATGGCCCGTGTCTCGGTGCGGTCGTTGCCCGGGGTGCCGGTGCCATGAGCATTGATGTATCCGACCTGCTCCGGATGCAGTCCGGCATTGCCCAATGCCGCCAGCATCGCTCGGGCCGGACCTTCGACAGAAGGCTGGGTAATGTGATGAGCGTCAGATGACATCCCAAAGCCTGCGATTTCGGCGTAGATCCTGGCTCCCCTCGCCCGCGCGGCGTCGAGCGGCTCCAGCACCAGCATCGCTCCACCTTCCCCCAGGATCATGCCGCGTCGGTCTTTGGAGAACGGCCGGCACGTATCCGGGGAGACCACTCGCATAGCTTCCCACGCCTTGAGCAACCCCAGGCTGAAGGGCGCTTCGCTTCCGCCGGTGATCGCCAGGTCGATTTCGCCGGAGCGCACCATGCGGAATGCCTGACCAATCGCATGATTGGCAGAGGAACAAGCAGTGGAGACAGTGTAAGCCGGCCCCGCGATGCCGAACTCCATCGAGATATGGCTTGCGCCCGCATTTGCCATCGTGCGCGGGATGGAGAGCGGATGGATTCGACCGCGCCCGAGCTGGTAGAGTTCCACGAAGCCTGCGTCCTGCGTGGACTGGCCTCCTAGACACGAGCCGGTCACCACTCCGGTATTCTCACGCAGGGCGGGCTCAAAAGTAATCCCCGCATCCTGGACGGCTCGTCGCGCGGCGAGAAGCGCAAATTGAGCAAAACGGTCTAGCAGATCCGCCCGATTGGGATCAAAGTGCTGCTCCGGACGGTACTGGCGTACTTCTGCGCCATTCCGAAACTTCAGGCTGGAAACGTCCAGGGATTCGATGGGAGCGATGCCGGAGTGGCCTTTGCGCAGCGCGCTCCACATCTCCCCAACATCTTGGCCGAGGGCGCAAATCGCGCCCATGCCGGTGATGGCAACTCGCCGCTCCCCCATTATTTAGTCCGCCGACGCCCGAGATTCCAAGGACGCTCCGGCGAGGAGTTTCCTCACCCCCTCGACGATGTCGCGCACGTTGCGGACCGCACGAGCTTCATCGTCGGGAATCGAAATCTGAAACTCCTTCTCGAGCTCAAAAAGCATCGTGATGACATCGAGCGAATCAAGGCCCAGGCTTTCGAGTGAGCTATCCAGCGAGATGCTTTCGCGCGGGATACGTTTCACCGAGGCGAGCACAGAGATCGCCTTTTCAGCTACGAAATCGTCCACGAAAAGAGCCCTCCCGTACTAAGATGCGCAGGCGACCAGGAGAGACCACCTCTCCGGGCGCCCAGGGCCGATTCCCCCTTTGACGATTTCCGGCGAAGGAACCGGAAGTGTAACACGCCAAAAAGAAAATCTGGGAGCGCGCGCTCTTGAAACTCGGCTGCGGTGCCGAACTCCACTTCTGGCATAGGGGGGTCGGCGCCTCAGCATCTTATAGAGTAGCCGATCGGGCAAGGGGAAGGCAGAAGAAGGGGGGCCTGTGCATCGGAGGGTGTTCACAACGGGAGCTCTGGCGGTTGCCTTAGCTATCCCGATCTCGCCGGCTCTCGCCCGCGGAGAGAAACACGCGGTTGACGTCGCGCATTCAGTGCTCAAGATAAAAGTCTTCAAATCCGGTCTCTTCTCCGCCTTTGGTCACGACCACGAAATCGTGGCGCCGATCTCAGAAGGTTTCGTGGAGACATCGGAAAACGCGAGCGTCGAAGTGCGCGTGGACGCGCGCCAGCTCCGTGTTCTTGATCCCGACCTCCCGGCGGACAAACGGGCCCAAGTCCAGAAGACGATGGAGGGACCCGAGGTTCTGGACAGCGCTCGCTTTCCGGAAATCCGTTTTCGGTCCAGCTCGGTTGGAAAAAAGGGCCGTGATGGCTGGACAGTGAATGGAGACTTGACCTTGCATGGACAGACTCACCCCATCGCCGTAGAGGTAAACCTTCAGGACGGGCACTACCGCGGCTCGGCGAAGCTCAAGCAGCGCGACTTCGGCATGAAGCCCGTAAGCGTGGCGGGAGGAACGGTGAAAGTAAAAGACGAGGTTAAGATTACTTTCGATCTCGTGCTGACAAGATAAGTGGGAAACAACTTAGTGTCGCATCAGGTATCTGAGACTTATTCGAAGCCACAGGCTACAATGCGTAGAACGGGGCGTGAGGTGCATCCATTGTCGAACTCAACCCCTTCGAGCAAACCGGCGGAAGATTTTGCACCTGGGATCGGCATCGCTGCAACCGCCACCGCCGTCCCGCCGTTTTCTGTATCGAGGGAGGATGTGAAGAGCTATTTCGGGAAGGTCTTCTCAATCGAACCAGCCCGCCTGGAAGCGATGATGGCCATTATTGACAACTCACAGGTGAAACGCCGTTACTGCATTCACCCCGTGGACCACATCATCCAGCCGCGCCCTCTCAGCCAGATCAGCCGCGAGTATCAGGAACACGCCCTTGTTCTCGGGCAGGAAGTGGCCTCCCGTTGCCTCGCCCGGGCCAGCATGCAGCCGGAAGAGATTGACCTCATCATCACCGTTTCCTGCACGGGAGTGATGATTCCCTCCCTCGATGCGCACCTCATCAACGAAATGGGATTCCGGCGCAATGTCCGGCGCCTCCCCATCACCGAGCTGGGTTGTGCGGCGGGCGCGGCGGCGGTGGCCCGCGCCTGGGAGTTCGTCCGCGCCTATCCTGGAAGCAGCGTCTTGGTCGTCAGCGTCGAGCTCTCGAGTCTCACGTTTCAGCGCGAAAACTTCTCGCAGGCCAACTTCATCTCTTCGATTCTGTTCGGAGACGGCGCCGCCGCTGCCGTGGTCACCGGCCGCCCGGTCTGCGGCCCACAAATCCTCGATACGGATACTTATCTCTTTCCGGATTCGCTCGATGCGATGGGCTTTGATCTCAAGGAGAGCGGCTTCCATATCGTCCTCTCCAAGGACGTGCCGCAAATGATCCGGGAGAAGATCAAAAGCCTGGTGACCAGGTTTCTCGACCGGCACGGGCTTCGCCGCGAGCAGATTTCGGCCTTCATCCTTCACCCCGGTGGACAGAAGCTGCTGTTGTTTATCGAAGAAGAGCTGGGCCTGAGCCGCGGCGACACCCAACTCTCCTGGGACACCCTGTCCGAATACGGGAATCTTTCAAGTGCCTCGGTCATCTTTGTCTTGCACGAGTGGTTGACCAAGCGCCGCATCGAAGCCGGCGCATACGGATTGCTCGCTGCCTTCGGGCCGGGGTTCAGTTCGGAGATGCTTTTACTGCGATGGGCATGAGTGTAAGGGCCTATCTCTTATTGCTTGCTGCCGTGGGTCTGGGCCGCATGCTTGAGTTACGCCTCTCCGCACGCAATCAGCGCCGGCTCTCCGCGCAGGGCGTGGCCAAAGTGCCCGAACCGCACTTTCGCTGGATGGTCCTGTTGCATCTTGGCGTGCTGGTCTCCGCGGCCTTGGAGGTCGTGGTGCTCCATCGTCCGTTCATTCCCGGGCTGGCATGGGCGATGACCGCTCTGTTCGTCTTGGCGAACGCCTTGCGTTGGTGGACGATCCACACGCTGTCCGAACATTGGAACATTCAGGTCATGGCTTCGGCTCACCTCGGAATCGTGACTCGCGGCCCGTACCGTTGGATTCGCCATCCCAACTATCTCGCCGTGTTCATTGAACTCCTTGCGCTTCCTCTCATCCACACCGCCTGGCTGACGGCATTTCTGGGCGGCATCGCGCACGTTGGGGCTCTCCGCAGGCGTCTGGCGGTCGAAGAAACGATGCTGCTGGCCAACCCGGTTTACCGAACAGCGATGGGCCCCAAGCCTCGCTTTCTGCCCCAGCTATTTTGAGGCGGCTTAGGCCCATCCCCCACAGGGGACGGCTCAAGGGGAGCTCCGAAATGGCTGATGTCCTGATTGCCGGCGGGGGGATCGCCGGGTCCGCGCTCGCGATTATGCTTGGGCGCCAGGGGTTCAGTGTCGAACTCTTCGAGCGCGACCATTTTCCGAAGGAAAAGGCGTGCGGCGAAGGACTGATGCCCGCGGGAGTGGCCGTGCTCGAAAGGTTGGGACTAACTGAGGCTGTCGGCGGCACACCATTCCATGGCGTGCGCTACCACTTTGGTAACCGGACCGCTGAGGGCCGTTTCCCAAAAGCCGCCGCTTTGCCGGTGGTCGGCCGTGGACAACGTCGCAGACATATGGACGCCGTCCTTTTTCAAACGGCAGCCGCAACGCCAGGGGTCAAGGCTTACACCGACACGCGCGTGGATGCCCCCCTCTCGAGGGACGGCCGCGTCGTCGGGCTCCAGGTGGAAGGCGAGCCTCGAAGGGCCGCGCTGGTCGTCGCCGCCGACGGGATGCACTCGCCGATTCGTCACGAGCTCGGCCTCGATCAGCCCCCGCGCCGGAGACGATTCGGCGTCCGGGCGCACTTCCGCCTGGCCCCAGGGCGTGAGCAGCCACCCTGGGTGGAGATCTTTGTTTCACCGGGCCATGAGCTCTACGTCACACCGCTGCCCGAGGGAGAGATTCTGGTTGCGGCACTCGTGGACTGCGCGGCCTTGGGACAGCCGGTTGCGCGAGCGTTCGAGCGCTGGTGGCGCGCGGAACCGGTGCTGGCTGCGCGGCTGGAGGGTGCGGAGCAAGTCAGCGCCTTGATGGGCACGTCACCGCTCGCCGGACGCGCACGGGCGGGGGTCGCACCCGGAGTTGTCTTGCTTGGCGATGCGGCGGGTTTTCTCGATCCGATCACCGGCGGGGGTATGGCTCAAGCGCTCCTGACCGCCGAGCTTTTGGCGAGGTATGTGTCTGAAGGATTGGACACGGCCGATCGCTGGATTTGGGCCTTTGAGCGCGATCGCAGGGCGCTACTTCGGGATTACGAACGATTGACCCAAATCATGCTGTGGCTTGCTAACCACCCGCAACTCGCGGAAGGAGTGCTGTCGGTTCTGCGCATCGCGCCCTTTGTTTTCTCGCACTTGATTGGAGTGGCGGGCGGCATCAGAAAGCTGTTGGCCCTAGAACGGTATCCTTCCGGAAAAGGACCAACCTAAGCGAGACAGGCCAGCGGGATCCTCGTCGAACCTAGCAGCGGCAACCAAGACCGTACACGTTCGGGCAGCCAATTCCCATCGTTACCTGCACCCTAATCGTCACCCAGAGGATTTCGTCGTCCGCAGGCACATCCACACCAGCCACGCGAGCGTCGCCAGCATCCCGATCCAGGCGAGGGTCCGCGTGGGGCCCCCAATGACGCGATCCTGGGCCAGCACGCCCCATCGGCCAAAGAGAATCTCCCAGTCCTGCTCGCCCGAACCAACCAGTGGCAGCGCGAGGGTGCGCGCGTCGGCCATATAGGTACCAACATAAAGGAAATTTTCGAAGACCAGAAGGACGCGAAGGCCATTCCCGGTGTATCGCGCTTCGGAGATGAAGTATGCCGTGACGCCCGCGGGCACGATCAGTTCGCCCAGCGTCCCACCAAGGATACCGATGGTGTAGCCGAACCAGCCCAAAAAGAAGTGCCCGGCTTCGTGAAAAATCAGGTTCACGTAGTCGAGCAGCAGGAAGCCGGTCCGATTGGTCGCCGCGTGCCACAGGAAGAGCGCGCAACCCAGCAGTCAGCCGCCTAGTGCCGCTCGCGAGATCCCGCGCCAGTCCTCTTGAGGACGCTCCCAGGAAAGCCCCTCGAGCGATTCTAGCAAGGCGCTCTCGAGGGATGGTTCGAGAGGGAGAAAGAAGTTTCCGAGGGACAAAAGCGCCCGAGCGAGGTTCAGTCGGCAGGTGTGGCGATCTGGACGAGCTTTGGCGAGGCCACCGGGCCGAACCTGAGCACGTCCATCGGGCAAACACTGACACAGATGCCGCAGCCAATGCACGATGATGTGCCGTTATCGAGCGGTTGCTGCTTCAGGGCGTAGCCCATCACGTCGATCCCCACCTGGCAATTGCGCGTGCACTCGCTGCAGGCGATGCACTTGTCGTTGGCGAAGATCCGGAAGCGGCTGACGCCCAGCTTCGTGTAGGCCTCGCTGAACAGGTGCATCAGCTTGGCCAGCGGGCACCAATAGCGGCACCACACCTTTCCGCCCAAGAAGGGATAGAGGGTAACGGGCAAGATCCCCACCAGCCAAATATCGGCGATGAGGTGATAGGCGTCGAGCCCTGCGGTGGCCGGGTGGCTCAACACCCGCACGCTGTCACGCAGCAGCATGGCCACCGTCACCACCGAAGCAAAGATCAGCACCGCCAGGTTCATCCATTCCCAGCGAATACTCGCACGCCCCTTGGGGGCCAGGTGCCGCCAGCGGTCACCAAAGGTTTCTGCCAAGCCGCCGCAGCCGCAAATCCAGGAGCAGTAGCGTTTGCCGTGAAAGAGCGCGAAGATGGGGATGATGATAAAGCTCAGCAGTACGCCCCAGATCAACCAGATCTTGTGCGGGTTGTAAAAGAACGTGTAGAAGAACAATGGCCAAGCATAAATGATCCCGTAGCTTCGCCAGGCTTGCCCCGCAAACGCGGGGTCGTGCGCCAGCCGTTCCCCCACCCACTGGTACTTAATGGCCCACTCAAAAAGGAACTCGGGAATCAGGAAAAAGAAAATCCACTGGAAACTGATCAGGCTGATGTAGCGCCAGATCTGGAATTTGTCCTTGCGGTCAATGCCCCAGCGCTTCAGCGCCGGGATGCCGAACACGGTCATCAGCGTGGTGTAGAGCACGGTGTACCAGAACGTGGCCGGGCGGCCGAAGAAGGAAAATAGCTCGAAGCCCCAGCCACGATACGGCCAGAACTCCGCACCCGCGCCGGGAGATTTCACTCCGTACACCGTGTACCAGACAAGGAACGAAAGTCCCAACCAGGCGTAGCGATCGCCGCGGACGCCCAGCGTCACAAGCGCGCCCACGGCACCGGCGGCGAGGAACGCCCCAATGGCCCGCGACAGGCCGGCGAACGGAAAGCCTGCCACGCCACTCGGCTGGCCGCCGAGGAACCACAGCCCTACGAGCATCGCGAGGGCGAGTCCTGCTGCGCGCCACAGGTTGCCCGCCCACTCGTTCTCCATGCGGATCCCGAGGGACTTGAGGAACTGAACAGGCAGCTCCGCGCCAATCAACACGAAGGCGTGATCGCACGGCACCACCCTCCTTTCTTTCCGGCCGCCAACCTCAATTTCGAGCAAGGCTTCCTTCTCACGGAACTCCGCGACATTCGACTTCAGTATGACCTCGATGCGCCTTTGCTCCACGGCTTCCTTGAGTTTGCGCTCGTTGTCCTTGAAGAGCCGACTGAACTCACTACCGCGATAGGAAAGTCGCACGCGGTTCTGATCGGCGAGCACCAGCGCCGCCTCGACCGCGCTATTTCCACCGCCCACGACGAGCAGGTCTTCGTCCCGATAGTGACGGGGGCTGTAGAGGCGGTGATAGACGTTTTCGCGGGCTTCACCGGGGACATTCAGCTTGCGTGGATTGCCACGCTGGCCGGTGGCCAGCACGATGCGCCGCGCGCGATACTCGCTCTTCTCGCTGACCACGCGGAAAACGCCGTCGCGTTGCCGCTCAAGTCCCTTTAGACCTTCCTCGATGCGGACATGGAGTCGATTCTCTTCGACAATCTGATGCCAGCGCCGGATCAGGTCTTCCTTGCGCGCGCCATCGAGCCAAAGCTTGCCTTTCGGCGGAGAGGAATCCGGCTCGGCGTAAACCCACTTGCCTTCCGGAAAGTCCTCAATCGTGTTCGCGAGCTTGCTTTTTTCAAGGACCAGCGTGCGCAGGCCACGCTCTTCGGCCGCCAGCGCCGCGTTCAGTCCCGCTGCGCCTGCCCCTACGACGATCAGGTCATAAACGTCGGGATTCTCGGAACGGGCATCCGTCTTTGCGGCAATGTGTTCGATCACCTCGACGCCCTGGGCCATGGCCAGCTTGATCACTGGCGCTCCGGCCAAATCTCCGATAACGTACAAGCCGGGGATATTACTTTCCCTGTTGGCGCGGAGTGCAGGCCGCCGCGTGGGCATGTCGCCGCTCGCCAGGATGGTCTCGATTTTGTCCTTTAATTTTCGCAGCATGCGAAACTCAGGCAGGCCGCAGGCCAGCCCGCGTCACCTCGGAAGCGACCGTCGGCTCGAGCTTCCTGCCACACCCCATGCACCGGCTTGCAGAAGGATGGTTCAGCGAGCCGCACCCCGGACATGGCTGCGGCGTATAGGTTACAGGGATCTTGTGTAATCCACCCGGAACGCCAGCCGGCGCCAAGACGGTGCGCTTGCCGAAGCTGAGCAGCACCAGATAGCCGAACAAATTCAACAGCAGACCAGCAAAAAACCAGACGAGCGGGCGGTGACCCGCGTCGAATGCGCGATGGGCCGAGAGCGCACCGAAGATAAGCCCAATCAAGACATACAGCCCAATGAGAAACCAAACCTTCTCGAGCGGGGGCTGATCCTGTTCGGCGCCGAGAAAGGCCCCGCGCGGCTCGAGCTGCGCCACAAGCTGCTTCAACTGTGCGCTCAGATCAGAACGCACCTCATCGACGTGGAGGGGCACCCGCTGGCCGTTCACCTGGTACACAACATCGTCGCTCGAAATCGCGCGCCCGCAGACCAGGCAAATTTCGCCAGCTTTGGCGGGCACTCGCTTGGCAACCGTCTTACCATTCAGGACCACCTGGCTCGGTGGTTGGGGAGCGCTGTTCTCCTCCCGCGCCGGCGTGGTGCCAGATTGGGCCGACCGAGGCGCTGACTGCCCACCCATGAAGGCAGCCAAGCATGCGAGCGCAAGGCTCGCACAGGCAACCATCTGGCAAGCCCCGCGCAGCGCGAGCCGTCTCCATGCACTTTCGAGGCTCATGGGAGGAAAGGCTTCTGCTCCGTCAGGGGAGCCGAAGCTGGGCGTTCTCGAGTCGAGTCCGGAAATAATTGCGCCAGCTCTCGGGAAGCGCCGGCACCTCGGTGGCGCGACGCACCGTTTCCAAGTCCGCACGATTATATCTCTTCGTGATGTACAGGCGCGTAATTTCAGGAACGGGGACCTGTCTTTCGTCTCTGGCCGTCACCTCGATCGAGTCCCCTGGCCCGACCTCGCCCTCGCGCAGCACTGCACCATAGAACCCGGTTCGGCCGCTTTCGAGAAATCGCTTCACCATGTCGTCGGATTGGAACTTCACGCCCTTGTAACAAGGCAGGCGTGGCTGCGTGGCCACAATCTCGGCGCCGCCAACGCGAATCCGGTCGCCAATCGAGACGCCCGTCTCCCAGAGGCCGTCGGTTGTGAAATTCTCGCCGAACATGCCAAATGGCAGATCCATCGCGGGCAGTTCGCCCCGCCAATATTCGTAATGCTCCACCGGATAGAGGTAGACGGCTTTATCCGGCCCGCCGTGCACGGTAAGATCGGCTTGCCGGTCCCCATCCAGGTTCAACCTGCGCAGCATTACGCGACCCGAGAGCGGTTCTTTGAGAATACCGGTCCTGACGGTTCTGCCCTTCCAGATGACTTCACGGGGAAGACCCACACTGACCGAAACGAGTTTCACCTGATGCAAACCTGTCTTCGAGTCCTACGCGCCAGGAGTTGAAGCTGCCTGCGCAGCCGCTCCCCAAAGGGGGGCCTCTTCATTCAACACTACATAGATGGGTATCTGGCTCAAGAGGATTCCGAATTTCTCTTTCTCACAGAAGGCGCGCACGAAGGTGCCATCCTTCATCTTTGGCAGAATCTTCACTGCAATACCGCCGGCCACATAGACGCCGCCACGAGCGAGCGTTTTTAGCGCCAGGTTGCCAGCCTCCGCCCCGTAGAGCGCCGTCCAGATGTCGAGCGTGCTGACGCAGACCGGGCAGGATCCTTCCAAGGCGCGGCGCGTGATCTCCGGAGCGGGATCGGCGTCGGGCACATCGAAACCGGGATGTCTGGCGGCTGGATCAAGAAACTCATGGATCGCTGGGAAGCCGCGGCCGGAAAGAACAATTTCCCAGCTCACGTATTCTTCCCGCTTCTTCAAGAACCGCAAAAGCTCAATCTCCTGCTCCGTCCGCGGAGCAAGATCCGTGTGGCCGCCTTCGGTCGCGGCGACCACGTGACGCGAGCCATCCCAGAATAGGATGGCCTCGCCCAGACCGGTTCCCGCGGCGATCAGTGCTCGATTAGCCCGGGGTTCGGGCTTTCCGTCGTTCAATCCGCAGAGCTCGGAAGCAGAGAGGTGCGCGATACTGTAACCGGTGGCCTCAAGGTCGTTCAGCAAAACCACGCGCTTGATTCCCAGCAGCCGCGCGAGCGACAGACCATCCACCACCCAGGGCAGGTTCGTGGCGTGGACCTGGTTGTCGATCACAGGCCCAGCTACGCCAAAGCCTGCCGCGGTGATCTTGTCCGATCTGGTTCCGCTGCCGATGCCGACCTCCCGAACAAACTCGCTCACGAGGTCTCCCAGCTGGGTGTAGTCCTTGCTGGCGAAGCGACGGTAGGCCACGCGGCGGAGCGAACCCGGCTTGCCTTCGAACAAGGCAAGATTGCATTTCGTCCCACCGATATCGCCCGCTAGGATCATTGGCTCTCTGGGGAGGTTCTGCCGCGTCGCGTTTGCCGGGCGTAGGCCGAGGCGCTCGGGCGGAGGAGGCTTAGAGCCGCTTCGTCCACCAGGAAGTCGCGATGACCGTCCGGTACAGTCACGAGCTGCGCCGGAAGCGGCAGGTCGTGCCTTCCCTCAATCACGTCGCGGAGCGCGGCTGCCTTCTCCGCCCCGGTAATCAGGAATAAAACGCGGTGCGCCGCATTGAGCACCGGGAGCGTCAACGTCATCCGCCGGGTGCCCAAGGTGGGGTGCAGCGGCGTGCTGACCCAGCGCAAGGTGCGGCGCAGCTCGCGCGCGCCGGGAAAAAGCGATGCAGTGTGCCCGTCCGGCCCCATGCCCAGGAGGATGAGGTGGAAGCGCGGGAAGCCGCGCGCATCGAGCGATAGGTAGCGGCGTAGGACCTCTTCATACTCCTGCGCGGCGCGGCCAATGTCCGCTCGCTCGGCCTCCATACGATGCACGTTGGCGGAGGGGATAGGAACGCGGACGAGTAGCTCGCGCCGAGCCATCCCGTAGTTGCTATCGGGATGATCCGGCGGCACAGCGCGCTCGTCGCTCCAGAAGACCTGCACCTTGGCCCAGTCCACCTGAGGGCGAAATTCATCGCTGGCCAACTGCCGGTAAAGCTCCCGCGGGGTATGACCGCCGGAGAGCGCGACCGCGAACTGGTTTTCGCGAGCGATGAATTGCCACGCCCATTCGACGAACAGCCGCGCCCCGGCCCGCGCCACGCCCGCGGCGTCCGGGCAGACGTGCACGCCCGGCAGCATGTCCCGCGGCAGCAGGTTACGATTGGGGTTCGGGATTGCGCCAGTGTCGTCCATCGCGCTCGATCAGCTCGTCGGCTTCCGGCGGGCCCCAGTTTCCCGCCGGGTACATGGCGAGCGGTGGCTGCTTTCCAGAAGGCTGCGCCGCCTGCCAGGCTTCCAGGATCGGATCCACGAGCGCCCAGGCGGCCTCCACGCTATCGGCACGGTCAAAAAGCGTTGCGTCGCCGCGCAGGCAATCGTTCAGCAGCGTGGCGTAGGCGTTGCGGGAACCGGGACCAAAGGAGGTCCGGTAACAAAAGTCCATCGTCACCGACTTGATCCTCATCTGGGTTCCAGGCAACTTCGCTCCGAAGGCGATTGAGATACCTTCGTCAGGCTGGATGTTGAGCACCAGCCAGTTGGGCTCGACCTCGCGCCCACGAAAGACTACGTGGGGGACGCGCCGAAACTGAATTGCAATCTCCGTGTAGCGGCGCGCCATCCGCTTGCCGGTGCGCAGATAGAACGGCACGCCGGCCCAGCGCCAATTATCGATGGTCAACTTGGCAGCGACGTAGGTTTCTGTCATCGAGAGGGGCTTTATGCCCGGCTCCTGCCGGTAGCCCAGCACGGGCGCGCCAGCGACCTTGCCGGGGCCATATTGGGCGCGCACGACGAGTTGCCCGACGGCCTCGGCGGTGTACGGCCGAATCGATTGCAGGACCTTGATCTTCTCATTGCGCACCGCGGTTGCGTCAAAGGCCGCGGGAGGCTCGAGCGCCACGAGTGAGGTGAGTTGCAGGATATGGCTTTGGATCATATCCCGCGCCGCTCCGGTCGTTTCGTAGAAGGCTGCGCGGCGCTCTACACCCAAATTTTCGGCTGCGGTGATCTGCACGTGGTCGACGTAGTTGCGGTTCCACAGCGGTTCGAAGATGCCGTTGCCGAAGCGAAAGACTAATAGATTCTGCACCGTCTCTTTACCCAGATAATGGTCAATGCGGTACACCTGCGACTCATCGAAGACGCTCAGCACGGTTTCGTTTAGCTTCTTCGCCGACGCGAGATCGCGGCCGAACGGTTTCTCAATGATGATCCGCACGCGGGCCTTGTCCTGGGGATGTCGCGCCAGGTTCGCGCGGCCTAGTTGCTCGATGACCAGCGGATACACTTCCGGCGGCGTGGCCAGATAGAAGAGGCGATTGCCGCCGAGGTCGCGCTCGCGGTCGAGCGCCTCGAGCCGCGCGGCCAACTTTTGGAACCCTTCCGAATGGTGATACTCGCCGGAAACGTAGGCCAGGCTTTTGGCAAATTCGCGCCACTTCGCTTCGTCGACCCGGCCAACCTCGGAGCTCTTGCGTGTGGCCTCGGCAGCGGCAGTGCGAAAGGCGTCATCGCTCAGCGGCGTCCGCGCAAAGCCCACGATGGCAAAACGAGGTGCGAGACATCCGTGCGCGGACAGGTCGTAAAGCGCCGGAATCAGCTTGCGATTGGCCAGATCTCCCGAGGCGCCGAAGATGACGATCGCGCATGGGTCCGAAGGGGCCTCGCAGTGATAGAGATCTGCCGGGAAGACTTCTGCAACTTCGGGCGCACTGGTGACCATTTCATCCTCCCGCTAATTGGATTCCCAGCGGACGCCCAGGTTGCGCAGCTCTACCCGCAACTGCGGGGCGTTCTGATAGTGAATCGTGTGCATGCCCATCCGCCGAGCACACTCGAGATTCAGTGCCCGGTCGTCAATAAACACGCATTCCTCCGGAGCGCGTTGCGTCACCCGCAAGGCCAGCCGGTAGATCGCCGGGTCCGGCTTCAGCATGCCCAGAAAACAAGAACTGAAAAATGCCACGAAGTCTCTGTGCAAGCTGAACTGCTGGATGCGATGCAAGTTCAGCTCCAAGCCTTCATTATTAATCGTGGCCATCAGGTACTTCCGCGAGCGCGCCAGATCAGCGACGATTGCGCGGGTCTCGGGATGCTCGCGCGACTCCGCGAACATAAAGGCCTTGAACGCCTCCCGCGTGAATGTGCGCGGTTGGAAGAATACGGTTCTCTCGAGGTATTCGTCCAGCGAGATCTGGCCAGCCTCGAGTGCGGGGACGGCCAAGTCATGTCGCTCGCGGAACTCGTCCCCGTCCAGGTGAAATTCGCCGGCGGCGCGCTCCCGGGCGGCACGGTCCCATCCGTTGCTCAGAATGACTCCGCCCACATCCCAGAACAAGGCGCTGACCTCAGCCATGGAAGGCCCCGCGAATCGTTCCCATATGCTCTTCCCTCCCCGGTTCCGGCGGCGGTTCTGGTTTCGCCGGAGCCTCATTCTTCTCAAAAACAGGGGCCTCCCGCAAGTCCCGCGCCAAGCTACATTCGCGGTCCAGCCGACCGAGGCGGTGCGCAGGAAGTGCTGACTAGGAATCCCGATCGAGATGAAGTATCTTTAGAGCCAGAGCGCCCCATGGAGGATCGAAAGATGGCCGACGAAACTTGCGGACCGAGCCCGGCCAAGGCGGCCGAGGAACCCATCAAGCCGGGCACACGGATGGTCAAATGCGTGAAGTTCGGCAAGGAGATGCCGGGGCTCGACCGCGTTCCCTGGAAGGGCGAGTTGGGCAAGCGCATCTATGAAAACGCTTCCAAGGAAGCCTGGAAGCTCTGGGTCGAACACTCGAAAATGATCATGAACGAATACCGCTTGAACCCGCTCGACCCGCAGTCGCAGAAAATCATGGAAGAACAGATGGAGCAATTCTTCTTCGGCGAAGGAGCCCAGCTGCCGGAGGGCTACGTCCCCCCAAGAGCGAAGGCCTAGCTCCTGGCCAGCATCCCGTGCCCGCCACCTTGGGCCGGATGCTCCACTGGAAGCCTTGGCGCCAGCACAAACCGCAGTTTGGAGTGTGCCTGGCGCAACGCCGTTTCCACTTCCGCAGGCGTCGTGCCGCGCGCAAAGATAAACCCTAAGTAACTCGACCCCTCGGGCCACGCAGCAATAAAGTCGTGCAGCCGGGCAGTGATCTGGATCTCTTCCACGCCGGGCGTTCGAACCGCTTCCTCGGTGCCTCCCACGCGCTCGAGGATTCCGCTCTGCGGAACAGGGATCATCATCACGCCCGCGGCCGAGCGTTCTCGTGGCAAGTCGCTGCCCGCCAGCCCAAGGGCCTGGCGCACCACCAGCTCCTCGAGAGAAACGAGCTCGCCCGTTTCGGAGGGGCCGAAGCGCAGCGCGCGAGAGCACAGGCCGCCGATGGGGCGCGCCGCCGCTTCGAGCACCCATGGGCCCGCGTCGTTCGTACGGAACTCCGCGTGGAGCGGCCCTTCAGTCAATTGCAACGCCCGCGCTGTGCTCCGGGCGCATTCGAGGATGTGCTGCCGGATCTCAGCCGGCAGGCGCGATGGAGTAACGTAGATCGTTTCCTCGAAGTAAGGCCCTTCGAGGGGATCCGGCTTATCAAACAGGGCCAGCATGCGAAGCTCGCCGCGGTGGAGGAGGCCCTCGAGCGCGACTTCTTGACCCTGAATGTAGCTCTCCACGAGCAGCTGGTCGAGCGCCGGCTCGCGCGTCACTTGGATCTCTGGCGATTCGAGCAGGGTCCGAATGCGCCTGACGGCACCGTCGAGTTCGAGCGCGTCATTCGCACGGACCACTCCCTGGCTGGCCGCAAGCGAGAGCGGCTTCACGACGCACGGAAACTTGACGCGAGGAAGAACCGCATCGAGAGGTTCGCTGAGGCCGAAGGAGAAAAACTCCGGCACCGGAAGCCCCGCGGCGCGCAGGATTTCGCGCTGGCGGAGCTTGTTGCGGCATCCCTGGACCGATTCGGGCGAGTTCGAAACCAAGCCCAGGGCTTGCGCGGCATAAGCGGCCGTCTCGGTCGGGCGATCGCCTAGAGCGAGGATGGCATCCACCGGCATGGTGCGTGCCCATTCCACGATGCTCTGCGCAGCCTGCTGCGGCTGCTCAAAGTGCACCGGCAGCGCCGCATCTCCCCAGGGGTCTTCGAGCCGATGGCAGCGATCGCTGCCAAAAAATACCTCGACCCCTAGCTTCCGCGCGGCCTCCGCAAAGCCGTGCGTCTGGTACCCGAGCTTGCTGGCCAGAACCAGCAAGCGCTTACCCTGGACCTTCTGCATGCTGGTCAACCGTCGGCGTGGTTCACACGAAGGCTTCGGCCTGAGCGATGGCTTCCCGCGCCTTGGCGATGGGGACCAACTGGTCCCGCGTGGGCTCGGCTCAACAGTACCAGGGCTCGTTCAGATAAGGGATGGTCGCGCGCGAGGGCAGGACCGGCTCACGAGGCGGCGCAGGCTCCCGGAGGCCGGCGGCGCGGCGCGCCGCTTCCCCGATGCGCGCGAAGATGCCCATCCGCGACCGATTCAGCTTCTCCCCTGCCCGCACCAGTTCCTGAACCCCTTCGCACAGCGCGTCCACGCGAGGATCCGCGTGTCGCCACGGATAGACGAGCGCCACTTCGTCAAAGGGTCCGACGAGCTCGCGCACCTCAGCGAGCTCCAGCAATCGCGATCCGGCCGGGATCAACAAGCGAATCCCGAGCTGGATCGGCGCGACACTCTCAACCAGGTCGTGCTCATCAAGCAGCCCAAGAAGCTCGCCGTACCCTTTGAGCGTCGTCCACGGCGTGAAGGGCACAAACGTAGGCTGGAGCACGAGTCCCACGTTGCGAAAACGCTCGACGGTAGCCAGGAAATCCGCGCGTGTGTGGCCCTTTTCGAGTCGCACGAGCACGGCATCGTCTACCGATTCGACGGCACTCGTGACCCATAGACACCCGGTATCGCGCAGTGTGCGCAAGTGCTGCGCGTGTTTCAGCAGGTGCTCGATCTTGATGGTCACGTCATAGGTGAGCCGCGGATGCTCCCGGTGGAGCGCCTCAACAATCGCCAGCGCGTGTCCCACGCCGTTGAAAAAGTCGGGGTCGCCGAAGGTGACGTGCCGCGCGCCCAACTCGACCTGCCGGCGGATGTCCTCGAGCACCACCGCGCGCTGTACCACGCGAAACGCGCCTTGATACACCGGCACAATCGGGCAATGCCGGCAGAGATGCTTGCAGCCGCGGCTGGCCTCGGTGTAGCCCACGGTGCGGTGTTCGCCGCCAGGTAGGATCAGGTGCGCGTACTGTTCGAGCGGAACCATGCCCGCGCGATCGGGCACGACAAACTGCTGTCGGGCAAGCGAAATCACCGGCTCCGCCTGTTCGCCCGAGGGGCAGGCACGCAGGCCCGCCTTGACCAGAGAGTCTGCTGCCGCGCTCGCATCCTTTGTGTCCAACCGCTCCACCAGATGCGCCAGGCCTTCTTCATATTCGCCGCCGAGGATGGTCCCGACGCCGAGCGAGCGCAGATAGGCCTCGTTCACCGGCGCGTAGAGGCCATAGAAGCAGAGGTGCGCACGCGGATTCAGTTGCTGGATGGGCCTGATCAGTTCCGTAGCCAACCGTGTTGCCGTATGCATGGGAACGTAGAGGGCCACCAGATCCGCTGCGCGGATCGGCGCCTCTTGAAAGGCCTCGCGCGACAGATCTAGACAGGTCACCCTAGCGCCGTGCTGGCGCAGCCACGCGGCCGGCGAGGCCAACCCAAACGGTTGACGGCCGAGCTCGTAAGTCGAAATGAGAACAACGTGCACGAATGGAATTATGGCACGGTGCGACAACCGGCGCCAGGGAGGCCGCCGGGCCGCCGTCCACTTAGACGAAGGCCGCGGATTCGGCTATCATACGGAGTTCGGAAGCCACGCGAAAGGACTCTCACCACAATGAGCCCCGCACGAACGGACACGTTTCGAACATGCACCAGTTTGAAGGTGGACACGGAAAGCTACGACATTTTCCATCTCGGCGTCCTCGAGAAGTGCAAGGTCGGCCAGGTTTCCAGGCTGCCCTTCTCGCTCAAAGTGCTGCTCGAAAACCTGCTGCGCCAGGAGGACGGCCGGCTGGTCCGCGCCGGCGATATCGAGGCCCTCTCCCGCTGGCCGCAGGATCGGGGAAGGGCGGCCTCGCAGAAGGAGATCACGTTCATGCCGGCTCGCGTGCTGCTCCAGGATTTCACCGGCGTGCCAGCGATCGTAGACCTTGCCGCCATGCGCGAGGCTATGCGCCGCATGGGCGGCGACCCGAAGAAAATCAATCCCCTCCTGCCGGCCGAGCTTGTGATTGACCATTCCGTGCAGGTGGACCGCTTCGGCTCGGATGCGGCATTCGCCTTTAACGCCAATCTCGAATTCCAGCGGAATGTCGAGCGTTACGCCTTTCTGCGCTGGGGCCAGAAGGCGTTCCAGAACTTCCAGGTCGTGCCGCCGGACACCGGAATCGTCCACCAGGTGAACCTCGAATACCTGGCTCGCGTGGTGTTTTCCGCAAGGAATGACGGGAAGACTCTTGCCTTCCCCGATTCGCTCGTGGGCACCGATTCCCACACCACGATGATCAACGCCCTTGGCGTTTTCGGGTGGGGCGTGGGCGGAATCGAGGCCGAAGCAGCCATGCTCGGCCAACCGCTTTCGATGCTGATCCCCGAAGTGCTGGGCTTCAAGCTGCATGGACGCCTGCCGGAAGGCGCCACGGCCACCGACTTGGTGCTGACGGTTACCGAGATGCTGCGCAAGAAAGGCGTAGTCGGCAGGTTTGTCGAGTTCTACGGCACGGGTCTGTCGAGCCTGAGTCTGCCCGACCGCGCCACAATCGCCAACATGGCCCCCGAATATGGCGCCACAATGGGCTTCTTCCCGGTGGACAGCGAGACGCTCGCCTATCTGCGCTTCACCGGCCGCGATGACCGGCTAGTGCGCCTGGTCGAGGTCTACAGCAAGGAGCAGGGCCTTTTCCGTACCGACGACACGCCCGACCCGGTCTTTTCCGATACGCTCGAGCTCAATCTGAGCGACGTCGAGCCGACTGTTGCCGGGCCCAAGCGCCCGCAGGACCGAGTCCCGCTGCGCCAGGCGAAGTCGTCGTTCTTGAAAGCGCTCGAGGGCGTGCCGGAGAAGAGTGTCCGGGTGGAGAACAATGGCGACCGGTTCGAGCTGGGCAACGGCTCGGTGGTGATTGCCGCCATCACGAGTTGCACGAATACGTCGAACCCATCGCTGATGCTGGGCGCCGGCCTGCTGGCCAAAAAAGCAGTCGAGCGCGGGCTCAACTCCAAGCCCTGGGTGAAGACGAGCCTGGCGCCGGGTTCGAAGGTGGTGACAGACTACCTGAAAAGCGCGGGCCTGATGCCGTATCTCGAAAAACTGCGCTTCCATCTGGTGGGCTTCGGCTGCACAACCTGCATCGGCAATAGTGGGCCATTGCCCGAGCCCATTGGGGCGGCGATCAAGGAGAACAATCTGATCGCTGTTGCGGTGCTGAGCGGCAACCGCAATTTCGAGGGCCGCATTCACCCCCTGGTGCGCGCGAACTATCTGGCTTCCCCACCCCTTGTGGTGGCCTATGCACTCGCCGGCCGGATGGACATGGACCTCGCGAACGAACCGTTGGGCACCGACACCCAGGGCAAGGCGGTCTACCTGCGCGATATCTGGCCGACGCCGCAGGAAGTCGAGAGCACCGTGCGCGCAGCGGTGAACACGGCGATGTTCCACAAAGAATACAGCGAAGTCTTCGACGGCGACGAGCGCTGGCGTTCACTACGCGTGCCGGAGGGCGATCTCTACGCCTGGGACGAGCATTCGACCTACATCAAGCATCCACCGTTCTTCGAGGGCATGCCGAACACGCCTCCAGCGCTCAAGGACATTCGTGGCGCGCGCGTGCTCGCCGTGCTGGGTGACAGCGTCACGACGGATCATATTTCGCCCGCTGGCTCGATCCCTCCCGACAGCCCCGCGGGTAAATACCTGATCGCGCAGGGCGTGCGACCCGGGGACTTCAACTCCTACGGTGCACGGCGCGGCAACCACGAAGTGATGATGCGTGGCACGTTTGCCAACATTCGCCTCCGTAATCTGCTCGTGCCGGGCACCGAGGGCGGTTGGACCGTGCACCTACCCGAGCGCGAAAAGATGTCCATCTACGACGCCGCAATGCGCTACAAGGAGGAAAAGGTCCCGCTCCTTGCCATCGCAGGCAAGGAGTATGGCGCCGGCTCCTCGCGCGACTGGGCCGCCAAAGGGACGCGGCTGCTCGGCGTGCGCGCAGTGATCGCGGAAAGCTTCGAGCGCATTCACCGCAGCAATCTGCTCGGCATGGGCGTCCTGCCGCTGGAATTCGACCCGGGCGAATCGCGAGAAACGCTGGGCCTGACGGGTTTCGAGGTCTACGACATCGAGGGCGTCGAGAGGCTCAAGCCGCGGGAGACGCTCCGCGTGCGGGCGCGGGATGAAAGCGGGAGGGAGAAAAGCTTCCAGGTTGCGGCCCGCGCGGACACGCCGGAAGAGGTCAGCTACTATCGCCACGGCGGCATTTTGCAGTACGTGCTACGCCACATGCTCTAGCGGCCAGGCGCAGCAGGCCCCCCCAGCCAGCACTACCTCGCAGACGCGCCAAATGCCTCCCGGACATGTGGCCGTAGCAGGTACCACAGTATCAGGAGGTCCAGCACCACGACGGCCACTTCCCGCACCAGCAGCAGCGGGTGCATGCGCGCCAAGGAATTGGCAATCCCTGCTAGCGAAGACAGAAGCCCGAGCACGAGGAGGACCATGGCCAGAATGCGCGCCCAGTTGTGCAGCTTCAACAGGCCGACGCCCACGGCAACATAGAGCATCGCGAAGATGAAAACAATCCCGCCAAGGACGGGTGCGATGCGCGCGAGCATCGCTGGATCCAAGCCTCTTGCCGGCCCTGCCATCTGGGCGAGTGCTGGACCACCCCGGAAAAAAAATAGCGAGCTCCAGCCCGTAAAAGCCGCGAAAACGATACACAGGATTCCCAGGATGGTAACTCCAGCAGGTCGCTTCATGGATCCTCACCTTCGCAGGCTGAATATCCTAGCACCCGCGCGCCAGTCCTCTGTGTTCCGATCGATGCAACCCGAGTCATCTGGCTCCGGCGACATGCAGCTCACGGAGGACGGCATCCGCAGCATACACCTTGCGCAGCGCTTCGATGATGGCGGCGGCGTGCACGGCGACGGTTCGGGCCTGCTCGTCCCGGTAGAGGAAATCGTTAGGAATCTGCTGGAGGTTTCCATCGAAGACGATGCCTACCAGCTCGGCATTGCGATTGATCACCGGGCTGCCAGAATTGCCGCCGGTGATGTCCGGCGTCGAGACGAAGTTGAAGGGCGTATCCAGATTGAGTGCGGACTTCTTGTCGAGCCAGCGCTGGGGAAGCTTGTAGGGCGGGACATCCGCCGAGTTCTCGTACAGCCCGCAGAAGGTGGTGTACCAGCGCCGTGGGCGGCCCTCGTCCGTGTAGCCCTTGACGGCGCCAAAGCTGAGCCGTAGTGTGAAGGTCGCCTCTGGATAGACCTCGGTGCCGCGAAGGGCGAAGAGCGCGCGGGCCAGCAGCGTGCCGTTCGCGCGCTCGATCGCTTGCACCTCGTCCTCGTAGCGCTTGCGGAACTGGCGCGCCCGCGCGTCCACCAGGCGCGCAAGCGCGAGCATCGCGTCCGTCGAATCATCCACCGCCTTTTGGCCGCCATCGAACAGCCGCTTGCGCTCGCCCACAGACTGGAGCTTCGAGCCCTTCACGTGGGCAGCAGCCGCTTCCGTTGGCGTACGTCCGGCAAGAACCTGCTTCACGAGGGCGTCGCCCGGCCCGAGCGCGTCGCTCATCTCGGCGAACGCCTGGGCCAACATGATTGTTTCGGTGGCGTCGTAGACGGGAGCCTCGGAGAACAGGGATTGCTTCAGAGATTCGAGACTTGAGTCGCGATACTCCACCAGGCGCTGGTCGTTGGGCTTGGCGCGCTCGACGGGCAGGCGCACGAGATCGCGTGCGTGCACATAGAGCGTCGATTGGCGCAGTGCCCAGCTGAACAGCCGGTAGGTGCGATAAAACTCGGAAAATTTCTTCTCCGCTCGGGCGATAGCGTCCCAGGCCCCGCCGAACTCTTTTTGCATCTTCGGGTCCGCACCGACACGAGCACGGAGTTCCTTCTCCACCAAGGCGCGCCGCGCCAGGAAGGTGGGGTCTTGCAAGCCGGCCTCTAATCCTGCGACACCTTTGACGGAGTTCTCATAGAAGAAAATCGTGTCCCGGGCAATGCGTGCCTCCTCTTTCCCACGGGTAGAAAAGTTGCGGAGCAAGGCGAGCCGGGCGCGAAGCATCCTCAGGGTCTCCGGGAATTGAACGTCGCGCGCGAACTCGAGTTGCGCCATGGTCTTCTGCCGACTCGTGGAGCCGGGGTTGCCCGAGACAAACACGAGGTTGCCTTCCCCGACGCCCTGCGGATTCCAAACCAGGTAGTGTTCGACGCGAAGCGGCTGGCCATTCTCATAAATGTGGAAGAAAGCGACGTCCAGGTCGTAGCGCGGATAGGTGAAGTTGTCCGGGTCGCCACCATAGAACGCGATATCCGCCTCGGGCGCGAACACGAGCCTCACGTCGGTGTACTTCTTGTAGCGGTAGAGATTGAACACGCCCCCCTCATAGAGCGTGATCACGTCGCAGCGTTGCCCGGTGCGTTCGTTGCACTCCTTCTCCAGGCGCGCCATGGCAGCTCTTTGAGCGGCGCTCCGCGCCGCAGGGTTCATTTCCGGCCGGGTTTGCGCGTTGACGGCCGATGTCACATCTTCTATCCCCACCAGCACATTCAATTCGAGGTCGGGGCACTTTGCTTCCTGCTCGCGAGTGGGCGCGTAGAAGCCCTCCGCCATGTAGTCGTGCATGGCCGAACCCAGCTCGTGTATGCAATCGGAGCCCACGTGGTGGTTGGTCATCACCAGCCCTTCCGGACTGACGAACGCACCCGACCCCCCGTTATTAAAGCGCAGCGAGCTCAACCGAACGTGGTCGAGCCAGGCGTCCGACGGCGCGAAGCCGTAGTGTTGCTCGACGATCTGCTTGGGGAAATGATTGAACGTCCACATCCCCTCATCTGCCCGGGCCGCAAGCGCGGCAGCAAACGGGATCGCAAGAATTGCCAAAGACAAAAGGCGTCGGGTCATGCCGGTCTCCCTAACGGACTGCGCAATCTTCCTCATTACTCGGCTCCCTCACCCCATATTAAACAGAAAAACGGCCGAGCCGGAAGGCCGGGGCCGTTTGCTCCGGAAGAGTACGGGCGCCAAGATGCTTTTAGAAGAGTAGCTTCACCGCGAATTGGACGCTGCGCGGGCCACCACCGCCCAGGATCGGGTTGCCCAAGCCCACGTCAGACGTGGCGGTGATGGGCAGGAACCCGACGCTCTTGCCGCTGACCGAATCGACTCCAGAGAAGTTATTCGCGGTCGCCCGATTGGGAGCCGCATCGGCAAAGAACGACACGGCCAGAGGATTGGCGAAGTTGGGGTGGTTAGTCAGGTTGTAAAAGTCCCCGCGGAACAACAGCTTGAAGCCCTCGGTGATCGACGTTACCTTGCTCACGGCGAAATCGAAATTCCGGTAGTGGGGTCCAAGCAGCGCGTTGCGGCCCAGGGTCCCAAAGTGCCGCGTGCCCGGTACGCAGGTGCCCGCGAAACCGTCCCCGCCTGACGGTGGGTAAGCGCAGGGAATCTTGAAAGAACTGAGGTCTAAGAACTGGGTAGGGTCGCTGGGGTTGTACTTGACCGCCGCGACGCGATCGGGCCGGTCGAAGAACTCCCCACTCCCGCTGTAATCGTCAGTGAAATTGTAGTTCAGATGGAAGGGGTGGCCGCTCATTAGCGTCAGCACCCCGCTCACCTGCCAACCTTCGCCAAAGCGCCCGAGCGCCCCCCACTTGGGGAAATCGTAGCTAGCCGACCAGACGAATCGCTGGCGGACATCAAAGTTTGAGGGGCCCTTCTCGGCGCGGGGGTTGGTGCTGTCCTGCGGCTGAGCCGCGTTGGGAACGTAGTCCTGGCTGTCGCTGGCAGTGTCAATCGAATGCGACCACGTGTAAGCGATCTGATGGGTCCAGCCATGCCAGTTACGCTGCGTCAGTGAGACCTGAAGCGAGTTGTAATTGGAAGTGGCCGTGGACTCGAGTTGGTTGACAAAGAATGGCGGGAAAGGTTCCAGCGAACTGAGGTTAGCTTTGCTATCGAACGGCCGTGGCACACTGGCATCGTTGATGCAGTTGCAAGCCAAGTCGGCCGCCGTGATCGCAGCCTGGCTCGGCTGGTTGATATCGCGGAAACGGATGAGTTTCCGGCCGGCAGAGCCCACGTAGCCGATCTGGAGCACTGCGCTGCGGAAGAGTTCCTGCTGGATATTTAGGTTGTAATTATAAACGTATGGTGTGCGGAAGTTCTTGTCCACCGTCGCCGCATCGCTTGTGAAGTCCTGAGTGAAGACCGCCTGGTCCGGAACCAGGGCCTGGCCTTTCACTGGCTTGAAAAACAGAATGGCGTCTGGAGCAATCGGATTGTAGGCCAAGCCGGCGTTAAAGGAATTCTCGAAGATCTGCCCAGTAAAAGCATCCTGGGAGAAGACGTCATAGATGACCCCAAACCCGGCCCGAACGACTGTCTTACCCTTACCAGTGATGTCCCACGCCACACTCACACGCGGGCTGAAGTTGTTGAAGTCTTTATCATACAGGGGGTCTCGATGGACCAAGCCCCTACTCGGGTCGTAAACGCTGAAGTGGCTCCCATCCTCGTGAATAACGCCGAAGTAATCCCAGCGCAGGCCTAGGTTCAAGGTGAACCGCGGTGTCCAGCGGAACGAGTCCTGCACGTAAAGGGCATGTGAGTTCTGGCGGGCCCGGCGATCCGTTTTACCCACAATGATACGGCCCACACCGAAAAGCACAGTGCTATTCGGTTCACCTAAAAGGAAATCCTCGAGCGCAGGGAAAACGAACACTCCACGGCCACTGAAGTCGTTAAAGGAATCCACTGCAGTGCGCCGGAATTCGTAACCCAATTTCAGGTCGTGCCTTCCAATCTTCCAGGAAAAGCCATCAATGGCCTGCCAGTTTGTATCCACGCGGTCGCGCGGGTTGGAGAAGGGCGAAGAACCAAGAAAAGAAAAGGGGGGACCAAAACGGATGGTGGGCAGACCGAAATCCCGGGGATCGGTGATCCCGGTGTTCAGGTGGAGGGAGGCTTCGGGATTGCCAAATATGTCGCGGTCGGCGGCAAAAAAGCCGTTGCGGTAGCGATTCCAACCGAAGCGGGCCTCATTCACTTTGCTCGAGGAAAGCGTACTGACTAGGCTTACCGCGACCAACTGCGTGCGGATCGGTGCAAATGTGTTCGTGCCGGGGAGGTTGTTGCCTCCGGCTAGGCCCAGGGGAAAGCTCTGATTGCTGTTCCCGAAGAAGTAGCGGCCACTCAACTGATTGTGCGAACTGAAGCTTTGGTCAATTTTCACGATGAAGCTGTCTACATCATTGAAGGCCGGCGCGCCCGCCACCGAGTTCGGCGAACCGGTTGTGGCGTTTGGAATATTGACGGCTGGCCAAAGTTCCTTTCCTCCTGAGCATTTGCCATTCGTATTGCAGAAGTTGAACAGATTCAGGATAACCGGGTTGATGAACCTCGCGTTGCCCTGAACACAGGCGATGATGGTCGTGGCGCACTTCGTTCGGTCGCCGCCGATGGCTGCTATTGCGTCGGCAAAATCACCTAGGGAAGGCACGACGTTCAGCGAAGTCACGGAAACACCCTCGCGCTGTCCTTCATAAGCGGCGTAGAAAAAGGTCTTGTCCCTGACGATTGGGCCGCCGAGAGCACCCCCAAACTGATTGTTGCGAAAGCGGTCCTTCGGATTGGGTTCGGTGTCGAAGAAGTTGCGGGCATTGAGATGGTCGTTTCGAAAGTACTCGTAAGCGCTGCCGTGCAATTCGTTGGTGCCGCTTTTGGTCACGATGTTGACGACCCCACCGGAGTTGCGTCCGTATTCGGCTTCGAAGTTCGACAGGATTCTTACCTCAGCAATGGACTCAAGAGGAAGGACCGTGCCGGGGGTGCCGAAGACGCCTCCCTGATTGATGGCCGGCAGGTTACGGTAGCCATCGTTCATGTCTGAACCATCGAGTAGGAAGTTGTTGGCACGGCCGCGATTGCCGTTGACGCTAAACAGCCCGAAGGACCCCGGGGAATCGCCGCCGCCGTTCGGCTCGCCATTCGCGCCAGGAACCATGATGAGAAGCTTGGTGTAGTCGCGCCCGTTGATGGGCAGGTCGAGCACCTGTTTGCTCTCAAAGGCGCCGCCCAATACGTCACTCGTGGTCTCAACCAGCGGTAACTCTTCGCCCCTTACCTCCACCCGCTGTGCCACGTTGCCCGGGCGCAGGGTGGCATCCACACGCCTCTCCGTGGCCACGTCCACGTGCACATCGCTGACGACCACAGTCTGGAACCCGGCTTTCTCCACCGTCACCGTGTACGTGCCGATGGGGAGCTCCGGGACCGCGTAACTGCCATCACCCGTGCTTTCGGTCTGGCGCCCCAGACCGGTCGCCACGTTGCGCACGGTGACCCTGGCACCTGCGACGGCGGCTCCCGAGGTGTCCGAGACCGTGCCCAGAATCGTGCCACGAAATGTTTGCGCCGCGGATCCAATAGAGAATCCAAGAATGAGAACAGCCACACCCCAGACCTTCAACCGATTCATGGTCCTCCCCCTCAGGAAGAAATCGAGACAAGCATGCCCAGGCAAATAACCTCTAGGACGGGTTCCCACCCTCCTGCCCGCCCATACCCTCTACGGGGGACTGTGTTTTTATGGCCTAGTGGCTTCCGCGCTGTCAAGTGAGTTCCGCCCAGCGCCAGCGAACCCCGCGCGAACCTATCTCCGCCCCTCGCGCTTCTGCGCCACCACCAGGCCGCGCGGCGTGGGCAGAAAAACGACGGAGAGAAGCCCTTCCTGCTCCAGCCGGAGCGCAGCCTCGCGCACCCCCCGCAGATGTGTGCTCGCATCGTGGATCAGGATGAGGCCATGCGGGCTCACTTGTGGAAGAAAACGCCGCACTTCCTGCTCGCGCAGCGGCACATCGCTATCGCTGAACAGGATGTCAATTGTGCCTTGCACGCAAAGGTTCAGGCTGGATTCGTTGCGATATTCAATCCAGCCGGCTAGACCCGAAGCCTCGATGCGCTCCTTGGTCCGCACATACACCACCGGATCGGATTCGCAAGTAATCACGCGGCCAAAGCCATTCTCCTTGAGCCCCTCGGCAATCCAGAGCGTGCTGGTGCCCAGGAACGTGCCGGTTTCAACCACGAGCTTTGGCTTGACCGTCGTGACCAGGCCTTTTAGGAACTGCAGGACCTCCACCTCGGCGGTCTGCACATCAAACATCCGCCAGTGCTCAGGGTGAGGGCATTCGGGCGTGGGGCGGTGATACTCGCGCTGAACCACCTCGCCGCGCTTAGCCGTATGCTGCAGAATCCGGTGCGTCGGCTTTTCGCTGCGGAATCGCTGCTTCAATCCCGCGAGCAGCACGCCACCCAAGATCGTCGAAACCAGACTCGCCACCTGGGCATTCGTCAAGCCAAAAAAAGATCGCGGGTTGATACGAATGAACTCCACCAGAAACCTCGCCAGCCCGGTGAGGATCAGGTAGTTCGCGAAGATCTCCCCCATCGGCCGCGGCCCGCGCAACGATTTCACCCCCTGCCGCCAGAGATAATAGGCGATGGGCAAAGAGACGAGGAACTCGTAGATTGGGGTTGGGTGGACCCGCTCGATCGTGGGCACTAGCCCGTACGGGAAACTCATGCCCCAGGGAAGCGACGTGGGGATTCCATAATCCCCATCGCCAGAGATCAGGCATCCGATGCGACCCACGCCATACCCGAGTGCTGCTGAGGGCGAGGCCAGATCCAGCATTTGGAGCACAGAGATGCGATAGTGCTTGGCCAACAGAATGAGGGTCACCAGCCCCCCCAGGAATCCGCCGAACCACGCGAAGCCCATCTGGCTGATCAAGAGGGACCACGGACGGGCCAAGAATTCACTTGGTGACTCGAGCAAGTGGTAGAGCTTGGACCCTGCCAGCCCCGCCAAACCCGTCAAACCGATGATCGTGTGGGGATCCGCGGGAATCTCCCGTCGGCGCAAGTCAGCCCGTAGAACGAACAGGGCGCAGAGGAGCCCCAGGGCGACAAACAGACCGTAAGTTCCCAGTGTCAACGGCCCGAGGCGGATGATAGGAACCATGCCTAAATCCGGAAGAGCTCCCAGGCGCAGTATACACGATGCGCCACACCGCCTGCGGCATGCGGGATGCTCGCTGGATGCCGGGCAACGGGGGCAAGTCGTAAGCGCGAGGCGGCGAAAGGGGCTAGCCCTTGAACTTGCGGCGCAAGGCCGCCAGGCCCGCCAGTCCCGAGCCCACCAAAAGCAGCGTGCCGGGCTCAGGGGTGGGAGCCACAGGCACGGGCGGCGGATTCTTCGGCGGGTTTCCACTGACAAGCGGGACCAAGGGGATCACCGGAACAAAATCAATGCCTGAAACCGGAGGGTTCGGCGGAGTGGGCGGAATCAATGCTGCGATGACTTCTCTCGACGCAGGGTCTAAGGGCGCGTTGAGCTCCTTCGGCGAAGGCTCGTCGGGCGAAGTCCTCGGCTGGGGTTTTTCCGAGACGCGGTTCGCGCACCGGGTTCTTGCGTAACTTTTGCCGTCGGTGATCAAAGACTCACCTTTCGCGAGCCGCATCTTCTTCATCGTCCAAAAGACCTTGTTGCCCAAACGATAAGAGACATAAGCCAGCTTGTCTTCACGAAGCTTCACCACGCGGGCGTGTTCGGAGTCGAATCCAGCATAGTGTTTGGCCACGATCGGATCCTTCGCGATCGCGAGCTTCAACTCCTCGGGGCTACGCACGCCTCCGCCAACGACTGAGTAGGGGTAGACCTGGCGATGCCGATCCTTACTGTCAGGCTCAATCGATATGGAAGCGCTGAAATCGAGAGGTCTGTTGTTCGCGCTCTCCGTGAGAATGGGCTCGGTTCTCGGCCCAGGGGTGTGCGAAGCGATCAGAAAAAGTCCCAGTACTGCTAAAACTGCCAGGACGAAACCGGCAACTGCTGCCCGCGTTTTGAAATGTTTCCGTCGGCGTCCATGGTGCAAATGTCTCGACAAGGGGCTGGTCCTGATCTCCACTCAGAATCTCCGCAATCTCTGTGCCATTCGTGAGACTCTCTGATACGTTGAGAGATAGGCGGAAAAACGAGACCTCAAACTTCAACAGAGTTCCCGCGCTTTCCCGCTTTGTGCAAAACCTTGCCGTAATTGCTGTGACCGCACCCTCCAGGTGACACTTTTTCGAACTCGCCACAGTCGGACAAGCCCACGCTAGTGATGGCACGCGCGAAGTTGGCTTGTCATTTGATGAGGGAAGCATCGAACTTTGACTTGGACCCGCGGTGTAGGCGGGCAACCATATGCGTGGCCTCTCCCGCGGTTGGTCGTCGCCTGGGTTGTACTGCGCGGCGAACTGAGTCCATGAGCGATTGTGGAGATACGAGGAGACAGAAAACAGCTGCGCCTGGAGAGGCTCGAAGTGATCGACGCGGTTGAGCAATCTAGGGTGAGGCACCGAGCAGTGAACAAGACGCTCGTTGGCGGTGTCTTAGCGGTAGGATCGAGGAGGAATCTACAATGAACCGACTTGCTGCTATCGCGTTTCTCGAAGTCTTGTCGCTTGTGGCGCCCCAGGTGAGCGGGAAGGAAGTCACGACGCCGAATGCAACCGGCCAGTGCCCGCCCCCGGCCGTGCTGGTCTCCTTTCTGGGCTTTACGGAGGCGCAGGCGGCGCAATTCCGACAACTGCTGAGCCAATTTGAGACCACCATGCTTCCTCTCGAGGAACAAATTGCCTCCCGGCAGGCTCAACTGGATAGCCTGCTGGATAAGCCCGAACCGAATCCGGCGGAGATCGTTGGGCTGGTCCTGGAGATACGCGCGCTCAAGCACCAGGTCGCGCAGGC
>DATFXF010000066.1:0-15559 GCA_035258565.1 Candidatus Acidiferrales bacterium
ACCAGGCTGTAGTCGCTGGCGAGCATGAAGGTGTTGATCAGGATGCCCGCGCGGCGGCACTTGGCCACTTCTTCGAGCGTTTGGGTCACGACCAGCGGATCGAGGCCGAAAGCGTTCTTGTAAATGCGCCCGTCCTCGAGCGTCAGGGCCGAGGGCTTTCCATCGGTGATCATGACGATCTGCCGCATGTCCTTCTTCTGCCGGGCCAGGATCCGCCGGGCCAGCCGCAAACCCTCCCGCGTATTCGTGTAGTACGGCCCAACTTGGACGCGGGCAAGTTCGCCCAGTGGAACTTCCTCGGCGCTGTCGTGGAAGAGAACCAGTTGCAGCGAATCGCCGGGATACTGCGTGCGGATCAGATGGGACAACGCGAGCGCCACTTTCTTTGCGGGGGTGAAGCGGTCTTCGCCATACAGGATCATGCTGTGGCTGCAGTCGAGCATCAGCACCGTCGCGCAAGAGCTCTGGTACTCGCACTGATGGACCATCAGGTCTGGGTAGTCGAGCTCGATCGGCACGCGCGCACCGTCGCGGCGGACGGCGTTAAAGAGCGTCGAGCTAATGTCCAGATTGAGTGTGTCGCCAAACTCGTAAGGCTTGGAGACGCCACCTGATTCGACGCCGGTGGCCAGGTCGCGGGTGTCGTGCCGACCGAAGCTGCTCTTGCCAAGCGACGCGAGCAGGTCTTTCAGCGTCTTGAATCCCAGGAAATCGAGCGTCTTGTCTGTGATTTCGAAGCGCGCGTGAACCTGCGCATCCGCTGGCCCACCGATCTGCCCGCGCGGCATCTTTTCCGGCGGGGGAGTTACCTGCGGGGGCGGGTGGGAGATGTAGCCCTCTTCGGCGAGCCGCTCGATGAGCCGGTCGATTAATTCGCGGAGCTGCTGGTTCTGACTCAGGTCGGGATTTTCGAGCAACTCATCCATCAGCTCGCTGGGAAGCAGGTCGCCTTGCTCGAGTGCGCGCAGAATCGCTTCCCGGAGCTGTTCCATCGAGCGTTGGGGATCGAGCTCAGAGATACCGTAGTATTGCGCTTCGAAGCCGCTCTGGAGGAAAAAGTCGGAGAGCCGCTTGACAAGCTCTTGAAGGTCGATCGAGTCTGACGGCTCGCCCGTGTATCGCGAGTAGCGGATGAACTTCATCGTGCTCCCTAGTTGTACTGTCGGCGGGGGGGCCGGCCGTGGGGCTCGCGCGGCTCGACTGGCTTCGGCCGCTCCACATGGAAGCCGCGCTCTTCGTTACGGCTGATGCGCTTGTGCGCCCACAGGCCTTCCAGGATGAACTCCGCCGCGGAACTCTTGACCGCCGCCTCCGCCTTCCCGTTCACGCCCAGCTGCTCGATGTGCTCGAGCAAACCCTGGATGCGTTTCAACTGGCTCAAGGCTTCCGTGGCCGAGACCGTGTCGGGAAGCTTCAATTCGCCGCCCATCTCAAACCATTGCACGACGGTCTCGAGGTTGGCCTCCCCAAGGTAGTTGCTGAAGATCTTGCCCACGGCCGCGCGGATCAGCTCGCGCGCGATGTTTTCGGCCCCGCGGAGTTCGCCTTCGTACTCGAGTTCCATCTTCCCGGTCATGGCCGGAATCGCGGCATAGACGTCGGCGACGCGCGCCGCCACAACGCTCTCGCCGTTGTGCACGGCGCGCTGTTCGGCATTGCTCACCACACTCTCCAGGCTCGCGATGGGCAGGCGCTGGCTGATGCCCGATCGGCGATCGATGCGCTTGTCTTCCCGCGCCAGGAAGGCGATTTCCTCGATAACCTCGCGGATGTATTTGGGGATCTCGAGCCGGCGGTTGCCGTCGCGACTCGTCCAGGCCTCTTGCGTGGTAATGGCCAGGCCCTCGGCGATCGTCGCCGGGTAGTGCGTGCGAATCTCCGATCCCACGCGGTCTTTGAGCGGCGTGATGATCTTGCCGCGGGCGGTGTAATCCTCGGGATTCGCGGTAAAGACCAGCAGAACGTCGAGCGGCAGCCGGATCGGATACCCCTTAATCTGGACGTCGCCCTCCTGCATGATGTTGAACAGCCCCACCTGGATCTTGCCGGCAAGGTCAGGCAACTCATTGATGGCGAAGATGCCGCGGTTCGCGCGGGGCAGCAGGCCGTAGTGGACGGTCAGCTCGTCCGAGAGGTCCCGCCCGCCGCGAGCCGCCCGGATGGGGTCCACATCGCCGATCATGTCGGCGATGGTCACGTCCGGCGTGGCCAGTTTTTCCACATAGCGCTGCTCGCGGGACAGCCAGGCGATGGGCGTGGCGTCGCCCTTTTCCGCGATCCGATCCCGGCAGGCGCGGCAGATCGGTCGGAAGGGATTGTCGTTGATCTCGCAGCCGGCCACGAAGGGGATTTCCGGATCGAGGAAACGGGTCAGGCCGCGCAGGATGCGGCTCTTAGCCTGCCCGCGCAGGCCCAGCAAGATGAAATTATGGCGCGCCAGAATGGCGTTGACGATCTGCGGGATCACGGTGTCTTCGTAGCCGTGAATGCCAGGGAAAAGTGTTCCCCGGCTGCTCATTTCGCACAGGAGATTCTCCCGCATTTCATCCTTGACACTCCGCGTGGCCAGGCGCGGCTCGGCCCAGCGGCTGTTCCGCAGTTGACCGAGCGTTTCAGGGTTGGTGGTCATGGGGTTCCCGGATTCCTAGGCCCAATGGGCCGCGTTCACCTCTCGGCTCCATTATAGATGAACAGGGCCGATGGCGGGTTGTTGCTTGCCGGATGCTCGCGGCCTGTGAACGTCTCTCACCGCAGTCCGTGACCGTTTCCGCCGGCTTTCGCTCGCGAGCGCTCCAGGCGCGTGAGTTGCGGCAGCCACTCGCTCAAATGCCTGAGGAGGTGGCTCTGCCGTTCTGGTTCGGCGCGGATTTCGAGCAGCTTTTGCTTCGCTTCCACCTCCAGTGGCAGCTGGGCGGCGATCTGAAAGGTGACCGAACAGCCAGCATCCACTTCCGGCAGCCGTGGGGCTCGACCGTAGATCAGCGTGTGGCACTGCTCATAGAGCTTCAGTAGCTCCTGCTGGGTTTCCGGGGTGACCGAACCTTCCTCATCGTCCAGATACTCCACCTCACCCTCCAGGTAAGGCTGCTCGTTGATCAGGTCGACGACGCGAAAGGCGTTCTGCCCAACCGTCAGGATGTCCATTCGGCCATCCGGATATTGTTTGACAACCTTGACGATTTGCGCGGTGCACCCCACCGGAGCGATCTCGTCCGCACGTGCGAGAAGGATTCCGAATTCGCCGTGATTTTCGAGACACCTTCGAATCATCAGTTTGTAACGGGGCTCGAAGATATGCAGCGGCAAAGGCGTGTCGGGAAAGAGTACAACGTCGAGTGGGAAAAGTGGAATGCGTTTGCTGGCCATGCTCCTGGGCCCGGGACGATGATAACAGAACCGGGGCGAGCGAGTCGTGGCGCAGAAAGCGGATGCAGAGGCCCTCGCGGGGGTCTCAGCGCAGCTCGCTCAGGAGTGCTTCCATCTCCGTGCGGGCGTGCTGATTTCCGGCTCGCTGGGCCGCTGCGATGCCTGCCATGAGGGCCTGGCGAGCTTCCTCGCTGCGCGCGAGCCGTGCCAGAAACTGTCCGAGCTGCTGATAGCCGGCCACGTAATCCGGGTGTTCGGCCAGAAGCTGGCGGAGGTGCGCGATGGCCGCTTCATGGTCGCCGCCCTTCGCGCATTCAAGCGCCAGGCCATACCGCGCGAAAGGATCGTCCGGATGGGCCGCGGCGAACTCCTCAAGCACCTCGCGTCGGGTCTTCTTCGGTTGGGTCATCGGTCGAAACAGCGTATCATATCCCGCTGTTTGCGGGACCGAGAACGCGTGCGCGAGGAAATGGCACGGTGGCCAGATCGGGGAAGCGCCCGAGCGTTTCACGGACGGAGATGGTGGAGGTGGTCCTGCCACAGGATGCGAACCCGCTGGGCAACATTCTCGGCGGGCGCGTCATGCACCTCGTGGACATCGCTGCCGCCATCGCCGCACATCGCCACAGCAACAGCTACGTCGTCACCGCCTCGGTGGACTACGTGGACTTCCGCAACCCCATCCGCGTGGGCGAACTGATCATTCTGAAATCGAGCGTCAATCGCGTTTTCCGCACTTCCATGGAGGTGGGCGTCAAGGTCTTTTCCGAAAATGTGCTCTCGGGCGAGCGGAAGCACACCACGTCCGCCTACGTCACCTTTGTGGCCATTGACGAGACGGGTCGCCCCCAACCCGTGCCGGCGCTTCTCCCGGAGAGCGCAGAGGACCGGCGCCGCTATCGGGATGCGCTCGCGCGCCGACGCATCCGCCTGGCACAGCGCTACAAGCGCGCCCGACGCTGAGCAGGTCTTCCGACGCTCTCGCGGACTGTGTCCAGTGAACGCAAAACAGGCAAGCGAAACACAGATGCGCCGCTCGGTGTGCTTGCGTCTTGCGCTCTGCCTGAGTTTTACCTTCTGGCCTCAGCTTTCTCGCGAGCGAGGCGAGGGCCATCCGGCCGCGACCCCCCTCCAGGCCCAGCTGGCAGCCCCTCGGCAGGAACAGGCGCTGGACCTGCTCTTCGAGGGGGGCATGATCGTGGATGGCTCAGGGGCCTCGCCCACCAGGGCAGACCTCGGAGTCCGCGGCGACCGCATCGCTTTCATCGGCCATGCGCGCAAGGCGGGGCTGCGTGCCGCGCGAATCATTCGCGCCGAGGGACTCATCGTTGCACCGGGGTTCATCGACCCGCACACGCACGCTGGCGCGGACCTCTCCGATCCCCAGCGGAGGAGCAATCTGAACTACCTGATGCAGGGGGTAACCACCGTGATTGTCGGAAACGACGGCGGCGGTTCGCCCGAAGTGGCCCAGGCTCTAAGACAGTGGGAGGAACAGGGCATCGGAACGAACGTCGGCGTGCTCGTAGGCCATGGCGCGGTGCGCCAGCTGGTCTTGGGCAGCGGCGATGTCGAGCTGACTGCCGACCAACTTGAGCAGATGAAAGCGCTCGTGCGGAAGGCCATGGGCGAAGGGGCGCTCGGACTTTCCACCGGGCTTTTCTATGTTCCCGGTGCTTTCGCCAAGACCGAAGAGGTGATCGAGCTCGCCAAGGTAGCGGCCGCGCTGGGCGGCGTGTACGACTCGCACATGCGCGACGAAGATTCCTACTCCATCGGCCTGCTGGCTTCCATCGCGGAGACGATCCGTATCGGGCGCGAAGCGAAGATTCCCGTCCACATCTCCCACATCAAGGCGCTGGGCCCCCGGGTGTGGGGCAAGAGCGCGGAAGCCATCGCTTTGATCCGAAGAGCTCGCGCGGAAGGAATAGACGTCACCGCGGACCAATACCCCTACATTGCCTCCGGGTCGAATCTCGTTGCCTCGCTCATGCCTCACTGGGCCGGGGCGCTCAGCCGGGAGAGGCTCCTGGCGCTTTTTGACGATGCCACCCAACTGCCCCGCTTGCTGAAGGAAGTTCGAGAAAACCTGGCGCGCCGCGGCGGGCCTGAGTCGCTTCGGTTCACTTCGTCGCAGGCGCCGGAGCTGCGCGGGAGAACGCTCGGGGCCGTGGCGATCGAACGGAACCAGAGCCCGGTGGAAACAGCTCTTGAAATCATTCGCCAATACACGCGATCGAACACCACGGGCGCACTCGCGGTCGCCTCCTTCAACATGCGCGAGGACGACCTCGAGCGCTTTATGCGCCAGAATTTTGTCATGACCGGCTCAGATGGCTCGCGCGGCCACCCGCGACTCTACGGCACCTACCCAAGGAAGCTGCGCCTGTTCGTTTACGAGAAAAGGTTGCTCACATTGCCGTTCGCGATTCATGCTGCGAGCGCATTCCCGGCCGAGACGCTTCACCTCGTTGATCGCGGCCTGCTCCGCCGCGGCTACTATGCCGATGTCGTCGCCTTCGACCCGGCGACGATCGCCGACCGCGCCACCTACGAAGACCCTGAGATCCTCGCGCGCGGAATCAAGTATGTCATCGTCAACGGCAAGGTAGTGATCGACAGCGGGGAGTTTACTGGGGTACTCCCCGGCCGCGCATTGCGCCGGCGCTAGCCGAGCGGTCCCACCCAAAGAGGCTTGGTTGTTGGCTGGGGACGCCCGCCGGCGGGTTCCTCGGTGATGGCGAGTGCCGCGGCAGCGGCCATGTCCGCATCGGGCTTCGCGATGTGCAGCACCTGCCCGCCGGCATCCGGACGAAAAACGCCCGCACTGATGGGGTTCCCTTTCTTCGGCACGACCCAGAGCTGGAAGGTGCGGTCGCCGGCTGGGGTAGGAATCTGACCGCCGGAAACCACGAGCCCGAGTCCTGGGTTCCAGTAAGCGCGCACGGGGGGCAGTCGATTGGCTGCAGCGGGCTTCAACTCCAACTCCTTCGTATTCGACGCGGAAAGAATGTCGAGCACCTCCTGGTAGCGTTGACGATCTCGTTCGAGCACCTGCCTCTGGCCCTCCACCGTGCGGAGCTGAGTCTCGAGAGCATGGAGCTCTCGTTTGATCCGCCGTGTCTCCCACAAAGAAAAAACCGCCAGCAGCACGAGCATGGCCGCACCGACCCAAGCCCACGCGGGAACCCAGCTCTGCCGCGGCTCGGGGACGCTTGGACGGGCGACCGCCTTCAGGACGTTCGCTCGCAAGGCGGCGGGAGGTTTCGCTTCCGGGGCAAGATAAGTGAGTTGCGCGACCACCCAACGCGCCCGCTCGACTTCCGCGGTGCAGGTGGGGCACGACCGCGCGAGGTGAGCTTCGAGCTCGGACCGCTCGTCGGCGTCGAGTACGCCCAACGCGTAAGGCTCATAGAGCTCGGCTAGTCTTGCACAGTCGCTCACGAGGCCCCTCGGAGAGATTCCCGGAGTTGCAAGAGTCCCGTGCGGATCCAGCTCTTCACCGTACCTAGCGGCTCGCCTAGTGCCTCGGCGATTTCGGTGTGCGTCATCCCCTCAAAGAATGCCAGCTCGATGGCCTGCCGCTGCTGTGGAGGTAGAGAGCCCATCAAGCGGCGGACGCGTTCCGCGCGCCGCTCGCGGTCCACGAGCTGTTCCGGGTTCGGCGCGCCCGAGGCGAAGGGGTGTTCGTCGAGGGTTTCTTCCCGGCGGCGCTGCTTTTCCCCCTTGAGCCGCACGTGGTCGAGCGCGCGGTTCCTCGCCAGGGTGAACAGCCAGGGCTCGAGCGGTCCGCGCGCTGCCTGATAAGAGTGAGCGTTGCGCCAGAGCTGAAGGAAAACGTCCTGTACGATTTCTTCGGCTGAAGCCGCCTGCTGAGCAATCCGAAGCACCAGTGAGTAAACGGGCCGCGCGTAACGGTCGTAGAGGCGTTCGAGCGCCCGCGGTTCCCTCCGGATGAGCTGCTCCATCAACTCCGCATCAGACGGCTGCACGGCCACTAGTTGGCTCTCTTCCCCTCGAGTAATACGGTCGAGCAACCCGCCCAGATGGGCGTAAGGCGCCCCTCGCGGCCCCGATCGATCGGGTGCTCTATCCCCGGCCTCCTTGGCGACCGAGAATGATGTTGCGGTCAGGCTCGCGCGGGAGGCCCCCTTCGTCTCGGCAGGCGAGATAGCGCTGGACAGAATGGGCAGTCTCGAAGCCCTGCTCGATGCACGCGCCAAGGGCCGGGCCCTCGAGATAATTGCCGGTCAGGAAGAGTCCCGGAACCCTGCCGACGAGTTCCCTCAGCGCGGCGGTAATCTTCCCGTGGCCCAGATTATATTGCGGCAGCGCGTTCGCATGTTTGTGGACGAGGCGGGCAACCGGTGCCCCGCTGATACCGAGGATGCCAGTCAGTTCTTGGCCGATTCGGTCGGCCAGTTGCGCGTCATCCAGTTGGCAGAACTCCCGATCGGTCGCACCGCCGGCGAAGCTGGTGAGCACGACTTTCCCTTCGGGAGCACGTCCGGGAAAGAGCGAGGAGTTCCAGATGGTTCCCAGCAGCCGCAGCCCTTCCCCACGCGGTACCAGGAAGCCGAAACCACGGAGTGGATGGGCAACTTGCTCGCGGCAGTAGCCCGCCGGGACGACGACGACGGGAGCATATGTGATGCGCGCGAGCGGGTCCGCGAAGGAAGGGGATACTCCACGGAGGATGCGTCCGGCCAAGTAGGCGGGCGTGGCCACAATCACTACGTCGGCACTGAGGTGCTCCCTGCGGCCCTGGACATCGACCTGCAACTCGAACTGCGATGCACCGTTCGTCTTGCCTCGGGAGACCGAAATCACACTGACGCCGCACTCAACCGCTTCGCCTAGCTTCTCGCCCAGCGCGCGCACGAGCGTGTCCATACCGCCCGGAAATGAGCACAACGTGCGCCGGCGTTTCTCGCCGCCCGGGGGCGATTTCATCGCCCCGCGGATCACGCTGCCGTACTCTTTCTCCCAACGGTAGGCAGCGGGGAACGCGCTCCGCAGACTTAGCTCTTCTGGATCGCCGGCGTAGACGCCAGAGACAAACGGGCCCACCAAGCGCTCTAGAACTTCTTCACCAAACTTTCTCCGGACAAAGTCGGCCACCGATTCATCGCCTTCAGGGGGTCGCGAGCGGCGCATGGGCTCCGAGAGAAGCCGCCACTTGGAGCGGGGGCCGAGCAGGGAAGTGGTCAGGAGGGCCGGCGGAGCGAGCGGAGCGCTCACGAGCTGCCCGCGCACCAGGATGTATCGCGCTGCGCGTGCGTCGGCCTCCAGCAGATTGGCCTTTAACCCGAGTGCGGCAATCAGCTCAGAGAGGAGTTCGGTCGGGGAAAAACTTTGCGGGCCAAGGTCGAACAGAAAGCCATCCTTCCGAATGGACTCAATCACGCCGCCGATGCGCTGCACCTTTTCGAGCAGCAGGACGGGGATCCCCTGCTCGCGCAGCCGGTAGGCACACGCTAGGCCGGAGATGCCTCCTCCGATGACGATGGTGCGCACAGGATGCGAGTTTCGGCCGCGAGCGCCCTAGAGGGTCTTGGAGAAAAGCGGGCGGCTCTCGGGTTTCTGCTGCTCCAGATGGCGGTCAAAGACCATGGCGACGTTGCGGATGAAGATCCGGCCCAGCAGCGTCACGCGGATTTCGTCCGGGCTGAGCCGCACCAGCCCGTCGGCCGCAAAATCCTTCAAGCGCTCAAGCTCCTTCGCAAAATATTCATCGAACGAGATGCCGTGCTCCCGCTCGATTTCGGGCTTACGCACGATCGTGTGGCAGAGCAGCCGGCTGATGACGGTGCGGCGGATGGCGTCGTTGCGCGTCAGGCGGTAGCCGCGCATGGTAGCCATGCCGCGGCTCTCGACGCGGGACCGGTAGCCGCGCAGGTCGCGGTCGTTCTGTGCGTAGGCCTTGCCGATGCCGCTGATCGCGCTGACTCCCAAGCCATAGAGATCGGCTCCGGCTTTGGTGGTGTAGCCCTGAAAATTGCGGTGCAATGTGCGTTGCTTCTGCGCCAGCGCTAGTTCATCGGTAGGACGCGCAAAGTGGTCCATGCCGATGTAGAGGTAGCCCGCTTCGAGAAACCTCTCCAGGCCGGTGCGAAAGATGCGGAATTTTTCCATGCCCTCCGGCAGATCCTTCTCGAAGGCGCCCTGCTGTTTCCTCAACCAGGGCACGTGGGCGTAACTGAACATGGCCACGCGATCCGGCTGGAGCGCGAGCACCTGATCGATCGTCACCGCGAATCGCTCGGCGGTCTGGTGCGGCAGGCCGTAAATGAGATCCACATTGATGCTCTCGAAGCCAAGGTGCCGGGCGGCAGCGAGGGTCTCGCGCGTCATCTCCAAGGGTTGAATGCGACGGACCGTGGCTTGTACTTCGGCATGAAAATCCTGGATGCCCATGCTCAGGCGATTAAAGCCCAGGCGTCGCGCGGTCTCGAGATGCGCGCGAGTCGTGACCCGCGGGTCCACTTCGATGCCGATTTCCGCTTCCGGCGCAAGCAAGAATCGCTCGCGCGTGTAGCCAAACAACTCTTCCATTTGCACCGGGCTCAAATACGTCGGCGTGCCGCCGCCCCAGTGGAACTGGATCACCGGCCGCCGCCCGGAGACGAAACGGCTGACATGCTCGATTTCACGTTCGAGAGTCTTCAGGTAGGGCGGAGCGATCTCCTTGTTCTTCTCGATCACGACATTGCACGCGCAGAACAGGCACAGGCTCTCGCAGAACGGAATGTGCATGTAGAGCGAGACCGGCGTGCCGGCGGCGTCGGCAGCAGCGAAGACGCTTTCCAGGTCGTCGGGGCCGAAATTTTCCTGCCAAACGGGAGCCGTCGGATAGCTCGTGTACCGCGGGCCTGGCCGATTGTACTTCTGGAGAAAATCTTCGGAGATGCGAAAGCTTTCCTGATCGAGTTCGAGCGGAACGTGAGATTCTTCCATGGTCGGTGTCCCTAGCTCAAGCGGCCGAGCGATGCGCCGGCGTCTACTCGTGTCGTCTTGCCGGCTTGGACGAAGGCGCGCGCCGCCTCGACCGGTGTGGAAGGAAGAATTCCGTGTCCGAGGTTGAGGATGTGGCCCACACCGGCGGTCTTCTCGATGGCCTGGCGAACGGCCTGGCGGATTCCTTCTTCGGGGCCCAGCAAAACGCACGGGTCTACATTCCCCTGGAGTGCGACGCGGTTGCCGAGCTGCCGCCGTGCTTCCGCGAGGTCCACGCGCCAGTCCACGCTCAGCACTCCGGCGCCGGTCTCGGCCACATCGCCCAGCAGATGCCCCGACGCCTTGGTGTACAGGATGACGGGCGTGCTTCCGGGGTCCACTTCCGCGATCAGCAGTTGCGTCGCGGGCAGCTCAAAGTTGCAGTAATCCAGCCGGCTCAGCTCACCCGCCCAAGTGTCGAACAGTTGCACTGCGGTGGCGCCTGCGGCCAACTGCGCTTGGAGATAGCGCGCGGTAACCCGCGCGATCTTCTCGAGCAGCCGCCCGAGAAGCCGTGGTTCTGTATAGAGCAATCGCTTGGCCGCCGGGAAGCTATCCGAGGATCGGCCCTCCACGAGGTAGCAAGCGAGCGTCCATGGCGCGCCGGCAAAGCCGATCACCGGCACGTGGGCTCCGAGCGCGCGGCGCAGTTGCCGGATGGTCTCAGCGACGAACCCAGTTTCCTGCTCGGGGTCGAAATCGCGCAGTGCTTCCACCTGACTCAAGGTGCGAACCGGGTCGGGGAGCAGAGGCCCTCGATCGGTCAGCTCAACGGCCATCCCCATCGCCTCCGCTGGGATGAGGATGTCAGAGAAGACGATCACGGCATCTACGCCCAGGAGATGAAACGGTTCCAGCGAGACCTGGGCGGCGAGCTCCGGAGTCCTGCAAACCTCCAGGAATGAGTGCCTCTGGCGGATGGCTCGATATTGGGGCAGGTAACGGCCGGCCTGGCGCATGATCCAGACGGGCACGCGCTCAACGGACTCTGAGCCGCATGCGCGCAGAAAGAGCGCCCTGCGGTCTTCGGAAACGCTCTCTTCAGAGATCCGAGACATCGTTAAGAATTCACCTTTAGCATGATAACAAAACTCCTCTTCCTGCACTTCACTTCTTCGGTTACGAAGTCTTTCGGGAATATTCGCCTCCGGCAGAAGGACCCGGAACTGCCATTTAGATCGACTGGCATCTGCGCGCGTCGAGAGCGTGCTTTCGCGCAAAGGAATTGGCTATAATAGCGCGGTAGAAATCCGGGACTTCAATTCACTTCCGACGGCTGCTGCACTGATGGTGGGGCCCCGATGATGACCCACTTAGGCCTGGCCACTCTCGGCTTCTATGCGGCGAGCCTGGCCTGCTACGTCCGGTTTCTTTACGAGAATAGGCGCCCCATCGGTCGCGCGGCGACGCTAACGCTTGCGGCTGGCGTGCTGGTGCATTACCTGGCCCTGCTTGAGCGTTCTCGGTGGGTGCATTCGGTGCCCTATCAGGACCTCTACGGCTCCATGTCTTTGTTTGCCTGGCTGCTGGCGGTGACCTATCTCGGTCTCGAGCTCCTTCACCGCCAGCGCTCCGTGGGGCCTTTCGTTCTCCCCTTCGTGCTGTTGCTCTTTGTGCTTGCGAACCTGGCGCCGGCAACGCCACCTCCGCCGCCGGCCCGCGGCGCCCTGTTTGCTCTTCACGTGACGTTGGATATCTTGGCCTATTCGGCCTTCGCGCTTTCTTTTGTTCTGAGCCTGATTTACCTGCTCCAGAACCGCGTGCTGCGTGACCGCCGGCTCAGCACCGTCTTCTGGCGTTTTCCAGCGCTCGAAGTGCTCGAGCGGATGAGCCGGAGCAGCGTCATGGTCGGGCTGGCCTCGCTGGGCATCGGGATGGTTCTGGGTTTTGTGTGGGTGAATCGCATCCGTGGGCGCTACTGGAGTGCCGACCCGAAGGAGATTGCGACGCTGCTGATCGTGGCACTCTACGCGGGATACCTCTGGCTCGCGCGCACCACCACCTGGCGCGGTGCGCGGGCTTCGATGATCTGCGTCTGCAACTTTCTTTTTGTGCTGTTCAGTTACACGGTGGTGAATCTCTATCTCTCGCATTACCACCGGTACTTGTGAGGGCTGCCGTGCAAGGAAAGCTGGCCGCAGGAGCGCGGTAGGGGCCCGATGGAGATTGTTCTCGTCGGGCTGAGTCATCGGACGGCAACGCTCGAGATCCGCGAGCGCGTGGCCTTCAATCCTGATCAGGCACGTCGTGCGGCCGACGAGCTGCGCTCGCGCGGCATTCTCGAAGAGATCCTGGTGCTTTCCACGTGCAACCGCAGCGAGCTCTACGGCGTGCCCCACGAGGCAGTCCAGGATAGCGCCGGCACGATGGAAAACTTCCTGGCCTCGTTCCACCGCCTCGAGCCGGCGGAGTTGAACGGCCGCCTCTATCTGCACCGCGATCAGGACGCCGTGCGGCACCTGTTCCGTGTTGCAGCCGGGCTTGATTCCATGATGCTGGGGGAAGCGGAAATCCTCGGGCAGGTGCGCGAGGCGTACCGGATCGCTCTCGAGCACGGCGCCACCGGCCCGATCCTGAACCGGCTGTTCCAGAACGCGCTCCAAGCGGGGAAGCGCGTCCGAGCCGAAACGGAGATTGGCGCGCGGCCGCTCTCGGTGGCCTTGGCCGGTGTGAAGCTCGCGGAGCGAATCTTCGGTGACCTGCGCGGGCACAAAGCGCTCATCCTTGGCGCGGGGGCCATGGGCGAGCAAGTGGTCGAGTATGTTCGCGATCGTGGAATCGGCCGGCTCCTGGTGGCCAATCGGTCCCGCGAGCGCGCTGAGGAACTCGCGCGCAACGTAGGTGGGGAGGTCGTGGCTTGGGAGGAAGTGCCTCAAGCCCTTGAGGTACCCGACATTCTCATCACCTCCGTCAGCGGGGAGGGCGTTTTGACGCGCGCTATGCTCGAACGCGCGATGGGCGCGCGGGCCAATCGAGCTCTGTTTATCATGGATCTGGGCGTGCCCCGAAATGTCGAGTCGGCGGGAGATGAGCTGTACAACCTTTACCTCTACAATGTGGACGACCTGACGGTGATCGTCGAGCAAAACCGCAAAGCGCGGGAACAGGAAGTCCCTCGCGCGGAGGCCATTGTTGAGGAACATGTGGTCAAGTTTCAGGCCTGGCGGGCGAACGTCCAGCAGGCGGCGCTGCTGGGCCAGCTCCGCTTGAAGCTCCGCGAGGAGCGTGAAGCCTTTCTCGAGGAACGCCTCGAGCGGATCGAACACCTTCGGCCGGAGGATCGCGAGCGCGTGAGAAGACGGATGGAGGAGCTGCTCGATCAACTCCTCGCTGAACCCGCCGACCGCCTCCGCAATCCGCGCGAGCTGCGCCGCAAGATACAGGATCTCGAAGCACTGCGAGAGCTGTTCGGGTTGGACGGGAAGAAGTCTTGAGACCCCTGCGCATCGGCTCGCGCGGCAGTATTCTGGCAAGGTGGCAGGCCGAAAGGATCCGCGACCTCTTGGCAGATGGAACCGATGCCCATCCCGAAATCATTTTCATCAAGACTTCTGGGGACCGGTTCGAGCAGGCCCAGATCCAGAAGATAGGCTTGAAGGGCGTCTTTATCAAAGAGTTGGAAGACGCGCTGCTTGAGGATCGCATTGACCTGGCGGTGCACAGCATGAAGGATGTTCCCACCGCGATCCCAGCGGGGCTTGCCTTGCCAGCTGTTTGCCCGCGCGAGGATGTCCGCGACTGCCTCATCTCAGCGTCTGGCGCCAAGCTCGCTGAGCTTCCGGCTGGGGCGCGCGTGGGCACCAGCAGCCTCCGCAGGCAGTCCCAATTGCGCCACTACCGGCCCGATCTTGACCTGCGCGAGCTGCGCGGCAACGTGGATACCCGGCTGCGCAAACTCGAACAGGGTGAGTTCGATGCCATCGCTCTAGCCAAGGCAGGGCTTGATCGATTAGGTTGGAGCGCCCGGATGACCGAGGTACTCTCGACCGATATCAGCCTGCCCGCGGTGGGGCAGGGGGCTCTAGGGATCGAAGCCCGCGCCGGCGACGCCCAGGTGCTCCGCGTGCTCGAGCGGCTCGACCACGCGGAGACGCGCGCCGCAGTGACGGCCGAACGAGCACTCCTGGCGGAACTCGAGGGCGGCTGTCAGGTTCCCATCGGGGCCTGGGCGCGCAGGGAAGAAGGGGAACTGGTCCTCGAAGCGTGCGTTCTTTCGATGGACGGCGCCGAGTGCGTCCGGAAGCGGGCGGCTGGCGCCCTCGAGCGGCCTGAGGTGTTGGGCCGCGAATTGGCACGATCGCTCGTCGCGGCGGGAGCCGATCGCATTCTGAGGCTGGCGGGGAGGAACGTTGACAAGCACTGAACAAGCGCCGCTTCGGGGCAAGCGCATCGTCGTGACTCGTGCGGCTGGGCAGGCCGGAGAGTTTGTGCAGGAACTCGAACGCCTCGGGGCCGAGGTTCTGGCGCTGCCCACGGTAACCTTTGCTGATCCGCCGGACTTGGCGGGGCTCGATGGGGCCATCGGTCGACTCGAGAGGTTCGACTGGATCCTCTTCACCAGCCAGAACGCCGTGCGGTTCTTCGCCAAGCGGTGTCGCTTGCTCGGGAAAATGCCGCAGGTGGACGGCAAGATCTCCACCGAAGCCCAGCTGCTGATCGCGGCGGTGGGGCCCGCGACCGCCGAGGCGGCCAGGAAGGAGGGTCTGCGCGTGGACTACGTGGCCAGCGAATATCGCGGCGAAGCGTTGACCGAGGAGCTGGCACCACAGATCACTGGGAAGCGTGTGCTTCTCCCGCGCAGCGACCTCGGTTCCCCGGGTTTGCCAGCGGTCCTGCGCACGAGTGGCGCCGAAGTGGAAGATGTGATCGCCTATCAGACCAGCGGGCCAGACTCCTTCGATCAGGGCCTGGCCGAGACGATCTGCCGGGGCGAGGTGGACGTGATCACGTTTTTCAGTCCTTCCGCCTTCGGCCACCTGGTCGAGGAGTTCGGCATGGAAACGCTGCGGCATATTGTTGGCCGCGTGGTCTTGGCGGTGATCGGCCCGACGACCGCCAGCGCCATCCGCGCGGCGGGCCTTCCCGTCGAAATCGAGGCCGACGAGGCGACCGCAGGTGCGCTCGTCGCCGCTATCACACGGCATTTTGCTCAACGTCTCACATCAGGAGTCTAGTCATGGCGTTTCCCACCCTGCGT
>DATFXF010000067.1:0-2258 GCA_035258565.1 Candidatus Acidiferrales bacterium
AAGGCGTATGCTCGCACCAAGGGTTTGTGCTTGATCGGCGACCTGCCCTTCTTCGTCTCTCCAGACTCGAGCGACGTCTGGGCTCACCCGGAGCTTTTTCTGCTGGATGCGCAGCGCCGGGCGCGCGTTGTCGCTGGGGTACCTCCAGATTATTTCAGTGCGCGGGGACAACTTTGGGGCAACCCTATCTATGATTGGGACGTTCTGCGTCAGTCCGGCTATCGATGGTGCATCTCTCGGTTGCGGTCGCTGTTGGCCCACGTCGACCTGGTTCGCTTGGATCACTTCCGTGCCTTTGCGGCGGCCTGGCACGTACCTGCCGGGGCAGAGACTGCACAGTTGGGAAGGTGGGTCCCGGGTCCCGGCGCCGACTTCTTTCGGGCGGTCGAGAGAGAATTCGGCTCCTTGCCCTTTATCGTCGAGGACTTGGGGCTGATCACACCTGACGTCTATGCGCTTCGGGACGAGTTTCACCTGCCGGGGACGCGCGTCCTGCAGTTCGCGTTCGACGGCCATTCAGATAACCCCTACCTCCCAAGTAACTACGTTGCCAACACCGCGGTTTACACCGGTACGCATGACAATCCTACGACTCGCGGCTGGTTTGAGGATCTGCCAGATGACCAACGACGGAACCTGTGGGAGTACCTGAAGCGGGCGGGGGCGCAGAGTCAAGAAGCCGCGCTAGCGTTGATGAGCCTGGCATGGTCTTCTGTGGCTTTGCTTGCGATGGCTCCGTTGCAGGATTTGCTAAACCTCGGCAAAGAGGCTCGGATGAACGTTCCCGGCCGGGCACAAGGTAACTGGAGCTGGCGCTGCACGGAAGATATGCTGTCCGATTCGGCTTTCGAGTGGCTGCGCGATTTGACGAGAACATCAAACCGGTCCAAGGCCGCTCTTGGTCCGCCTGCAGGAAGAGTGTTCAAAGCCGTGTCACAAACGTGAACCGGCGTAGTCTTATTCATTGATCCGCCCGCTTTCTCGCGGGCCACAAAACTGAAGGAGTCATGATGAAAGCTACAGAATTGCTTCACAATCTGGGCCAGAGCATCTGGCTGGACAACATCACGCGTGACCTGCTGAACAGCGGCACACTCAAGCGCTACGTCACCGAACTCTCGGTGACAGGTCTCACCTCGAATCCGACGATCTTCGACCACGCCATCAAAAACAGCTCTGCTTACGATGCTGCGATCCGGGAGAAGCTGAGTAAGGGCAAATTGGGCGAGCCACTGTTCTTTGAACTGGCATTAGAGGACATCATTCGGGCCGCTGACTTATTCCGCCCTATCTACGATCACACCGACGGTGTGGACGGATGGGTGTCGTTGGAAGTATCACCCTTACTAGCCCACGACACAGCCAGCACCCTGGCTGCAGCCAAGGATCTGCACGCCCGGGCGGGACGGCCTAACCTGTTCATCAAAATCCCTGGAACCAAGGAAGGCCTGCCTGCTATCGAGGAGGCGATCTTCGCTGGTATCCCGATCAACGTCACCCTATTGTTCTCCCGCGAGCAATACCTGGCGACCGCCGAGGCGTTCCTGCGCGGCATCGAGCGGCGCATCGATGCCGGACTTAGACCTGTTGTCGGCTCAGTCGCCTCGGTATTTATCAGTCGTTGGGATTCCGCCGTAATGGGCAAAGTGCCTGATTCGCTGCGCGGCCAGCTCGGCATCGCGATGGCCAAACGTACCTATAAAGCGTACCGCGCATTGCTTGCCTCCCCCCGCTGGCAGCGGGCTTTCAATGCCGGCACACGCCCTCAACGCTTGCTATGGGCCAGCACCGGAACCAAGGATCCCAAAGCATCCGATGTCCTCTACATCAAAGCCCTTGCTGCGCCTTTCACGGTGAATACGATGCCGGAGGGTACACTGAAAGCCCTCGCGGACCACGGCGAATTGGGCACGATCCTGCCGGCAGACGGTGGCGACTGCGAGGAAGTGTTAGCGCAGTTCGCTAAGGTGGGAATTGATGTCGATGCCCTAGCCGCCCAACTCCAGGACGAAGGGGCGAAGTCGTTCGTTAAGTCCTGGAACGAACTGATGACGGTGATCTCATCCAAGAGTGCCGCGCTCAAACAGGCGGTGGCCAGATGAAAACCGGGGTTGATCGTCCCCCAAGAATGACACCTTCAAGATTCTCTGCGGATGAAAAATGACGGAGCCTTCCCATTTGAACGTGCTGGTTGTTGACATAGGCGGGACGCATGTCAAGATTTTCGCCACCGGGCAATCTCAACGTCTGGAGTTTCC
>DATFXF010000068.1:0-7162 GCA_035258565.1 Candidatus Acidiferrales bacterium
CATCTGGTTATGGATCTCGATCCACGGCTGGGGCAGGTAAGAGCCGACCCTGGACAAATGGAACAGGTCACCATGAATCTGGTATTCAACGCCCGGGACGCCATGCCTGGCGGGGGCGAGTTGACGATCCAGACCAGGAACGCCGAGCTCGACGAGACATTCGCGCATCGTCACGCCGGAGTTCGACCTGGGCCTCATGTGATGCTGGCCGTGCGCGATACCGGGCGCGGGATGGACGACGAGATCCAGCCCCATATCTTCGAGCCCTTCTTCACCACCAAGGACCGAAGCAAAGGAACTGGACTGGGCCTGGCGACCGTCTACGGGACGGTAACCCAGAGTGGAGGATGCGTCACCGTTTCGAGCCAACTTGGCCAAGGCACAACGATTCAAATCTATTTTCCACGCGTTGAGGAAACCATCGAAGTGATCGAGACACCCAAGGCGCGGCCGGAGTCTCTCGAGGGAGGCGAAACCATCCTCGTGGTGGAAGACGACGACGCGGTGCGGAACATGACGCGCGAATTCCTGAAGATAAGAGGCTATACTGTGGTTGAGGCGAAGAGCGCCGCGGAAGCAGTTCAACTGCTGGAGCGCCATCAGGGGCCGATCCACTTGGTGCTCACCGATGTAGTCATGCCTGGGATGAAGGGACACGAGCTAGGCGAGCGCTTAGCGAGTCTGCGCCCAGGTATGAAAGTGCTCTATATGTCAGCCTACACGGAAGATGCAATCGTCAACTACGGGATGCTCATCCCGGGAACGGCTTTCATCGAGAAGCCCTTCAGTCCGGATGAACTGGCGGGCAAAGTGCGCGAGGTTCTGGACGCAAAAAGAGATAACCTCGGTGCAGAGTACTTGCACCACGGTTGAGACCTTCCTGGAATGATGAACGAAATGCGTCACGTTGGCCGGGAAAACGGGCCGAGGGCCACCACAGCCGCGATGTCTCGGCACGCCGGCCCCGACAGCCGATCCAAAATCTTCCTGCCGCCAAGGGCTGTATTGCTGTGCTATGATCTGTCCGGTCGGTTGGATATTCGGTTGGCGTCAAGCCCAAACGCTTCCCTTTTGCGCAAAAGAGATGCACATAAGCTCCCCGCACCGGAAGGGGCTGGCATCGGGTCGGGAATCATTCGAGCGACTAAGTCACAATTTTTCAATGGGATTGGGGCAAACGGAACGACCAATGGGAGTCCAATGGTTTGGAAGGCACCTTGCCTGGCGAAGTCGTGAGGTGGAGAGCATTGGATTGGGCTGCCCGGATGGAGCGGGGTTGTCTGTTGGCGGTGCTTTCCATTAGGAGCTCGATTCGCAGTCGTTGGGCGGACGCAAGGCCACCAGCCATGACTTATCGCACTTGTCAGAATCTTCTCCTACTCGGTAGTTTTCTCCTGCTCGCCTTCTTGATTCTTTCTCCGGTTCTGGATAGGGAGGGACGCGTAGAGAGGCAGCCGCAGCTCAAGACACCCACCGTAACTGCAGCGAAGATCGTTAATGTCTGGGTCTATAAGAAAACCGGACTGTATTACTGCCCGGAGAGCAAGTTCTACGGGAAGGTGAAGCCAGGCGTCTACATGACTCAAGAGAAGGCGCTCGAACGCGGGTTTCGGCCCGCCGCACAGGAGCCTTGCCGATAATTCCCTTCCCGGGCCTGGTCCCAGCGAGACGCAAACCTTCGGATTCTCCGTTTCCCTCAATCGCTTTTCATCAATCTGACAACCAAGCGGCTTTAGCCGAGCACGCTCTGCTTTTGCCAGCGCTCCCGCACTTGCCGTATGACAGATCGTTGCTGCGCCCGACGTCGACCCAGATTTGCCTTGGGAGCAGCGAGGCGCAGTTCGATCAGAAGACGTTCAGTGGAGTCGAGCGTGACTGATCTCCGTTCTCCAGCGATGCCGGTGATTCTCATTACCCCCGACCGCTATCAAACCATTCGTAAGACCATCCGGCATCTTCGGGCGCAGACCGCCAGAAACCGCCTGGAGGTTGTCATCGTCGCCCCTTCATTCGATGCGCTCGATCTGGACGAGAAGGAGCTGGAAGATCTTCCGCCGGTGTGCGTGGTCGAAATTGGACCGATTCAGTCGATAGGTTTAACCTACGCAGCCGGCATTCGCCGCGCCCGCGCGCCGGTCGTCGCTTTGGCCGAAGATCACTCTTACCCCGACACCGACTGGGCCGAGGCGCACCAGCAACCATGGGCCATCGTGGGTCCGCTCGTACGGAATGCAAATCCAGGCAGCATCGTGGGCTGGGCCGATCTTTTCATTGCCTACGGTCCATGGCTCGAACCCGCGCCAGGAAAAGAGATGGATTACCTGCCTGGTCACAACAGCTCCTACAAAAGAGAGCTTCTTCTGCCCTATGGTATCTAGAACCAAGGGCTAAGATCTCCCACGTCAGCTTTACGCGCCTTTTCTCATGGATATCGGTGCAGTTCCCATGCGGGCGAATGTTTGCGGCGTTTCGCGCCCGGAATGAGCAATGGTCGCTCGTGCGCAGGCTGCTTTTCGCGCTCGCCGCACCGCTGATCCCCGTGGTACGGTTCCGGCGGATTCTCAAAGAACTGCGCCATCCCGGTCGCCCAACTCATTTACTATGGCGTGTTATGCCCGCCCTACTCGTGGGCTTGGCGGTGGATGGAGCGGGCCAGATGCTTGGATATGCCTTGGGCGCGGGGACGGCGCTCAAGAAGCTGGTCTACTTTGAATTCCATCGCTACCGCCACCTTCGCAAGAGCGACCGGCGAGCGCATATCTTCTGATGGGCCTTGGTTCGTCCAGACGTAGTTGGCGCGCATCTTTGGCGCAGGATCCGGCGCATGAAGCTGACAAATTCGGCCTTCTGGCCCACTGGCCCACTTGGTCGGTTCACGAAGCGCATCCATAGCCTGTAGTATTCGGAAGGACAGGTTGGCGGCCTGCCCGAAAACCCTTCTCCTGAACAGGAGCTTTTCTGCACGTCCCCGTCATACGCTCCTCTGAGCTGCGTGGTAATCTAGGCCAGCGGCGCTGCCCGGCTTCAAGGAGCAATTTGATGCGGAGACACTTGTTTGGTTGCCTGGGGGTCCTATCCCTCGCGATTCTTGTCGCCCAGCTGCTCGCCGCTCAAACCTGGCGAGCTGTGGGGCCGGCCGGAGGCGACATTCGTTCGCTCGCAGCTGATCCCGGCGATCCCCGGCTGATTTATCTGGGCACTTCCGACGGGCATGTGTTCGGTTCGCACGATGGTGGCGAGCACTGGGCACTCGCAGGCCGCGTTGGCAACCGCACCGACACCGTGGTGATGGCCATGGTTGTCGACTCCCGCAACCCTACGACGCTCTATGCCGCCACGCGGACGCTCAACCCGGGCGGTGGTGGAGTGTTCCGCAGCACGGATGGTGGGCACACCTGGCGACTGGTCGGGCTCGGCGGGGAAGAGGTCCGCGCCATCGCGCAGGCTCCGAGCCGCCCGGAGGTCGTGATTGCAGGAGCCCTTGCGGGCCTTTTCCGTTCGGACAACTCCGGAGAAACCTGGACCCGCATCTCACCACCGAATGACGAGAATCTCCGCAGCTTTGATTCCGTGGCCATTGATCCGCGCAATCCTGACGTCGTCTACGCTGGCACCTACCACCTGGCTTGGAAGACGAACAATGGCGGGCGCCAGTGGGTCCCCATTCACACCGGAATGATTGACGACTCCGATGTGATGAGCATCGCCGTGGACAACACCGATCCCGAGCGTCTATACGCGAGCGCCTGCTCGGGCATCTACCGGGCAGAAAATGGCGGCGAGAAGTGGACGAAATTCCACGGCATTCCACCTACGGCGCGCCGCACGCACGTGATCCGCCAGGATCCGCAGCATCCGCAGACGCTTTACTCGGCCACGACCGAGGGCCTGTGGAAGTCGATAGACGGCGGCGGCGTCTGGAACCGCCTCACACCGGCGAACTGGGCGATCATCAGCGTGCTGATCCATCCGAAGAACTCGGATCGGTTGCTGATTGGTGTCGAAGGCCAAGGAATCCTTGTCAGCGACGACGGTGGAAGAAGCTTTCGCGCGACGAACAACGGCTTCTACCACCGGCAGGTGATGGACCTGGCGTTCGACCGCGAGCATCCCGGGAGGATGCTCGTCGTACTGACCAACGCTTCCGACCCCATCCTGGCTACACATGATGGCGGCCAAACCTGGACACCGCTCGGTCCGGGACTCAAAACGCATCTGCTGCGCCACGTCTATGCGACGCCGGGAGGGTGGTGGGGGGCGCTCGAGGGCGGCGGCCTGATGCACTACGACGAAAAACGCAATTCCTGGGTGCGCACAGGCGATCTGGTAGCGGCGAGCGCAGCATCGGCAGCGAAGCGTGGCGCAAAATCGCCTCGTGCGAAGTCTGCTCCTGCTAAAACGTTGACACGACCGCTGACGGCCGTAGTGAATGATATGGCCTTTGGACGGAGCATGTGGTGGGCCGCCACCCAAGAAGGACTCCTGGCCTCGACTGACCACGCAGCCACCTGGACAGTCGTCTCAACGGGATTGCCTCCGCGGCAGCCCGTGCATTCGGTGCGGCTCTCCGCCGACGGCAGCCGGATCTGGGTGGCCTTGCCGCGGGGCCTGGCCGTGTCGCCGGACGGCGGCAAGAAGTGGACCTTCGAGGATCTGGGCTTTGAAGCGCGCTCGCGGTTGCGGCTCGACCAGGCGGAAGACGGCACCCTCTTCATTGCACATAACTACGGTGTCCATGCGTCCGACGACGAGGGCAAGAGCTGGAAGCCGCTAACTCTGCCGGTGCCAGTCGTGCAGGATTTCGTTGTGGTCGGGAACGCCCTGGTGCTTTCAACGCCGAAGGGCGGCTTGCGCGTTTCCTACAATCGCGGCAGAACGTGGGAGCACATCGAAGGCCCGCTCGCCGAGGCTTACTTCTCCGTGCTGACAGCAGATGCGCCGGCTCAGCTTCTGCTGGTCGGTTCTTCGACCGAAGGCGTCTACTCGCTGGAGATTCCTAGTGCGGCGCGAACCGCTGCAGCTGGCGCGCAAACCATCCGTCCACCGGTGTCACGATCGTCACAAGAATAGAGAGCCGCGGATGCCTCAGCCGATCTCGGCGAGAGCCCTTGATCTAGTCTAGAACGAGTACCTCAACCAGAACCGGACCTCGCGGTCCCCATACCGGCTCTGGGAGACGTACATCCGCGTGAAATAACCCGCGTCCCCCCGCGGATCAGATCGCCACCTCTGTGCACCACATCTGCCGTTCGGTCTTTTGCCCATCGGCTGAAAGATCGCGCGCGCTTAGCCACGCGCACTTCGAGCCGACGGCTATGTCTTGTACGCCGCAGCCGCCTTCGATTGGGGCGCAAGAGCGGGTGCCGCATGGAGAAACGGCACTTTCATCCTCCGCAGGACAAAGAAGGCCAACACAGCCGCAATCAGATCGAACGCGATAGCTACGCGGAACACACCTGGCCACCCAACCTTCGGCAAAGTGAATCTGGCGGCGAAGGGAGTCCAAACCTTGGGTAGTACAGTAAGGACGAGGCCGTAAGTCACCAGTGCGCCGGCCACCGCGAGTAGCATGCTCTTGGTTTTTCGACCCAGCTCTAAGTGAAACCCTGTGGGGCCGAGAAAGAGCGCAAACAGCACTAGTGTTCCGCCCAAAAGGAGCAGGATATCGGCGCGGAAGTCGAAAGCCTTGCCCGCCGCCAGGGCGGACCCGATGGGCACGAAGACAGAGGCAGTGCCCTTGGCCGTGTAAAGGAAGCCGTAGTTTGCAGTGGCGTGCTTGCGGCCGAAGAAGTCGCCACAAGTGGCCGGAAACAGCGAGAAGATCTCGCCCCAACCGAAGAAGGTGAAGGCACTGAAGATGACGAAAAGCAGGGGGTTACGGGCGAACCGAATGAGCACGAAAATGGCCAGGGCTTCGAGGCTGAAAGCCAGGGCCATAGTCTTCTCACGGCCGATGTGGTCCGAGACCCAGCCCCAAAACGGGCGGCAGAGCCCGTTCACCAGCCGGTCGGCGGAAAGGGCAAACTGCAGCGCTGGCAACGTGATCCAGAACAGGCTGACGGGGATCTTGTCCACCTTGAAGTCGGTGGCCATTGGGCTAAGCTGAGCGACCGCCATCAGGCCTCCTGTAGCCACGAGCGTCATCATCATGTACATGAGCCAGAACTGAGGTGTGGAGGCCATCTGGCCCGAAGTGAAATCTACCGCGGACTGGCGTCTCTTCACCTCCTCGCCACGCGCTTGCGTCCAGGCCTTCGGCATCCAGCCCGCGGGAGGCGACTTGAGAAACAGTGCCGCGATCAGGACAACCGCTCCCTGGATGATGCCCCAGCGGATGAACGCGGCCTGGTAGCCCGCTGTGTTAATCATGTTGGCAATGGGTGACACGGTGAAAGCGGAACCTGCACCGAAGCCCGCTGCCGTCAACCCTGCTGCCAGCCCGCGGTGATCGGGGAACCACTTCATGGCGCTGCCGATCGCCGTGCCGTACACGATGCCGGCACCCAGTCCCGAGAAGGCGTAGGAGGTATAGAGAGCAGTTAGCGACTCCGCTCTCCCGCTTCCAACCCAGCCGAGCCCGGCCAGGATGCCTCCGAGCATAACGAGGAGCTTAGGCCCGAACTTGTCTACCAGCCAGCCCTCGAAGGGGACGAGCCAAGTCTCGAGGAGAACAAAGACGGTAAACGTGACCTGGATGAGGGCCTGCTCCTGCCTCAGGTGCTTCTGCAGCGGCTGTACAAAGAGCGTCCAACCATACTGGAAGTTGGCCACCGCCACCATGCTGAGAACGCTGAAAAACAGGATGAGCCAACGGTTATCGAGGAGAGATTCGAACCCGACCTTGCGCTCCGTCGGAATTGCGACCATGTTCGCACCTCCCGTCAGGTCAGGCAAGCGGGCGATCGGTTTCCACCTCTTTCAGGAAGGGGATGACACCGGGAATCAGCCACTTCTGCCACATCTCGTCCACTTTGCCCTGGAAGTAGTCGATGTCCTCGTCTTTGAAGTGTGCAAAGCGCCCCTGTTTCAGCAGGTAGTCTCGCACCGGAAAGCGCTTATAGCGGCCCTCGGCGATTTCCTTGGTCTTGCCGTACAATTTCAGAACACCCTCTTCGACCTCGTACAGCGGCCAGACTCCAGTCTTGACTGCCAACTCACCCAT
>DATFXF010000069.1:0-3047 GCA_035258565.1 Candidatus Acidiferrales bacterium
TGCCTGATGCAAAAAGACCACGGGGCAGAACCAGCGGCTTATGGAGCTCATTGACAACAGAGGACTTGCCAATGCCGGAGTATCCAGAAACGAGCACCAGCTCCGGTCTGCCGCCGGCTACCACACGGTCGAAGGAGGCTAACAGGGCGTCGATTTCGGATGCTCGTCCGTACAATTTCTCGGGACTCAGCAGCCGGTCCGGCGTGTCGTGTTCGCCAAGCAGAAATTCGTCGATGCGGTGCTGCCTTTCCCATTGAGCAAGGCAGCGACGAAGATCGCTCTCCGCGCCGGCCGCCGTCTGATAGCGCTCCTCCGCAGTCTTGGCGAGCAGCTTCATGACGATGGCCGAAACCGAGCCTGGAATACCCTTCAGTCGCTCGCCGGGCGGCACCGGCTGTCGCGCAATGTGGCAATGCACCAATTCCATCGGATCGGAAGCCGTGAACGGCAGACTCCCGGTCAGCATTTGGTAAAGCGTGACGCCGAGAGCATAGAGGTCGCTCCGCGAATCGATCGAGCGATTCATTCGCCCGGTTTGTTCGGGGGCCATGTAGGGAAGTGTTCCGGCGATGAATTCTGGAGGTGCGGCCGCCTGGCGCTCGCGCGGAAGGCGGGAAGCAATACCAAAGCCCATCAGCCGGACCTGATCCGTCGTGGGGTTAACCAGGACATTGGCCGGCTTCACGTCCTTGTGGATTAGGTCCTTTTTGTGCAGCCCGGTGAGTGCGGTTGCGAGACTCACGGCCAAGCGCAAAAACCTCGTCGCCTCCATGGGACCAGCAAGGATTTGATCGAGAGTTTTGCCCCCGGGGTCTTCGAGCACGAGCGTTGTCTGTCCGCGTTGCTGAGAGAGGGCTAGTGGCCGAACCGCCCAAGCCGAGTCCAGTTCGTCCCTCAACGAGTACTCGTGGTCTAATTTTTTCAGGGTTTCCGGCGCCGGCCGTTCCGACTCAGGAACCAGCAGAAGAACAGAAGGTGAGCCTGCTAGGTCCGGGCGCTCGCCGCGGTACAGGATAAACTCCTGATCCTTGCGGACAACTTCGAGCACATGTTGTGAGGACGCCACGACCATTATCCTCCAACTTCAAGGCGGTCATCGATGGTCGACCGTCACCGCGCCAGCAGGGGTGCTCCTCACAGGTGACGCGCCCTCCAGCGCTGAACTGGACGATTAACAAAGCGCTCGCGGAAATGCGCTAGCATTCTGTTTAGATTGTTGTGGCGAAGGCGCATCTCGGCCGGCCCGTGCCAGCTCAACCGCTCTTTTGCGCGCGGACTTCGCCGCCAGTACGACCGAGGCCCCGGGCATTCACGGCGGTGGTCGAGCTGATGGACGCCTGGGGCGTGGGAAATTGCAACCACGCCGTTTGGGTTGCAAAAACCGAAACAAAGCTGTGGAGCTCTCCCCCCCGCAGTCGCGAAGACCTGTGCCCCTTCTCAGCTTTACAGCGGCAAATAGATTGATGGCTTATGTGGTGCCGAGGGCCATTGGTTGGCACACGCCGCGGCACAGACTTCCTTTTGCGAATGTCAACAGCCCTACGGCGTCATGCTGGAGAGGGGATCTGTTCGCGCCGGCTCCCCAGGCCGCGTGCTCGTGTTGCTCCCCTTGCTGCCAGGTTCCGCTTTGGCATGAGCATTGGCCTGGGCATGAGTAACTTTTGACGTACCTTTCGAGGGCACTGTTCCCTTCGCAGCTTCCACGCTGGAGGTCTTTCGTTCGGATTGGTCCTTATCGGAAGAGGAGTAATGGGCCGTCACCAGTGCTCCGAACGCGATCAGAACCAAGAGTGCTCCTGATGCAAGCAGAACCACAACCCAATTGGTGTGCCGAACCGTCTTACTCATCGCCAACCTCCTAAACACCGACTCGGATAATTTGCGCATCGGTGACACATAGAGCAAAACAGAATGTCATAAAAAAACAATGGCCAGTTTCTCGCTATTTGGCTCGCTGTGGGGCGTGCACGTCGCTGGTGTGCACGCACATCTACGTCGCGACGAATACTGCTCATCAACGTGAATACATCACGGAACGAGCAAGGAGCCGCTACCGCTCAGCCGCGTCGAAATCCGGGTCGCACCATTGTGGCGTGCCGGTACTCATGGTGGCCTTCCCCTGTCCCACCGTCTAATCCGCATTAAAGTGTGCGAATTGATCTTTCGGACGGTGGAGCGGCACGGCGAACTCACCCGCGAGAGTCTAGTCCAATACGTCCCTCAGCGTTCATGTGGCGTCTTCTCGCGAGGCATTGTCGATCGCCTGCTCGAGCGTCGCGGCCTGTCCCTCCGCCCACGCGGCTTCGAAGGTAGCCGTGGTAGCCGCGTCCAGCTGCTTACGGGTCTGAGCGACTCGTTCGTTCAAGGCATCTCGATAAAAGCCCGAAGAGGGCATGAGGTGATCCGCTGCACCGAACAGCCAGCCGGAGCGCTCTGCCTGCCCCTGCATCGCAGCGATCTCGGCCAGCCCCACCAGTCCCCGGACGATGCTGAACCCACCGGGTCGGGTAATGGGAGTGGTGGGACATTACCGTCCACTCTCCTTGGATCTGAAGCGGCTCGCGACTGGTGATCAACACTTTGAGCTTGCGCGCGTGTTGCAGGATCTGAGAGATCTGCGGAGCCGCCGTCGAGATCAGCTGTTCAACGTTGTCCACCACGAGCAGCAGCTGACTGGTGCCCAGAGAGTCCAGCAGACTTTGCATCAGTGATCGACTTTCCTCTCCCGAGATATGCAGTGCGTGAGCAATGGTCGGAATCACCAGGTCGGGATCTTTCAGCGGCGCAAGCGAGATGAAGGCCACGCCATTGGCAAAGAGCGCGGCGACATTGGTCGCCACCTGGATCGCCAGGCGCGTCTTGCCGACGCCGCCCGCCCCGGTCACCGTCACCAGACAGACGTCCTCGCGCTTCAATAGATCTTGGGCGCTCGCCAGCTCTTCTGTGCGGTCGATCAAGGGGCTGCGAGGCCGCGGCAGCGGTGCGAACTGAACCGACGATGAAGCGCGACCCTTGCCCGGGTGCGCGAAGTGGTCGGTCAGCAGCTG
>DATFXF010000070.1:0-4399 GCA_035258565.1 Candidatus Acidiferrales bacterium
TGCCTGACACTTGCTCTGCGCCCGGCTGATCCATCTCCCGCCCTCGCTCTATCCTATGCCCCGAATTTTCCTGCTGTCAATTGGGGCCAGCGAGCGAGGCCAATACGAATCGTGATAAGCGGGGGAGCCCCCTCCCCGGCAGGCAGCGTCGGACCGATTTCAGGAGCCTTTCAGGCTCCTCTTCCGTTTCAGGCGCTGAAGGAGGCGAATTGGCGTGCCAGTGAACTCGAAGCACGCGCGGAGCTGGTTTTCGAGGAAGCGTTCATAGCTGAAGTGCAGGGGGCGAGTCTGGTTGGTGAAGAACACGAAGGTCGGCGGTGAGGTTCCAGCCTGCGTGACGTAGTAGATCTTCACCTTGCGCGCGGCGGGCGAGGTGCCGCGCTCAAGGTCCACGTCACCGAGCCAGCGGTTGAGCTCAGCCGTCGTGATCCGCCTGCGGCGAGCCTCGGCCACGCGGTCGATGAGGCCAAACAGCTTGTCCACGCGCTCGCCCGTCAGGGCGGAGAGGAAGACGACCGGCGCGTAATCGAGGAACTTCAGCCGCCGGTAGACAAGCCGTTCGTACTCCTTCCGGAGGCGGCCCGCGTCCGGCTTCGTTCCTGCGCCCTTTGATCCTTGGGCAGCCTTTTCCGCCGCCGCTTCGAGCGCCAGGTCCCATTTGTTCATCACGATGATTACCGAGCGGCCTGACTCCCCGGCGTAGCCAGCAATGGTGGCATCGCCAGCGGTGACGCCCTGCTCGGCGTCCGCCACGAGCAAGGCCACGTCGCAGGCTTCCAGGTGCTTGCGCGCCATGACGACACTCAACTTCTCAGCGACGAGCTTCGTTTTGCCCTTGCGGCGGATGCCTGCCGTGTCGATGAAGTGGTATACACGGCCGTTGCGCCGCAGCAAGATATCCACCGCATCGCGCGTCGTTCCTGGCTCGGGTGAAACAATCGCGCGCTCGCTGCCAACCAGCCGATTGAGCAGGGTGGACTTGCCCACGTTGGGACGCCCGACGATGGCGACGCTCGTTACGGCATCGGCTTCTCCCGCCGAGCTTCCCTCTGCGGCCGCCGAAGTGAATCGGGGCGCGATGGCATCGAGCAGCTCGGCCACGCCCAACCCGTGTTCGGCCGAGATGGGGAAGATGTCGTGGCCCAGCTCGTAGAACGCCGTGGCCAGCGCCGCCTGCCCGGGCGTATCCACTTTGTTCGCGGCGATGGCCAGCGGCTTTCCGGCCCGGCGGAGGAGCCTCGCGAGCTCAGCGTCGAGAGGATTCACGCCTGCCCGCGCGTCCACGACGAGCACAAGCTGCGCGGCTGCTCGAATGGCCACCTGTGCCTGGCGGAAGATCGCGCGCGGCAGCGCCGCCTTCTCATCAGGCAAGATACCGCCGGTATCAACCACCTGGAACGCCTGTCCTCGCCAGTGCCCCGTGCCGTAGATGCGGTCGCGCGTGATGCCGGGCTCGTCGGTCACAATCGAACGCCGAGCGCCCGTCAGGCGGTTGAAAAGCGTGGACTTGCCCACGTTGGGACGCCCTAGAATCACGATCGAGGGAAGCTGAGCGCTCAAGGAATCTCCCATCTTCTCTATGGAGACCTGACACTCTATCGCACCGCCGACCGAAAAAAGAAGCCGGCACAGCCCCGCATGCGTCCCAGATTTGTTAGAGTGCCTGCGGCCTGCTTGGGGGCTGGCCTTCTCGAGGCACACGGGCTTTCCTGGCCTGGGCAGGTAAGATTTTCTCGCGGTGTGCGTATCACATGAGGGGCAGAGGGAGACGGCCTGAGGAGATGAGTTCGCCGGAGCGGACGGAGCTCTCCCACGCAATCGCGCAGGCGCGGGCGGGAAACCCGGAAGCCTGGGGCCAACTCTACCGGCGATACGCCGCGGCCATCTTCCGCTTCTGCCGGCGCACGCTACCCGCCCGCGAAGACGCCGAGGATGCCACGATGGATATTTTTCTCAAGGTTCGGCAGAAGCTCAGCCAGTACGACCCCAGCCGTCCGTTCAGTGCCTGGCTCTACAAAGTGGCGGCCAATCATTGCTGGGACGTCCTGCGCCGGCGGCGGGTGCGGCAGGACCTGGAGACAGGCGAAGCCGAGCATCTGCCGCTCGAGCACCCCGATCCCAGCCAGCTCGAGCGTTTGGTCGAGGAGCGCACCAGCCACGAAGTACGCCAGGCGCTGGCCACCTTGCCGGTGCGAGCGCGCCTGGCGCTCGTACTTCGCTACTACGCGGAGATGAGCTACGACGAGATTGCCGAAACACTGGGCGTGCGCCGCGCGTTTGTCGGCGTCATCCTGCTGCGGGCGCGCCACCAGTTGCGCGAAGCGCTCGGCCAGCGCGGCTCAGCGGGACTGGCTGCCGGAAGCCACGCATGAGACTCCCAGGCCATTGGACCCTGCTACATGAGGTGAACGATGTCGCACGCCGATGAAATGACGTGTTTGCTGTATCTCGAGGGACAACTCGAGCGCTCGCGCGCGCTCGAGCTCTCCGCGCACGCCGACGAGTGTGCCGAGTGCCGGGCACTGCTGCGCGCGCTCGAGCGCGAATCGCGCTGGCTCGAGGGGGCGCTACTCGAAGAAGACGAAGCGGTACCGGCGCACCTTGATGTGGCGCCCGCGCGGGAAACCGTGCCCTGGGGCGGGATGGTCGCGTCCGGCTTCGCTGCTGCCGCTGCCTACACGCTGTGGACCGGCGTGATCGAGCCGTGGCGCGCGCAATTGAGCCAGGCAGGATTCGGAGAAACAAATCTCCTGACCATGCTCTTCTTCGGTGGCGTCTTTTGGAAAGGGTGGGGAGCGATGACGAATCTATTGGAAGTTGTGGCCATGGCCACGCTTGGCATTTTGACCTTCGTCCTGTTGCGCCGCGGCTGGCGCCGCTGGATGACCGTTTCCGTGGTGATGGGAGCGCTCGTGGCCGCGCTCGCTCTGCCGCCTTCGGCCAGCGCGGCGGAGTTCCGCAAGGGGCCCACCTTCACTCTCGCGGAACAAGAGACGGTGAAGACCGATCTGGTTGTCAGCGCCGAGAACTGCCGGATCGACGGCAAGGTCGAAGGCGATCTGATCTTTTTCGGCCGCCGCCTGACCGTGAATGGCCACGTGACCGGGGACGTCATCGCGTTTGCACAATTCATTCGCATTGACGGCCCAGTCGACGGAAATGTGCGCGGGTTCAGCAGCCTGCTCTCCTTGACTGCGCCGGTGGGGAAAAATGTCAGCGCGTTCGCGGGAAACGTGGAACTGGAGAAGAAGTCGCAGGTGGGTGGCGGAGCCCTCCTGTTCGCCAGCGAAGCGACTCTGGACGGGCGCATCAATCGCGACCTCGCAAGCTTCACCGGCAAGGCCACCCTGAACGGTTTCGTGGGGGGGAACGCGCAGCTTCGAGCCCGCAAACTCACCATCGGTTCCTCGGCGGAGATGGAGGGCAAGGCGAGTTATGAGGGCCAGCATCCGCCCGAGGTCTCTTCCGAGGCCAAGCTCGCGAGCCCGCTCGAGATTCACATCGCGCATCGACCTTCGCGTTACCGCACCGTGCGCTATTACGTGAGACAAGTGCTCGGCTGGGCGGCGGCACTTCTGCTGGGAATGTTGATCGTATTCTTGATGCCGGGGTTCTTTACCAACGTAGTCCATTCGACCCAGAAGGTCGGTCTCTCGTTTGGTCTCGGCCTCATTGTGCTCCTCGCCGGAGTCCTCCTCGCACTCATTTCCGTTCTGCTTCTCGTGCTCGGGGTGCCCCTCGGCGTGGCCCTCCTGCTGCTCTACGTGCCTGCCATCTATGCCTCCCAGGTCTTTGTAGGTTTCTTCCTCGGCGAGAAGTTACTGGGGCCGAGCTCGGGAGGAGGCGAGGTGCTGGGCCGCTTGGCCCTTGGCCTGCTGGTGATCCGCGTCCTCGCGATGATCCCCATCGTGCAGGCCCTTGTGTGGTGTGCTGTGACTCTCTGGGGTCTAGGTGCGTTGACGCTTTCCCTTTATGGCCGGTCGCGGACACAATTGCCGGCTCAAGCACCGGCACTCGGATAGCCGAGCGCCCAGCCCGCCGGGCGAGGCGGGGGCTGCGCGAGACTCCGCCGTGCTGCCCCGCAAATGGAAAAGCGGCGCCCGGAATGTCCGGGCGCCGCGTGTGAGCTGAGCGTTAAGCTGGTTGGTTAATTAGGGCTTGCCTGAGCCCTGGCCTTGGGCCTGGCCCTCCGCCGAGGCGCGCAGCATCAACTGGGTGCCGCTATCCAGGTGAACGTTGCGCGTTGAAGAGACGATCAGCGAGCCCTGGCTCGAACTGGATGAGTCCGAGGCCAACGAGAGACCCTTGAGGCCGATCACACCGGTGCTGTTCGAGTTGAGTACCCCCGAAGCGGCTCCATGCGCTCCGCTCACCGCCCCGGTTGCTGACGCAGCCGTGT
>DATFXF010000071.1:0-11468 GCA_035258565.1 Candidatus Acidiferrales bacterium
GAAGGCGTGGGCCTGTCGAGCTATCTGCTGATTGGCTTCTACTTTCTGCGCAAGTCGGCCGCCGACGCCGGCAAGAAGGCCTTCCTCGTCAACCGCGTGGGCGATGTCGGCTTTCTGCTGGGGATCTTCCTGACGGTGGGAACGCTCGGCACGATCAAGTTCACCGAGTTCGGCACGGCGATCGCTCAAGGCCATTTCGTTGTCGGCGCCCCGGTGCTGACTGCCATCGCGCTGCTTCTGTTTGTTGGTGCCACGGGCAAATCGGCCCAGATCCCGCTTTACGTGTGGCTGCCAGACGCCATGGAGGGCCCCACGCCGGTCAGCGCGCTGATCCATGCGGCGACGATGGTGACCGCGGGCGTGTACATGGTGACGCGCCACAACGCCCTCTACCAGATGGCCCCCGTGGCGTGCGAGGTTGTTGCCGTCATCGGCGCACTCACCGCCATCTATGCGGCCTCGATCGGCCTGGTGCAGAACGACATCAAGCGCGTGCTTGCTTACTCGACGATCAGCCAACTTGGCTACATGTTCCTGGCCTGCGGCGTGGGCGCGTTTGCGGTCGGCATCTTTCACTTGATGACGCATGCCTTCTTTAAGGCGCTGCTCTTTCTTGGCGCGGGCAGCGTGATTCATGCGCTTTCAGGCGAGCAGGACCTGCGCCGGATGGGTGGCCTTGCGGAGAAAATCCGCACCACCTGGCTCACCATGCTGGCGGGCACCCTGGCCATTGCTGGAATCCCGCCGCTCGCCGGCTTCTTCAGCAAAGATGAGATTCTGGGCCAGACCTTCGAATATAGCCGCCTTTTGTGGGTCATCGGCTTGGTGACTGCCGGGATGACGGCTTTCTATATGTTCCGGCTGTTCCTGATGACCTTTCATGGTCCCTCGCGCGTGCCGCCGGAGGCCGAGCACCACGTGCACGAGTCGCCCGGCACGATGACCGGCCCCCTCATGGTTTTGGCAGTCCTTTCGGTGGTGGGCGGGTGGATCGGCATCGGCGGGCGCTTCGAGCATTTCCTCGCCCCTGTGATCGCGCCTCACGGCTTTGAGCACGGCGAGGCGGGTGCCGCGGCGCATCGCGGCTCAGTTGAGTATCTGTTGGCGATCGCTTCGGTGGGCATCGCGCTAGCGGGCATCGGGTTGGCGCGGCGGTTCTACCTTGAGCGGCCGGAATTGCCCGAGCAGTTGGCCTCGCGCTGGAGAAGGCTCTACCAGCTGGTTTACCGGAAGTACTACGTGGACGAAGTCTATGACGCGCTGTTTGTGAATCGCGTCCAAGACCTGGGCACCACGCTCGCAAGCTTTGACGCGAAAGTGGTGGACGGGCTGGGCGTGGACGGCGCTGGCTGGCTGACACGCATGGCCTCGCGTCTCTCGATCTGGTGGGATACCTGGATCGTGGACGGCTTGGTCAATCTGGGGGCGCGAATCGTCTGGCTCTTCAGCTACCCGGTGCGCATGGTGCAGACGGGACTGGTGCCCAATTACGCGCTGTTCATCGTTCTGGGCGTGCTGGTGTTTCTCGGTTACTACGGCTATCACCTCGAGATCCTTCGAGTCTGGAAGCGCTGAAAGGTGGGGGCGGAGGCGATGGAATTCTTTCGACAACATGTGCTGAGCGTGGTCCTGTTCACCCCGCTGGTCGGGTCCGTCATTGCTCTCGCCATCCCGCGCGAGAGGGACAACGCGCACCGCGTGCTCGGTAATCTGTTCGGGTTCCTCGGCCTGATCGTCTCCCTTCCGCTCCTCTGGTGGTTCCGTCCCGACACCCCGGGCTTCCAATTCGTCGAGAACTACGAGTGGATTCCCTCCATCGGCGCGCGCTACACCGTGGGGATTGACGGGATCAGCCTCCTACTGGTGATGCTCACCACTCTGCTCGGTGCCATCTCGATTCTTTCTTCCTGGAGCGCCATCCAGATTCGCAAGAAGGAGTATTACCTTCTGTTTCTGCTGTTGCAGACGGGCATGCTGGGGGTGTTCGTGTCGCTCGATTTTTTCCTGTTTTACGTCTTCTGGGAAGTGATGCTGGTGCCCATGTATTTCCTGATCGGCGTCTGGGGGAGCGACCGTCGACTCTACGCCGCCATCAAGTTCTTCCTCTACACCCTGGCGGGTTCGGTGCTAATGCTGCTGGCCATTCTGGCCGTCTACTTCAACTACGGGAAAACGAGCGGCATCTATACCTTCGACATCCCCGCGCTCTTGCAGGCGGCAACCGGTTTTTCTCCCAGGCTTCAGTGGTGGCTGTTCTGGGGCTTTTTCTTCGCCTTTGCCATCAAAGTGCCGATGTTCCCCTTCCATACCTGGCTGCCCGACGCGCACACGGAAGCGCCGACCGCCGGCTCGGTGATCCTGGCCGGCGTCCTGTTGAAGATGGGGACGTACGGCTTCATCCGTTTCTCACTGCTGCTTTTGCCGACCGACACGGCCGCGCGCCGCAAGATCATCCTCTTGATGGTCACCATCTCGATTATCTCCATCATTTACGGGGCTCTGGTCTGCATGATGCAGAAGGACATGAAAAGGCTGATCGCTTACAGCTCGGTGAGTCACCTGGGCTTCTGCACCCTGGGCATCTTCGCGCTCACGCCGATGGGGCTCTCTGGCAGTGTCATCCAGCAGATCAACCATGGGATCTCGACGGGGGCGCTGTTCCTGATTGTGGGCGTGCTCTACGAGCGGCGGCACACGCGGCTGATCTCTGAATTCGGCGGGCTCTCCACCCCCATGCCCAATTTTGCCGCCATCTACCTAATCATCAGCCTGAGCTCGCTGGGCATGCCGCTGCTGAACGGCTTCATCGGCGAGTTCACCATCCTCCGCGGCGCGTTTGAGGTGAACAAGACTTGGGCCGCGTGCGGCGCCATGGGCATTATCCTCGGCGCAGCCTACCTGCTGTGGCTTTATCAGCGGGTGATGTTCGGGCCGGTCACGAACCCGGCGAACGAGCACTTGCAGGATTTGAATGCGCGCGAGTTTGCCACGCTGGTCCCGCTCGTCTTGCTCGCCTTCTGGATCGGCCTCTACCCGAAGCCGCTTTTCCGTTATCTCGATGCGCCGGTGAAACAGATTGTCGAGCGCGTGAATCCCGGCTACTACGCGGCCGAGCGCGCGACGCTGCCCGCCCCTCCGCCCACGGCGGAGGAGCCTCGCCCGGCGGAGACAAGATAGGACGAGAGGATGGACGCTCAATTCTTCAAGGCCGAAGATTTCCAGCTGATTCTGCCGCAGGTGCAGCTGGGCCTGTTCGCCCTGGGGATTTTGCTGACCGACTTCCTGCTCGAGCCGCGCTACAAGTATTGGAACGCAGGGATGGCCATGCTCGGCGTCTTTTTCAGTGGCCTGACGCTCGTGGGGCTCCCCGCGGGGATCGGGCGTTTTCTTGAAAGGATCGGCCTGGGGCGCTTTCGGATGCCGGGGCTGCGCGGCCTGGTGGCTTTGCGCGGTGATCAGATCGGCTTCAACGGCTCGTTGCTCGTCGATCCGTTCTTTATTTTCTTTGGCGCGCTCTTTCTGGCCGCTACGGCACTGGTCATCTTGCTTTCCGTGCGTTACCTGGAAATCGAAGCCGAGCATCACGGCGAGTATTATGCGCTGATGCTGTTTGCCACGATCGGCATGATGTTCATGGCCTCGGGGCTCGACATCGTGGTGCAGTTCGTCGCGCTCGAGACGATGGCCATTAGCTTCTACGTCCTTGCGGGTTTTTTGCGCAACGACCGGCGGTCCAATGAGGGCGCGCTGAAGTACGTCCTGCTCGGCGCGTTCAGCTCCGGGATTCTGGCGTACGGCTTCTCGATCATGTATGGCGTGGCGGGCTCAACAAACTTGGTGGATATTGCCAACGCTTTTGGGCGGCGACCACCGACCGACATCCTGGTACTCCTTTCCCTGGTGACCGTCTCCGCGGGGTTGTTCTTCAAAGTCGCTGCGGTGCCGTTTCACCAGTGGGCCCCGGACGTGTACGAGGGTGCCCCGACCTCGATCACTGCCTACGTCAGCGTGGCCTCCAAGACCGCCAGCTTCGCCCTGCTGCTGCGGCTGTTCTTGAGTGCCTTCTGGCCCACACGCGTGAACTGGGTGATGATCCTGGCCGGCGTGGCGGTGGCCTCGATGACCATTGGCAACCTCGCCGCCATCACGCAGACCAATCTCAAGCGCCTGCTCGCCTACTCTTCGATCTCTCACGTCGGCTACATCCTGCTCGGCCTTGTGGCGGGGAACGAGACCGGCCTCCAAGGCATGGCGTTCTACCTGTTCGTTTATGCCTTCATGAATACTGGCGCCTTCGCGATCATCATCCTGCTGCGGCGTCAGGGGCTGATCGGCGACGAACTGGATGACCTCAAAGGCTTAATCCAGCGCAGCCCGGGCGCGGCCGTCTTGTTGCTGCTTTTCCTGCTTTCGCTTGCGGGCATCCCGCCGACGGCGGGCTTCCTGGGCAAGTACTATATTTTTCTGTCGCTCATTGAGACCGGGCACTATTGGCTGGCCGTCTTCGCTGTGCTCTACATCGTTCCCGCCGTTTATTACTACTTCCGACTCATCGTAAACGCCTTCATGCGCGAGCCCGCTGATCCGGTGCGGCCGACCATCTCGCTAGGTCAGGCAGTGGCTTTGAGCGTGACCGGTTTCGTTGCGCTGGTCGCCGGTATTTATCCTGAGCCGTTTGTCCGCTTGGCCACTTACTCCCTTTTTATGCCGTTTGGCCCCCTTGGACGCTGACGAGCCAGGTTCGCTTCCCCCCCAGCCGCCGCACAAGCGGCCCCTAGGTTTTCTTCGCCAAGGTTTTCTTCGTCAATTGGCCTTGGCGATGGAACTGCCGTTCATCCTGGTTGGCGCGGTGCTGCTGGGCGGCGGGCTGGGCCAGTGGATCGACCTCCGCCTAGACACTACGCCGCTATTCACCTTCCTGCTAGGACTGCTAGGTTTTGCAGCCGGAGTTCGGGAAATCATCCGGCGCATCCCGAAGGACGGAGGCCAGGATGACGCGTGAGCCCTATTCTTATCGCGCCGCCGAGCTGCGCATCGAGTGGCTCACGCTGGGTTTGGGCGCGGCGGGCGCCGTCTCGGCGGGCCTCCGCTGGGGATGGCGCGAGGCCGCCGGAGTGGCCCTGGGGGCCGCGCTCTCTTGGATCAACTACCGCTGGCTGAAGCAAGCGATCACGGCCATGGCGCAGCTCTCCTCGGCCCAAGCGAACGCGCCGAGAGTGCGCCTTCCCGCGTCGGTTTATGTGAAATTCCTCGGGCGGTTTGTTTTGTTGGTCGGTGTGGTCTGTGTTATTCTCGCCGGCTCGCTAGTGCCTGGTAGGGCCGTCCTGGTGGGGCTGTTCGCCGTTGTGGCCGCCGTTCTCGTGGAGATGATCTACCTGCTTCTGTTCGGTGGTGGAAACGGAGCGCAGGCGAACTCGAGCTCGCTCGGCTAGACCGAGGAAGCAAAAATTTCCGGGATTCGGACCGCGGATGGAAGAACAGCACCTTTTGCTTGTAACCAAGCTTGTGAATTGGCTAGCGGGCAAGCCCGTTCTCTGGCTCCTCACTGCGCTCCGCCTCAAGGTCAAGAATCCCGAGTATCCTATCCCCAACCACATGGCGATGGAACTGCTTGTGTTTGCCTTGGCCGTCGTTTTCTTCCTCTGGCTCAAGCGGCGGCTTTCGGTGGACCGGCCTGGCGCAACTCAACTCTGTGCCGAGATGTTACTTACCAATCCGATGGGCGTGGGGGCCGGTGACCTGCTCGGGGACATCGTGGGCCATGACGGGAAGCGCTACCTGCCGATGATCGGCAGCATCGGCCTGTTCGTCTTGCTGTCCAACCTGATCAGCCTGATTCCCGGCTTGGAATCACCGACGGCACAAAGCTCGGTGCCGCTAGGCTGCGCCTTGACCGTCTTCCTCTACTATAACTGGTGCGGGATCCGCAAACACGGGCCGCTGAGGTATAGCAAACACTTCCTCGGGCCGGTCTTGCCGCTTGCGCCGATTATGCTGCCCATCGAGATTGTGAGCAACCTGGCCCGCCTGCTTTCCCTCACCGTTCGTCTCTGGGTGAACATGCTGGTCAGCGAGCTGCTTTACGTGCTTTTTCTCGGCTTGACGCTGGCCCTGTTCCTGAGCGGGCGCGAGGCCAGCCCGTTCTGGAATATCTTGGTGGTGGTCCCGCTTTTCGGCCCAGTCGTTTTCATTGCCCTGCACATCTTTGTCGGTATTTTGCAGGCCTTCGTTTTCACTCTGCTGCCGATCATCTATGTGAGCGGAGCGGTGGCGGAGGAGCACTAATTCGGCTTGATCGGTCGTCCAATGTGATCTCGGCTGCACGAGGGATGTCCGGGAGCCACCTCTTGGCGGCTATTTCATAGACGAGGAGAAGCTCGATGAAAAGGTTGGCAACTTTCCTCCTGATCGCTTGGGCCCTCGCTCTGCTCACGCCGCCGGCGTTTGCGGCCGAGGGCGGAGCCAGCGGCGCGACAAACTGGGTGCTGATCACGCCTGGCTTTGCCATGGCCATCGCCTCGGGGCTCTGCGGCTACGCCCAGGCCAAGGCGACCGCTTCGGCTTGCGAGTCGATTGCACGAAATCCCGGCGCGACCGCGGCCATCCGCTTCGCACTGATTCTGGCGCTGGTGCTGATCGAATCGATGGCTCTCTATACGTTTGCCCTGATCTACCTCCGGGTGAAGTAGAAGACGTCACCTGACAGCCAGGTCGGAACCCTGCCGCCCGGCGCGTTTTCCTCGCTGTCCGCATCGCCGATTGCCTGTCGGGCGGGGCCGGCTTCTAACGCAAAGAGAGAGCCGACTGCGTGGCGAAACTCATCACTGCGCCCGGGAAGAGCCCCAGGTAGATGGTTCCGGCAGCAGTAAGCAGCAGCACGAGCGCGACGCCTCGGGGGATGGGAGAAGGGGCCCATTCCTGCTCGGGCTCGCGCACGTACATGACCAGGATGACGCGCAGATAGTAGTAGGCGCCGATCACGCTGTTGATGGCCATCAGCGTCACCAGCCACAGAAGTCTTGCATTTACCGCCGCCTGGAAGATGTAGAATTTTCCGAGGAAGCCTGCCGTCACCGGCAATCCGAGGAGCGAGAGCAAATAAAGCGTGAGGCAGGCAGCTGCCAAAGGCTGCCGCTCGCTGAGCCCGGCGTAGTCGTTGATTTCGGCGCGCCGCTCGCCGACTCCGCCGAGTTGTGCGACCATCATAAACGCGCCGAGCTTCATCAGCGCGTAGGCTACGAGATAATAGAGCACGGCCGTGATGGCGAGGTCGCTCGGCGCGTCATCGGCCGCTGCGCTTGCTGCGGCAACCGCCACCAGGATATAGCCTGCGTGCGCGATCGAGCTGTAGGCCAGCATGCGTTTGAGGTTGGTCTGCACGAGCGCGGCAAGGTTCCCCACAAACATTGTCAGGGCAGCGGAGACCCATACAACCCAGAACCAGGTGTCAACCGCGGCAGGGAAGGCGACGAAGAGGATGCGAAGCAGGAGCGCGAATGCCGCCGCCTTTGGTGCGGAGGAGAGCAGCGCCGTCACTGGCGTGGGCGCGCCTTCGTAAACATCGGGTGTCCAGATGTGAAACGGTGCGGTCGAGACCTTGAAGGCCAGGCCGACAAGCATCATGCCCAGCCCCAGAGTGAGCAGCAGGCCGCTCGTCTCTTTAGCGGCCACCGCAGCCTGTACGGCTTCGAGCCGGGTGGTGCCCGTCGCACCGTACACCATGGCCACGCCATAGAGAAAGAACGCGGTGGCAAACGAGCCAAGCAAGAAATACTTCATTGCTGATTCGTTCGCTCTGGGCGCGCTGCGGCGGTAGCTGGCCAGGATGTAGCTCGAGATCGAGCTCATCTCCAGCCCGATGAAAGCGGTCACGAGCTCTTTGGCGCTGGCCATGACGCCCATGCCGGCCGTGGCAAACAGCACCAGCGCGAAGAATTCGCCCTGCGGCAAATGCTCCTGCTCGAGATACTCCGTCGTGCCCAGGATGATCAGCAGGGCGACGACGCCCACCACCGCGTGCAGGAAAACGCTGAAGCCGTCGACACGCAAGAGCCCGGCAAAAGCGGGTCCCGGTCGCCGTGCCGGAAGGGCGGTGGCCAGCAGCGCAAAACTCGCTCCCAGTACCGCAAGAAAAGGGATGGCCCCTTTTCGGGCGCGGGGCACAAACGGATCCACCAGCATCACCAGCATGCCAAAACCCGACCACACGAGCTCAGGCGCTAGGCGAGCGATGTCTTCGGGCGGAGGAAACATCTACGGATGTCCCCCCCTTGGGCGGCCTTGGGGGACGGTTCCCACGGTCGCGGGCTTCGTCGGCGGCAGGAGATCCGGCGTGCCAGCCGTGCCCGCCAAGTGGACCTGCGGGCGCTCCATCTGCTTCAGTACATTTTGACTCGAGGCTTCCATGCGGCGCGTGAATACGGGTGACCCGACACCCATCCACAAGATGACGGCGGCCATGGTGAACAGGATGACACGCTCGCGCCCGGTCGCGTCGGGCAACGAGCGGTTGCGCTCGACGGTGACCGGGCCGAGAGCGACGCGTTGGTATGCCCAGAGCAGGTACACGGCCGAGAGAATGACGCCGGTGGCCGCAAAGGCGGCCCAGCGCGCGTGCCGCTGGTAGGTACCCAGCAGGATCAGGAACTCGCCGACGAATCCGTTCAGCATCGGCAGCCCGAGCGAGGACAGGCAGAGGAACAGGAACAGTGCGGAAAGCACCGGCATGGGCGTGGCCAGCCCTCCGTATTCAAGGATCCTATGCGTGTGACGGCGGTCGTATAGCATCCCGACCACCAGGAACAGCGCACCGGTCGAGACGCCATGACTCAACATCTGGTAGAGCGCGCCCTGGATGGAGATGGTGTTGAACGCGAAGATGCCCAGGACCACGAAACCGAGGTGGCTCACGGAAGAATAGGCGACCAAGCGCTTCAAGTCGGGCTGCACCATGGCCACCAGCGCACCATAGATGATGCCGAGGATGGCCAGCACGGCGACGTACGGCGCCAGGCGCCGCGCCGCCTCGGGGAACAGCGGTAAGCAAAAACGCAGCATACCGTAGGTGCCCATCTTCAACAGCACCCCGGCCAGGATCACCGAGCCGGCGGTGGGCGCTTCGGTGTGCGCGTCAGGGAGCCAGGTGTGCAACGGGAAGAGCGGCACCTTGATCGCAAACGCCAGGAAGAAGGCAGCGAACAAGAGCAACTCATTGGAGAGAGACAGGCCTACTTGACCGGTCTGGAGCAAGGCCTGAACAGTGGGCAGATCGAACGTGCCGGTGCGTGTATAAAGCCACAAGATGCCGATCAGCATCAGGATGGAGCCGAACATCGTATACAGCACGAATTTCAGCGCGGCGTAGACGCGCCGCTCGTGCCCCCAGATGCCAATCAAGAGGTACATGGGCACCAGCATCACTTCCCAGAAGACGAAGAACAGGAAGAGGTCGAGCGCCAGGAAGACGCCGATCATGCCGGCCTCGAGCACCAGCATCATCAGGAAGAACTCGCGGACGCGCCGAGTGATGCTTTGCCACGAGGCCAGCATGGCCAGCGGAGTTAGGAACGTCGTTAGCAGCACGAGGAACAGGCTGATGCCGTCCAGGCCCAGGTGGTAACGGATCGGCGGGGAGGCGATCCATGCGTGCAGCTCCTCGAACTGGTAGAGCGGCTCGCCCGGCTGGAATCCGCGGAGCAAGAGCAAGGACAAGGCAAACTCGGCGCAGGCCGTGACGAACGCGAAGCGGCGAATCCAGACCAGATCTTCGCGGCGTAGGATCAGCAGACCTGCCGAGCCGGCGAGCGGCAGAAACGTGATCGATGAAAGCAGATGCGAGCTGGCCACGCTACCTCACCATCCAGATCAGCAGGGTCGTGAAAACGACGGCACCCAGCACGATCCAGGCGGCGTAGCTGCGCGTGTTGCCCGACTGGATGTGCCGTACTCGGTCGCCGAAGGCGCGCGCGACGTGTGCCACGCCGTTGACCGAGCCGTCGATCGCCCCCTCGTCCACCACCCGCCAGAGCAGTCGCTCGGAGAGCCAGACGAGCGGCCGGACGATCACCCGGGCGTACAGTTCGTCGACATAGTATTTGTTGCGCAGCACCTCGTAGGGCGTGGGGAACGACTCTGCCAGGCGCTCCGGCGTCTGCGGCCGGCGAATGTAGAACGACCAGGCCACGAGAAACCCGACGAGTGAGACGATCACCGGGGGGCCCAGCAGAGCAGGGAAGAGCTCGAGAGCCCGACTCGATCCCTGTTGGGAAACCTGTTCGGCGGTCGGGGCGGGACCTTCCAGTCTCGGGGCCGAGGCTCGGAATACCGGGTCGAGGAATCGATCGAAGTGATTCACGCCGCCGACCAGTCCCGGCGCTGCGACCCAACCTCCGACGGTGGAGAGCAGTGCCAATACAACCAGGGGAACGAGCATCTTCTTCGGCGATTCGTGAACGTGCGTCTGATGCTCGTCGAATCGCGGCGGCCCGTGAAATGTCAGAAACATGAGACGAAAGATGTAGAACGACGTCAGCATCGCGCCGATCAAGCCTAGAGTCCAGAGCACAGCATTTGCATGGGGAGCCGAGCGCACGGCTTCGAGAATCTCCTCCTTGCTGAAGAAGCCGGAGAAAAGGGGAGTGCCGGCGATGGCCAGCGCCGCCATGAGCATGGTCCCGTACGTCCAGGGAATTTTCTTGCGCAGGCCGCCCATGCGCCGCATGTCCTGTTCGCCACTCATGGCGTGAATCACGCTCCCAGCGGCCAGGAAGAGCTGTGCTTTGAAGAAGGCGTGGGTCATCAAGTGAAAGATGCCGGCGGCAAAAGCCCCCACGCCGCAGCCCAGAAACATATAGCCGAGCTGGCTGATCGTGGAATAGGCCAGAACTTTCTTGATGTCGGTCTCGACCAGCCCGATCGTAGCGGAATAGAAGGCGGTCAAGGCGCCGACCACGGCCACGGCCAGCAGAGCCACTGGTGCGTGCTCGTAAAGCACGTGACATCGCGCCACCATATACACACCCGCCGCGACCATCGTCGCAGCGTGGATCAGCGCGCTGACCGGCGTGGGGCCCTCCATGGCGTCTGGCAACCAGACGTAGAGCGGAAGCTGCGCCGATTTTCCGATCGCGCCTGCGAGCAGCAACAGGCAGATGGAAGTCAGTACGCCGGCCTGTCCTGCGCTCTCCACCGGCCTTTCACGGACAGCGCTAAAGACGGCGGCGTAATCGAGCGATCGAAAGGTCCAAAACATGAGCAGGAGGCCCAGCGTGAAGCCGAAGTCGCCGATCCGTGTGACGATGAAGGCTTTCTTTCCCGCGTCGGCCGCAATCTTCTTGACGAAGAAGAAGCCGATCAGCAGATAGCTCGACAGGCCCACGCCTTCCCAGCCCACGAAGAGCAGCACGAAGTTTCCGGCCAGCACCAGGGTCAGCATGAAGAACATGAACAGGTTCAGGCAGGCAAAGAAA
>DATFXF010000072.1:0-9485 GCA_035258565.1 Candidatus Acidiferrales bacterium
GCTTCTGGAGGAGATCGGCCACGTAGCCGCCGGTCAGCGCGCCCGCGAGCGAGGAGACCAGCACGGTCGCGCCCAGCGAGACGCCTGCCTCGCGCAGGCTGAAATCCTTGTAGCGCACGACAAAGTCGGAGCCCCAGGTGATGAAGGCGATGCTGGCAAAGGTGATGAGTACGCCGCTTACGATCAGCGCCAGGTAAGCCGGAACGCTCAGCAGGTGCGCCAGCGGCACCGGTTCCAATCGCGGCCCGCGTGGCGGGTCTTCCAGGCGCAGGGCCAGCATGGCGAGAATCAAGCCGGGAATGCCGATGGCAAAGAACGCCGGCCGCCAGCCGAGCGATTGTCCGATCAAGCCACCCACCGCCTGACCGGCGGTGCCGCCGAGCAGCATTCCCGCAGCAAAAAAGGCCTGCGCCCGTGCGCGTGCCCCTCCCGGAAATGTTTCCGAGATCATGGATTGCGCCGCCGGGGCATAGGCGGCTTCGCCCACGCCCACCAGCGCGCGCGCCACGAGCAGCATGCCAAACGTCGGCGCCAACCCAGTCAGGAAGGTAGCCAGGCTCCAGAAGACTACGCCACCGGCGATGATGCGTTTCCTGCTCATGCGGTCCGACATCAGGCCGAACGGAATGGTGGCCAGAGCCAGCACCACCTGCAGCAACGTTTGCAGGGAACCGAGTTGCGCGCTGGTCAAGCTGAACTGTTCGCGCAGCAGCGGAAACAGCGGCGGCAGAACCAACCGGTCGGCGAAGTTGACAAAGTTGATGAGAGCGAGTATGGCGAGGACGCGCAGTTCTGACTGCTGGTGGAAATCGGACGCGGTGGTCATCGGCTCGGCTGATCCTGGACACCCGCACTCGGACGGCTTTTTGACCGCGCAGGCGAACTTGCATTATATACCGGGCCTGTTGACGCTCCTGTTGCCAAGGGGCTTGGCAGCGGGTTGCGCACCGCTCCGGCTGTGCTAGAGTAACCGATTCGGAAGGAGCACATGGCCACGAAACCGGTGGCGACCAAAGCCGCGGGGCTCCCCGCGGAACTTCCTGCGGAGAAACTCCGCTGGCGCTGCGATGCATCTCGCATCCCGTTTGAAACCACGGCCCAAGCGGAGCCGCTCGAAGGCGTGATCGGGCAGGACCGCGCCATCCGTGCGCTCAAGATGGGCGTGGAGCTCGCCGCGCCGGGTTACAACGTCTTTGTTTGCGGTCTGGCGGGCACCAGCCGCGGCGGGATGATCATGCGCATGATCGCGGAGCTCCAGCCGCACACGAAAAGTCCACCCGACCGTTGCTACGTCAACAACTTCAAGAGCCCCGATCGCCCTCGCCTGCTGACCCTCGAGCGGGGCCGCGCCAACGCGTTCAAGAAGGACATGCAGTCCGGCATTGAATTCCTCCGTCGGCGCATTCCGCAGGTCTTCGAAGGCGAGCCTTTCCAACGCCAGAAGGGGCGCATCGTGGACCGCTTCACCGCGCGCGAGAAGGAGTTGATGGACGATTTTACCCGACGCATCGCGCGCGAGCAGTTTGCGCTCGGCCACATGCAGGTGGGTGCCGTGGCTCTGCCGGAAATCTTTCCGGTACTCGAAGGGCAGATGGTACCCATTGAAGACATCCCCAAGCTCGTCCACGAAGGCAAACTCGAGAAGGGCGCGGCCGAAGCATTGGAGCGCAAGTACGAGCAGTTCCGTCAGGAGTTCACCGTCGTTTACCGCAAGACGCTGACACTCTCTCGCGAGCTGGCCAGCGAGCTAAGCTACCTCGAACAGGAAGCCGCCTCCGTGCTCGTGGATGGCGTGATCGAAGAGCTCAAGGAAAAATATGCGAGCCCACCGGCTGGCGAGTTTCTCGAGGAGATCCGCCACCATGTCCTGGACAACCTCGACCCCTTCAAGGAGAGGGAAGGTGAGGAAGAGCAGCCTTCGCCCGAGGGCGCCACGCGCTCCGCCCCGCCGGAACGCGATCCCTTCCGGGTGTACGGAGTGAATGTCATCCTGGCGCACAGCGAAGAGGAAAGCTCTCCGGTGATCTTCGAGACCACGCCGACCTATGCCAACCTCTTTGGCACCATCCAGCGCAGCTACGACGCGCGCGGCGGCTGGCTCTCCGACTTCATGGATCTCCGCCCCGGTTCGGTGCTGCGCGCCGACGGTGGCTTCCTGATCATGTACGCGCTCGATGCGCTCACCGAGCCGGGCGTCTGGCGCACGCTGAAGCGCACACTGAACCACGGCAAGCTGGAGATCCAGCCGCTCGACCTGTTCTTCCCGTTCGGCGCTTCGGCGCTCAAGCCCGAGCCGATCGACATCAACGTCAAGATCATCCTGATCGGCAACCGGGAGCTCTACGAGCTGCTGTACGAATACGAGGAGGACTTCAGGAAGATCTTCAAAGTGCATGCCGAGTTTGACGAAGAAATGACCATGAACGACGAGGTCATCCTCCAGTATGGTGGTCGCCTGCGCAAACTCTCGGAGGACGAGGGGCTCTGCCCGTTCGACCGTTCTGCGGTCGCGGCGATGATTGAATACGGCGTGCGCAAGGCGGGTCGCCGCAGCAAGGTAACGGCGCGCTTCACCGATCTCGCGGACCTGGCCCGCGAGGCCTGCTATATCGCCCGGGAGGAAGGCGGGCAGCCGGTGAGCGGCGCACACGTCCGCCAGGCCATCGAGGCCAAGGTCGAGCGGCACAACCTGATCGAAACCAAAATCCGCGAGATGATCGAGGAAGGTACGCTCCTGATCGATACGACCGGCTCCCGCGTGGGCCAGGTGAATGGCTTGAGCGTGCTCGAGATCGGCGGGTATGCCTTTGGCAAGCCCGTGCGCATCACCGCGTCGTCGGCGCTCGGCAAATCCGGCCTGATTAACATCGAGCGCGAGGCCAACCTGAGCGGGCGGCTCCACGACAAGGGCATGCAAATCATTGCCGGCTATCTGCGGGCGCTCTTCGCACAGGATAAGCCGCTGTCGCTCGCCGCCAGCATCTGCTTCGAACAGTCCTACTCCGGCGTGGATGGCGATAGCGCCAGCTCCACGGAGATCTATGCGCTGCTCTCGGCGCTCTCTGACCTGCCCATTCGCCAAGACATTGCCGTCACCGGCTCGGTAAGCCAGCGGGGCGATATTCAGCCTATCGGCGGCGTGAACCAAAAGATCGAGGGCTTCTACGACGTCTGCCGTGTCAAGGGCCTCACCGGCAAGCAGGGCGTGATCATCCCGGTCGAGAACGTGGAGGACCTGATGTTGCGCGACGATGTCGTCGAAGCGGTCGCTGCTGGAAAATTCCACATCCTGCCCGTGCGCACGGTCGAGCAAGGTATCGAGATCTTGACCGGCGTCAAAGCCGGGCAGCGGGATGGCAGCGGAAAGTTCGAGCCCGGAACCTGCTGCGCGCTGGTCGACCAGCGCCTCCGCGAAATGGCCCAAACCCTCAAACAATACGAGTAGCCTCCGCGATTCCTCCGCCCTTTTTCTCGGCACCTCGATTCCAGGCTGTTCTTCTGGGACCCCGAGATACGCGGTGGGTGGGGGCGCCGGAGTCAAGGTCCCGGGGCCATGTATCCCGGCCGGCTGCGGACCCCATAAGCGGCGGCGGCATCGGCAGGCGACACAGCCTCAGCGGGGCCGATCACGCGCCCCTGTGCGTCCAAGACCTGAACTTGAACCTTGTGGTAGCGGGCATCGTGGATCAGGGGCGGGAATCCCAGGCTGTACTGGTGGCGCAGCAGGGCCGAGATTTGCTGGTAGATGCGGGTGAAGTCGCGAGCGTCGCGCGGAAAGTAGGCGTGGCCGCCGCTGGTCTCTGCAATCGTCTTGAGTGTGCGGTCGGCTTCTTGGAAGCTCAGTTCGGGCTCCTCTGCCGTGCGCACAGCAGGCGCACGTTTGGTTTTGCTTTTCTTCGCATCGGGCTGGCGCAGCTCTCCCCCTAGCGCGATCGGGAGGACGACCGCGTCCGTGGCGCGCAGCTCGTGGAGTAGCTTGTCCCGGCGGCTCGAGCCTGAAGTATCGAGCCCGGTGGTCAATAGGACGATGGCCTTTTTCCCGGACAGAGGCTTCAACCATTCGATTGTGGCGCACAGTGCCTCAAAGAGGTTGAGCTGGCCCGTGCCCAGGTTGTAATCGAGCGCGCCAAGCGCCTGTGCGACCTCCTGTTTATTCGCGGTGAAGCCGAGCACCAGCCGGGCGGTTCCATCATAGGTGGCCAGGGCGACGCGATCATCCTCCGCCAGGCCTTCGAGCAGCGCGTAGGCGGCATGAAGGTGCTGCCGGTGGATCAAGTAGACTGCCGGGCTGGTTTCGACGAGCACAAGCACCTGCGCCGGCGCCTCGATCGATGAGAAGTTGGTAACGGGCTGCTCTCGGCCCTCATCCAGCACGCGAAAATTTTCCCGCCTCAGGTTGCTGACGAAGTTGCCCTGCGCGTCGGTCACAGTGACCTCTACGTTCACCCGTTCCACGTGCACCGTAATCCGCCCCTCCAGTTCGGCTTTTGGTTCTTGCGCTGTCGCTGCGCAGGGCAAAACGAGAATCAGCAGAACGGCGGTTGGGGAGAAGATAAGGTCGCAGAGGGAGTTTCCGAGCCCGTTACTCGAGGTAAGCATCGAAGTACAGGCCGTGGGCGTCTTTCCACGAGCCGCTGGACCAGGCGTGAAGATAGTGGTGCAGGACGGGTGAGATCGTTTTGATCCAATCCCTGGCCGTGTCGAGCGAGACGGGGAATGTTTGTCCCGTTCTTTTGAGCGCCGTTTCGAACACCTCGGCGAAGTTCTCCCAGGGGATGCGGCTGAGGTCGAAGTAGCTCAGACCGCCCAGATTCTCCGGGAACCTCGCCCGGGCGCGCTGAAATCCGGTTTCGCCGGCGAGCGAAGTGGAAGTGCCCCCCTGGGCCTGGCCCAGCCGTCCGATCGCTTCGCGGAGAGTCTCGATCTGCGGGGCGGCCACCAACATCTGGGGAGTCACCGCCAGGTAATAGACCTGGCGCTCGGACCCGCGAGCAGGAGACGAGTGAGACGGGTTCGAGAGTTTTAGAATGATCGAGTCGCCTGCTTGCTCCTGGCCCGCTATTTCTCGGGCCAAGATCTGCCGGAGGACGCGCAACACTTCCGTTGGCTTCTGGATAGTGGCCGCATAGAGCCGGGAGCCGGGTCCGAGGCTGCCGATTGGCGTGAGGGAGAAAAACTCGCCGCGCAACAACCCGAGCGCGTCGGCAACGCTGATCCCCAACTGGTTGGCCCACATGGCCTCACCCATTTCCAATGCGCCGCGTTGATCGGGGAGCAGGGAAGAGGCCAGCGCGCCGCGCACGATTTCGTACAGGGCTCTGAGATTCACGCGCGTGACGCTGAACGACAAGGTTCCCGCAGGCGCCAGCGCGAGCGTCTCGAACGTCGGGCGGCTCTCTCCGAGGAGGTCGAAAAGGCTTCCGGGCGAAGCATCGCCGAAGGCCGCCATGCGAAGCCGGGTGGCCGCACCCGCAAAGCTCACGCTTGCGGTGATGGCGTGGAGTTTCTCGAGGTGAACCGCGTTGAGGAAAGCGCGTGTATCGAAGCCTCCCTTGGAGGGGGCAGGAAGCTTGCTCAGGTCCGGAACCCGGAAAAAGAGCTGAACCAAGGCACCATCGTCAATCTGGCCCTGGGTGGAACGGTACTCGGCAGTGTCGGCGAGTGAGGGCGCTCGACCCGCGGGCGACCGCAGGCGGCGAATCAACTCTTCGATTCTTTGTTGTTGGTTGCTCCGAATCCAGTAGGAACCAACTTTTGCGGTGTAAGACTTTTCCTTGCCGCTCGTGGTGATCTCTACCGTGGTCGAGCCAAAGGCATAACCGGTGCTGCTTCTGGATTCCTGGCTTGCTTCGGCGGAACCTTTTTGCAACTTGGCGATCAGTTCAGACTTCCCGGTATCATCATAGACCAAGAAAAACGCAGGCTCTTGCCGCTGCTGTGATTCTTTGGCCTGCGTGCTGCTCATGGCGGATAGATCGAGAGGCCCGGCGAATCCGAGGAAGAATGGATTTTCGGCGAGAGAAACGAACGGCTCTAGCCCCACACGGGTCGCGGAGAAGAGTTGCTTCTGTTTCTTTGCGCCCGTCGAAAACGCTTCGATCAGGGCTTGTCGGAACGGCACAAATTCTGGATCGGCCCAGAGCCGCAGCAACAAGTTCGTGCTTTGTGCTGACTGGAGCGAAGAGGTTCCGCGCCAATGCACGTAGAAAAAAGTGTCGGACGGCAGGAGCGAGGGTGCGAGCGCGCTCGGAGCCTGCTGAGGGAACGCGGGGGTTGCCACCAGCAGCCAGAGGACATAGAACGACCGCCGAACTTGATTCATGGATGCACTCCGCTCCCTCGGTTTAACGAACAACTGCCGGAAGAGCGCGGAAGGGTAGAGTACCCCGCGCAATCTGAAAGGAAAAGCGGTCCCGCGGCGAGGATTCGCCGAATGGTACAGGGCCTGGCCGCCGGGGCCGCGGCCTACTGGGATGGCTTCGCCGGTGGCGAGCCCGAAACCTTCGGTGTGGTCAGGTAGCCGCTGGCGCGGTCCTTCGACACTTCGAACACCACGACCTCATAGGGAATGCGCGTGCCTTTCACGTAGAACTGCACGGGCTCATTGACCGTTTTGTCCCTCTTCTCGATGGATTTGTCGTCGGCGTATACCGTCATCGTGTAGCGAAACCTCTTGGTGTCCACTTTGGTAAGCGCGAGCTGCACGGGACCGACGCGCGTCGGTGTCTTGGAACGGCGCAGGTCGAACTCGAAGACGTTGCGCTCGCCGCGGCGCTTCAGTTCTTCAAGTTCTTCACGATTGTGCGCGATCAGCCCGCTCTGCACGCCGAGGTCACCGATCGTGCGCTCGAGCTTCGTCCGGGTGGCTTCGAGGTCCTTCTTCGTGGTCTCGATGTCCGACTTCGCGCCGCCTAATTCTGAAGACACCTGACCGATCTTGGTTTCGCTCTCCTGCTTGACCTCACCGATCTGCGCGGCCAGCTTTTGGTCGCTCTCTTGCTGTTGCTTCCGGACCGTCTGCGCCAGAGTGCGGGCGCGCGCCAGCTCTGCCTGCGTCAGGCCGAGCTTCTGCGAGGTGACGTCGAGCTGGCCCTTGACATCGGCCAGGCGCGAGTTGGCTTGGTCCATCTGAGCCGTCAGCAGCGCGGTCCTTTCGCTGGCTTTGGCCAGCTCGCTCTCGAGTCTGCTGCGCGACATGTGGCCGGCGAAAAGCAGGTAGCCAACCAAGACGAAAAGGACCACAAAGGCGCCGACGATCCAACGGGGCAGCGTTCCCTCAGCGGAATACGCTTCCTTTGCTTCGGGGACGTTTGGGGAGGTGCTCATCCGGCCTCCTTGTGATGTATTGGTGGGTTGATTATCGCTGAATTTCCATGAGCTTGTCTAACTGCTTGTTTAGGCGCGACGGCCCCGCGTCGCCCTGCTGCGGTGCGGCCAGGTGGCCTCAACGGTGGTGGTCAGCCCGCCCCGCGGCGTGAACTCGCCGCGCACAATGCACCAGGCGGGCCGCGCGGTCCGGACGATGTCGCGGAGGATGCGGTTGACGGCGTTCTCGTAAAAGATGCCGAGGTCGCGATAGGCGAGCAAGTACATCTTCAGTGCCTTAAGCTCGAGGCAATGCTTCCTGGGCTCGTAGCGGATAGTGATCGTGCCGTAATCGGGCAGCCCCGTCTTCGGGCAGACCGAGGTGTATTCAGGGAAGCGCGTGGTGATCTGGTAGCCAGGGAACTGATTGGGCCACGTTTCGAGCTTGGGCAGCGTGGCGCGAATGCCGGCGCGAGCATGTTCGGCCGTGTAGTCGGGCATAGCGTCACCTCTCGGCAATTCTACACGCCTGCCTGCCGGACTGGTGCCGCCTGTGGACTGCGACCCGCTAGAGTCAGTAACTCTTGCTTTTGGTCTGCTCTTTTGGCATATACTTCCGCCCGAAAATCCACGCTGGGGATGGAGGTCGATTGGATTGCCCGATTTGCGGAGGCCAAAGGTGCCGGCGCTCGCGGCGGCGCAGCGTTCGCGACCTTGTGGTTGGCTTGTCAGGGGTGCGGCCGTGGCGCTGCCGCACCTGCGAGAGTCGCTTCTACGGCTGGCGGGTGCCCGCGGTGTACATTCGCCATACCCACTGTTCGCGTTGTGGCAATCTCGACTTGCAACGCATCGGTCGCGAACACGTGACGGAGGGATGGTTTCTCTGGCTGCGGCGCTCGCTCCATTTTCCGGCCTACCGGTGCGCGCTCTGCCGCTATCGCTTTTTCTCCCTGCGTCCCCAGCTGCGCGGCCTCCCACATCCGCCGGAGCCCGTCCGGGGGCAGGACCCGGTGCCGCCCCGTTGATCGGCACGGAGATGCGCCAGCGGCGTGGGGAGGGTTCAAGGTTGCGCGGGTGCCCTTCCTGACCAGGAAAACGGCCCCTTCATGAGTAGACCGCGAATGCCCAGCAGCAGCAAGCGTGGCTGGCTGAGAAATAGATTCCAGAGAACTCGAATGGCCTCGTCGCGCGAGTATTGGCCGAGAGATTGCCGCGCCGCGGCGTTCAGCAGATCCACCAGCTGGCTGTAGTCCGCCTGCTCAAAGTGATGAAGGGTCTTGCGAACCAACAAGTGCACGTCCAACTCCCGCCGCAGTGCACGCAGCTCGCGGCTGCGCCCGCCATTCAGGATGGCCTGGGCCACACCTAGCGCCCCACGAAAACCGGTTACCATCCCGCCGACGGTAGTGACCTTCACTTGTCCAGCGGCGTCGCCCACCAGATATACGCGCCCTGCGCCAATCTGGCGATGTACTGGCACCCAACCCTTGTACAGCGGGATTCGCGCACCCTGGTATGCCAGCGGGGTGAAGCGATGCTTGGCGAGGAAGGATTCCAAGGCCCGGCGCGTCTGCTGACCATCTTCGCCGATGAGCCCCAGCGCACCTTGCGTCGGCGACCCGGGAATCAACCAGTAAAAGTACGGTGTGTCATCGGGGATGAACCATACGCGTACGGTATCCATAGGGAAATCATCGGGCAAGCGCACAATCGCCTGAACGAGTGGAACGGTTTGGTGTCTTGGCCAGCCAGCGTCCTCGGCAACTTTGCTCGCAGCGCCATCGGCCCCCACTACGGTTTCCGCGTGCAACTCCTCTCTGCTCCCGTCCTGGCTCCGCTCCACCTCTAGGGAAATGCCGTGAGGATTTCCCTCCAGCTTCAAGAACTTCCGGCCAAGCAGCGTCTTGGCTCCGGCTGTCTCGGCTTGCGTGGCCAAACTGCGAATCAGGATTTTCCGCTCGATGATCAAGTCGGGCCGCTCGAGCGGCACAGTGGCCGAGCGCCCATCTGTGAACAGCTCAAACTGGCGGATCTCGTTCACCACGGAGCTCTCGCCCAAAGGGCCCAGCAGGTCTCGCATGCGGCTGGTAACAATCAGCGTGCGGGGAGTAGGATCCAACTGCTCGGCCCGCTCTAGGACCTCAACCTTCCGACCTGCGCGTGCCAGCAGATAGGCAGTG
>DATFXF010000073.1:0-3389 GCA_035258565.1 Candidatus Acidiferrales bacterium
TATGGTGGGCTGAAGGGGTCGGTAGCCAGAAGGGAGCTTCTTAGCTGCGGCCCGCCGGCTGGTGGAAAACCGCCGGCACTATACGCGGCCGGGTAGTCTTTTGGCTGACGGTGTAACCGGTACGAATATTCGGGGACGATCTCTTTTATCTTGGCCCGGATGGGTGCAGCACCGTCTATGCTCATGGAAGTTCTCAGCTCCTCCAGGCGGCGCTGTAACACGGACCAGTCATCGACTTTGCTTCGAGTCCGCTTGATCTTCTCGAAGGACGTCGGATGCACCTCTTCGCTCGCGCAGAAAAGCTCCTCAATCAGCTTCTTACCCTCTCGTAACCCAGTAAACCTGATCCTTACCTCGTGCTCAGACTTGCCCGAAAGTCGAACCAGGGTCCAGGCAAGGTCGGTCGAGGATACGGACAGGTTTGCCCATTTCGAGGACTAAGGTGTCGGCGTGGTTCCCAATAGCGGATGCCTGCAAGACCAAGGAAATGGCCTCGTGCGCGGTCATGAAAAAACGTTTGATGTCCGCGTGCGTGGTGGTCAGCGGTTCGTTGTTTCGAAGTTCTTCCAGAAGAACAGGGACGACACTGCCGCTTGAGCCGGGGACGTTTCCGAAGCGAACCGACGCGCAGCGCGTACCGTTGTTCGATCGGCAAGAGCTGATCAGCTCACAAACCCTTTTCGTGGCACCCATGATGCTTGTGGGGTTCACTGCTTTGTCCGAGGAGATTAAAATGAAATCTTCGATTCGGTACGGGTGAGGGAGATGCGGATCGGGTGCACCTGCGGAGGGTTCTGTTCATGAAGCGGGGCGCGGACAGCCTAGCCAGCTAAGAGTGAATTAGAGCGCTCGGTTATGCTTTCTTCGCCAGGTGAGGTACGGTTGATTCAAACAGCTCTCGTAGGGAGCGGAGGTCCTGTGTTGCCAATCTCATGCTCGGGCGTCGGCAGTAATCAGAGCTGAAGATCCCTCGCCAGCAGAGAACTGTTTTTTCGCATTGAATAATGAACTCGAGCGATTGCATCATGAAGTTGATCAGCGGAAGTAGCCGGGCGTGTAGCGCAACCGCTTGCCCGTGATCATTCCCGGCGAGCGCGCGATAGATTTCGAGATAGGGTTCAGGCATCGAACAACCTGGCATGCACCCAACGGCACCCCGGGCAAAGGCATCCACCATCTGGAGTCCCGCATAGCCGATAAACGGCTGGATCCGCCCTGCTGAACCTTCCACCAAGTTGGTGATCATAGGCCCGGCTGGTGTGCTATCGACCTTGACATAGCGCAGATGAGGGAACTCATCGGCGAGCCCGACGAAGAACTTGGCCGACAGACGCAATCCGGTCTGGTTCGGCGAGTACTGCACGAGGATGGGAACGCGCACGGCGCGGGCGATTTCGGCAATGTGTTCGCCCACGGCATGCGGATCGGGCGAGAGGAAGAAAGGCGGCATGATCATCAGAGCGTCGGCTCCTGCCTCCGCGGCCTCCACCGCACGATGGCGTGCCACTTCTAGAGAATGGTCGGTAATCGAGACGATCCTTGCAAGGACTCCCCGGGTTGTGGTCAGAAGGATACGCTCGAGGGTGCGGCGTTCTTCATCACACAACTTGTAGTACTCACCCGCAAGGCCAAAAAGCGTGATGCCTTGGACGCCAGACCTCACCAGAAACTCGAGCAGCCGCCCGAAACTCTTTTCATCGACCCTTCCGTCCGGCTGAAAGGGAGTTGCCACAATCGGATAGATGCCTCTGAGTTCTACCATTTCCCCCCACCGGGATGGTCGTTCAGCTCGATTGCCAGCGTCGAAAGACAGGGCTGGCAAACACGATCGTGCGAAGGCCTGCAAGGAAGGCCGCAATTCGCTCTTGCCGCGTCACAATCTCGACGTCATGCCTTTTCTTCCGAAGCAACAACTGCCAGGCGGCGAGTAGTCGGGGCTGGCCGCTCAGCAGGATCGGTGTCTTGCGCGAGTTCAGAAAGCCTCGACTTTCAAATGCGTGTAAGTCGCTGAACAACAGCGCACCCACCAGAAAGCTGTACAACTCTGTCGGACGGTGGCGGGGGTTTTCTTCGAGCAGCCGAACCGTGAAACATGCCCGGAGCAGACCATTTCGTTTCGCACAACGGAGGCCATGGAAAAAGAATCGTTCATCGAGCTCCCGCGGTTTCAACGAGGCCAGCTTACTTGCCAGGATGGTTTGCGTCTGCAGGGCCTGCAGGCACTCGCCCGAGAGCGTGGTTGTCGAGCTCACGATTTGACCGCGCCCGTTGACTTGGATTGCCTTGGCATGGGAGCCCAGGTGGATCAGCAACCAGGGCCGATTGTGCTTCCGCTTTGACAGAAGCCCAACAATCTCTGTCTCCTCACCGCGGATCATATCCGTCCGGTCTGCATTACTCAGCCGGCAGAACGGGCGATTAACTCGAACTCCCGGCACCAGGAAAAAAGGCAAGTGGCTGACGCGAGGGAAAACCCTCATCCGGACATTTTGCGACAGTTTCTCTGCCCCGGCGGGCGCCACGACGTGCCGGACTTCTAAGAGGCCCAGGGAGGATGTAATCATTCCGGCAGCAAGGACAAAGCGCGGGGGGGAGGGTGCCTCCTTTGCCAGGGACTCAATGAGCTCGCGCAAACTGTTCCGGAGCAGAGAGGGATTGCCGGCAATGGAGGTGTTGCGCACGCCCACTGACTTTCGGGCGTCTCCGGTGACCCGACCATCCTCAACCAGCAAAACCATCGTGTTCGTAGTCCCGCTGTCTACTGCCAAATAAACCACTCGCCCCCTCCACTCAAGGGTGCATGTGAGTCTTGGAAAACGATTTGATGTTCTGTGTGAATTGCGTTGCCCGTTTGGCAATTTCCGCGAATTTCTTTTCCGCTGCCAGACCCGGGTCAGCAATTTCCTTGCCCACTGCGACGGCTGCAGTTCCCGCCTCGAGAAAAGCATCCAAGGTGTGTAGGTCTACTCCGCCGGCGGGGATCAAGCTCAGGTTCTCGCAGGGAGCCAGGATTTCGCGAATATAGTCGGGCCCGCCTAGCGAAGCGGGGAACACCTTTATGAATTCCGCTCCTTCGGTGTGTAGGGCATAGATTTCGGTTGGGGTCAACCCCCCGGGAATCCCCACCACATTGCGTTCTCGACAAAAGGGAAGAAGAAAGGACCTCCGGACAGGAGAGAACAAGAAATCCACCCCCACATCCAGAGCCGCCTTGGCTGTCTGTTCGTCGAGCACGGTACCTGCCCCCAAACAGAAACCGTACCCTCTGAGCAGCCGCAGTTGATCGAGTGCCTGTCGGCTGTTCAGCGCAACTTCGAGGACATGAACGCCGCCCTCACGCAGGGCACGGGCAACGCCATCGATTGCCTCCGTGGGAATATGCCGCAAGA
>DATFXF010000074.1:0-11605 GCA_035258565.1 Candidatus Acidiferrales bacterium
TTGTAGAGGGCGTACTTCGCGTTCATCTCCTTCACGCACTTTGTGGCACAGGCTGCGTGTCCATCGGTGGCACCCTTTGCCCCACAGTGATCATCGGTCACCCAACCGGTCCAAGAGCCCTCTTTTCCTTTCTCCCCGGCCAAGCTAAGAGTGGCAGCGACCAGAAGTACAACCGCACAGATCAACAGACGCTTGCTCATTGCTTTGGACCTCCTCGAGGAATTGCTTGATGCTGCGTACCCCCCCTCGCGTGGCAGCTACTCTGTCATACGGCATCCCGGCTTGTCCAGATGAGTTTGGAATGGGTTCGAATGGGTGAGCCCGCTGGTGACAAATGGGAGGGTTTCGGATGGAAACCCTCCCCCTTCGTCAGGATCTGCTACGCGCCTCGAGTGCAGAATTAGTTCCCGGAGGCCGATGCCTGGCCCTGAGACTTCGGCACACTCAGATAGCCGGTTACCTTGTTCTTGCCAACCTGATTGACCACCATCTCGAGTGCCTGGCGGCTGCCCCGAGTGTAGAAGTAGATCGGCTCGTTCATTGAGCGGTTCCGCTTCTCGAGCCTCATGTCGTCCACATAGAGCGCGAGGGAGAACTGATTCTTCTTCGGGTTCGTATCGCGCAGCTCGACCGTCAGGTTACCCACTTTCTGGCGGCTACCCTTGCGGTCGATGGTGAACTCATAGTAATCGCGCTCCCCCAGTCGGCGAAGCTGCTCAATCTCCTCGTGGTTGCGGGCGATCAATGTGCCCATCTCGCCGCGAGCCATCTGCAGATTCTGCTTGGTGGACTCGATGTCGCCACTCAGGTTCTTTACGTCCTCGGTGCTGGCCTTGGTTGCCAGTTCGCTCTTCACCGAGTTCTCCACCTCGGACAACTGCTTCGCAGAGTCCTCGCGGATCTGCTTGGCCTGTTGGCGCGCCCGATTGAGCTCACCCTGCGTCAGCTTCAGCCGATCGGTCACAACGTTCAGCTCGCCCTGGAGCTGGGCGTTGGTTTCCTCGGCCTGTGCAAGGCGCTTGCTTAGTATCTCTTCGTTCTGGCTCAGGGTCTTTACCTGGGTGTTGATAGTCTGTTCAGTGCTCTTGGCATGGTTGGAGGCGCTCCAACCAATCCCCAGCGCCAGGAGCGACACGGCAGCCAGCGCGGCGACTGCGATTCCAAACCAGCGCGGTCCCCCCACAGCCTCCGGGGAGCTGTACTCATGTTCCTCGGTCATAATTGTCTTCTCCTTCTGTCTTGATTCCCCTGCGGAGAGGCCTTGAGCATGTCCGGCACCAGATCCCCGGGACATGCGAATCACAGGCGATCTTATTGATTGCTAAACGGATACCTAACTTCGTGCGCCTGGCAGCGCCGACTGGGATAGTACTAAACCTTGCAATCTTTACGCGCCACGTGTGTTTTCGCCGGCCATTCGAGAGCGAGGGCGGAGACGGACCGACAGGTCCGAGAAGAGCTGCGCTCCGTATCCTCTGAGGGTCCGACCAGACCGAGCGCGTTCATGCGAGTTACGATTTGCGACTCCGTGCGAGTTCAGGCCCGGCACCAAAATCCATGCGCAGAGCCTTGCGAGCGGCGTCCAACACCGTGCGGCAGTCTCTGCACTGTTCCAGGTGTTCCTTAATCTCGAAATCCACACTGGGGGTGAGCCTTCCGTCCACATATTCGCAAATCAGGCGAATTGTCTCTTTGCAGGTCATGGCGCAACCCTACCGGGCTGGCCAAGTGGGAGGCACCCTTCCATCCGCACTTCGCGTACCAGAATCTCCAGAGTTTGTTGGTTCGTTAAGTGCTTGATTAACTTTACGTTAAGAATAGATCTCCGAGGTCGAGACCGGCGACGCCCGCGTATTGCCGTGCAATCCTTACCCGGTAAGAGCGCCTTCTTGTCTCCACCTCGCGATTCGCGGGCCGTTCCAAGTACAATACCGGCCTGCTCGGCACAAAGATTGCTTTGCGGGAGGTTTTGAGCATGTTCACGCGTCGCCAGTTCATGGGGACCCTGGGGCTCAGCGCCGGTTCGACTGCTCTCATCGGAAGACGAGAGCCCTCTAGCGATATCAAGCCCGGGAAGGTTGCTTCGCTCAAGCCTCCCTTCCGCCTGCCGACCGAGTGGTATCGCGCCACAGTGAACCGTTTCCAAGAGCGTCTCGCCGCAGAGGGTCTGGACGTTGCCATCGTCACCGACGCACTCAATCGAAATTACCTGACCGGCATTTTTTTGACCGAAACCGAGCGGCCCAACTACCTGATCATCCCCACCCAAGGTGAGCCCTTCGCATTCCTCCCTGGTCTGGACCGCGACATGGCTGCCTCCTGGTGGGTGAAAGACTTCGAGTGGTACTTCGACTTCCCGCACGCCGGTGCCTACAACCAAGACGTCTGGAAGTCCGGGCCGCAGGAAGACCTGTTCCTCTGGATGCTGAAGCGAGTGGCCAAACGCGGGCTAGGGGATGCGAAGTTCGGCATCGACCGTGAGCCCGCTCCGTCGCTGGCCAAGAAGTTCAAAGAGACGCTCCCCGCTGCGAGCCTCACCGACGTCGCGAAGATCCTGCTGGGCATGCGCGAGGTGAAGACACCTGAAGAGCTGGCACTCATCGGGAAGGCCATTGACCTCCACGACGCCATGCTGGCGTTCGCGCGGGAGTTCATCCTTCGGAGCGGCACCAGCGTGACAGACTTCGACGTGCGTCGCGCCACCGAAGAGTTCGGCACGCGCACACTCGTGGCGGCGATGGGCAGCGAGATCGACGGCCGAGCGCACCACGGCGTGGGCATCAATTTAGGCATGACTTGCCGCGCGGGCGTGGCCACTGCCTACCCGCATCCCAACCAGCTCTTCCACACACGCCTGGCGCGCGGCCAATCGGTGCAGGTCGCTGCGGTGATCCGTATCGGCGGTTATGGAGGCGAGGGCTACCGCGCCCTCCATATCGCGCCGATGGACGAGTTGCAAAAGAAGATGTGGGATGTGCACACGGAGATGACGCTCAAGCAGGCGGAGCTATGCAGGGCTGGCACGCGCTGCCAGGATGTGGCCGAAGCCGTGCTCGCCATTGCGCAGAAGGCGGACATGGGCCCCTACGTCTATCATCGTCCCGCGCACGGCCAGGGAATGGAAGGCCACCAAGCGCCGTATGTTTCGCTCGGCGACGATACCCCGCTCGTAGAGAACATGACCCTTTCCAACGAGCCCGGGCTCTACAACCTCGCTGGCGGCTACGGATACAACCACTCGAACTGCGTGCATGTCGGCAAAGAGCGCGGCACCATCATGAACAAAACGCCGCTGACGCGCGAATTTTGCTGGCTGAAGATCTAGCTGCTAGGGCCAAAGACCCGCACCGCAGATACGACACCGGGTTAGCGTTACCAGAATTCGGCAACCGCCTTCGGTCGAGGTCAGGGGTCCCGTCTCCTCGGGGGAAAGACTAACGGGTGACGACCATTTTCTCGAGCGTAGCGATACGCCGCTCGAGCGGTGGGTGCGTGCTGAACAGGCTCGTGAACACCTGCCCAGCGCTCAGGGGCGCGACGATGAAGAGCGATGCGGTCGCTGGAGAAACGTCCATGGGGATTTTCTTGTTGTAGGCGCCCAATTTCTCGAGGGCGCTGATCAAGCCGTACGGGTGGCCCACCATGCGCGCGCCCGAGGCGTCTGCCGCATACTCGCGCTGGCGGGAAATGCCCAACTGAATCAGCAGCGCCGCCAGCGGCGCTAGGATCAGCATCAGCAGCCCGGCAATGCCTCCGCCGCGATCTTCTTCGTCGCGGCCGCCGCCAAAGCCGCCGAAGATCATCGCCCAGCGGCCCATCTCCGCAATCCAGGTAATGGCGCCGGCCAGCGTGGCCGCAACGGAGGTGGTCAGAATGTCGTAGTTGCGCACATGGGAGAGCTCGTGCGCAATCACGCCCTCCAGCTCTTCGTCGTTCATCAGCTCGAGCAGGCCCTGGGTGACCGCCACCGAAGCGTGCCGCGGGTTGCGGCCGGTGGCAAAAGCGTTCGGCGCCGCCTGCGGGATCACATAGAGTTTCGGCATCGGCAGATTCGCCTTGCCGCACAGCCGCTCGAGTACCTGATAGAGCCGCGGCGCCTGTTCGCGCGTGACCGGTTGCGCGCCACTCGCCGCGAGAGCAATTTTATCCGAGAAGAAGTACGCCACGCCGTTCATCATCACCGCCAGCACCAGTCCCAGGGTCATCCCGTGGGGGCCGGCGATGGCCCGGCCGCCGAGCACCAGCAGCAGGGTCAGCGCGGTCAGCAACAGCCCGGTCTTTAGCGTATTCATCTTTTCCCTCACCTGCGCATACGGAATACCAGTCTAGGGGCGCGCCGGTTCCACGTCAACCACGGCGGGCGGCGCCGGCGACCTCGCTGGCCCGCTCGATCTTCATCTCGCCCCGGCGGCGATCCCAGTCCACGATCACGTGCTCGCCCGGCAAGACACTGCCGTCGAGGATCTTCGCCGCCAGCGGGTCCTGCACCAGGCGCTGAATCGTCCGACGGAGCGGGCGCGCGCCGTAGGCCGGGTCGTAGCCCTCGCGGAGCAGCTGCTCGCGCGCGGCCGGCGTTAGCTCGAGCCTGATGTTACGCTCCGCCAGCAGTTTGGCCACCGCAGCGAGTTGCAACTCCACGATCTTCTCGAGTTGCTCCTTGCCCAGCGGGTTGAACAGCACGATGTCATCAATCCGGTTCAAGAACTCCGGCCGGAATGTCGCCCGCAGAGCCTCCATCGCCTGCTGGCGAGCGCGCTCAGTGTCTCGCCCGGCCAGCTCGAAGATGGCGGTCGAGCCGACGTTGCTCGTCATGACCAGCACCGTGTTGCGGAAGTCCACGGTGCGGCCCTTGCCGTCCGTCAGCCTCCCATCCTCGAGGATTTGCAAAAGCACATTGAACACATCCGCATGGGCCTTCTCGATTTCGTCGAAGAGCACCACGGAATATGGCCGCCGGCGGATCTGTTCGGTCAGTTGCCCGCCCTCTTCGTAGCCGACGTAGCCCGGCGGCGCGCCGATCATGCGCGCAACCGAGTGCTTCTCCATGTACTCGGACATGTCCAGTCGAATGAGCGCCCTCTCATCATCGAAGAGAAACTCGGCGAGCGCTCGCGCCAGCTCCGTCTTACCCACGCCCGTTGGCCCTAGGAAGATGAACGAACCGATGGGCCGGCGCGGGTCGGAGAGGCCCGCACGGCTGCGGCGAATGGCGTTTGACACGCGCGCCAAAGCATCGTCCTGCCCCACGACGCGCTGCCGCAGGCGCTCCTCCATGGCCACGAGCTTTTGCGCCTCGCCTTCGAGCAGGCGGCCCACGGGAATGCCCGTCCACTTGCTCACCAGCCGGGCGATGTCCTCCTCGTCCACTTCTTCCTTCAGCATGCCCTGGCCCTTTTGAAGTTCGGCCAGGCGCTGCTGCGCCTGCTCAAGCTCGCGCTCCGCTGCCGCCAGTTTGCCGTAGCGAATCTCGGCCACCTTGGCCAGGTCTCCCGAACGCTCGTACCGCTGCTCGGCAGCCTTCAGCTGCTCGATTTCTTCCTTCAACCGGCGCATGTTGGCGATGGCTTCCTTTTCGACTTGCCAGCGTGCCTTCCGGGCACTGGACTCCTCACGCAGCGCAGCTAGCTCCTCTTCAATCTGCTTCCGCCGCTCGCGCGAGTGCGCGTCGGATTCCTTCAACAGCGCCTGGCGCTCGATTTCCGCTTGCAGGATGCGGCGCTCGATCTCGTCGATCTCCACCGGCAGGGAATCGATCTGCATGCGCAGACTCGCAGCAGCCTCGTCGATCAGGTCGATGGCTTTGTCCGGCAGGAAACGATCGGCGATGTAGCGGTGCGAGAGCGTGGCCGCCGCCAGGATGGCCGCGTCCTTGATGCGCACGCCGTGGTGCACTTCGTAGCGCTCCTTGAGCCCGCGGAGGATGGCGATGGTGTCCTCTACCGAGGGCTCGCTGACCAGCACAGGCTGGAAGCGCCGCTCGAGCGCTGGGTCTTTTTCGATGTGTTTGCGGTACTCGTTGAGCGTCGTCGCGCCGATGGCACGCAGCTCGCCCCGCGCTAGCGCCGGCTTGAGCATGTTCGAGGCGTCCATCGCGCCCTCGGCGGCGCCGGCACCAACCAGCGTGTGCAGCTCGTCGATAAACAGAATGATCTGGCCGTCCGACTCGGTGATCTCCTTCAGCACCGCCTTCAGCCGGTCTTCAAACTCGCCGCGGTACTTCGTTCCGGCGATCAGCGCGGCCAGGTCGAGCGCAACGATGCGCTTGGGTTTGAGCACCTCGGGAACGTCTCCGGCCACGATGCGTTGCGCCAAGCCTTCGACAATGGCCGTCTTGCCCACGCCCGGGTCCCCAATCAACACCGGATTGTTCTTCGTGCGCCGCGTCAGGATCTGCATGACGCGCCGGATCTCGTCGTCGCGGCCGATTACAGGATCGAGTTTTCCCCGCCGGGCCAGCTCATTGAGGTCCCGCGTGTATTGTTCAAGGGCGCGATAGGTGGACTCGGGCGTCGGAGAGGTAACGCGGTGGCTGCCGCGGATCGCCGTCAGGGCCTGCAGCATCGCTTCGCGCGTGGCACCATGACGCCGGAGGAGTTCTGCTGCCGGATCGCGCTCCAGCCCGGCAACGGCCAGCAGCAGGTGCTCGGTCGAAACGTATTCGTCCTTGAACCGCTCGGCTTCATCGAAGGCCCTTTTCAAGACTTCATTCGTCGCCGGGCCCAGGTACTGCTGAGCAATCCCACTGACCTTGGGAAGCCGCGCAAGCTGGGCCCGAATTTCGCCCGCCAGCACATCGGTGCGCACACCCAGGCGAGCGAGCAACGGCGGCACAACCCCGTCGCCCTGGCCAGCGAGAGCGCCGAGCAGGTGCATGGGCTCAATCTGCTGCTGCTCAGCCTGCGCGGCAACCTGCTGCGCAGCTTCGAGAGCCTCTTGGGCCTTCACCGTCAGCTTGTCAAAGCGAATCATGGTCTTCTTCCCTGTAGAACAATCATGAGATCGGAAGGGCCGGCCCGCGGCTGGCCCCCTGATCTTACCACTCCGCGTTTATCTTGCGTCGCCGGTGACGCTCACCTTGATCTGCTTCGGCTTGGCTTCCTCGCGCTTCGGCATGCGCACCGTTAGCACGCCGTCCCGGTATTCCGCCTTGATGGCCTCGGTGTTCACGGTGTTGGAGAGCGCGAAGCTCCGGCTGAACGATCCGTAGGCGCGCTCGACCCGCAGGTAGTTATCCTGCTCCACCTTCTCCTCAAACTTCCGCTCCCCGCGGATGGTCAGGATGTTGTTTTCCACGCGGATGTCGAGGTCCTTCTCGTTCACGTCCGGCAAATCCACCTTGACGACCAGTTCGCCCTCGGTTTCGTAGATATCCGCGGGCGGCGCCCAGGTGGTCAGGGCCGAATCGGTGCGTCCTCGGAAGGTGTCCGCGAACAACCGATTCATCTGCTCATGAAGATTAGCCCAGCCTAGAATTGGATCCCAGCGAGTTAGAGTGTTCATGGCCTCCTCCAGAATGTGATTTCTAGAGGAGCATATAATCTTCTTATTATGCTGTCAAGTATTTTATATCTCTCATACTTCCTACTAGATTAGAATTTATTTGACTTATTTTTTATTGATATGAAAGGGCTTATTCGGGCCGCCGCAGGGCACTGGGCCCTAGCTGGACTCGAGGCGTCCAGGGGCCCCGCCAAGCCATGCGGCACGACCCTCCCTAAGTTCGGTAGAATGACCTCGGGATGAAGCTCTCGGCGTTTGATTATCAGCTTCCGCTGGAACTGATCGCCCAGCGGCCGCTCGCCGCCCGGGACGCTTCGCGCCTGCTGTCAGTGGACCGCGCGAGCAACAGCTTGGAAGACCACTGGTTCTTGGAATTGCCCGAGTTGCTTCGCGGAAACGAACTGCTCGTCGTCAACAATGCGCGCGTGTTTCCCGCGCGCCTCCTCGGGCGCCGGAGGGGCGTGCGCGCGGAGCGCCCCGGTTCGCATAGCAGGACGCGGCGCCAGTTCTTGAAATCACCCATCGAGGTCCTCCTGACCCGCCAACTCTCCCCAGACACTTGGGAGGCGCTGGTGCGGCCCGGCCGCAAGATGCCCAAGGGCGAACGCGTTGTCTTTGGCGAGGGCGAGTTAGAGGCCGAGGTGATTGATCGCGGGGACTACGGCTTGCGCCAGGTAAGACTCTCCTCTGCCGGAGACCTCCTACAGGCCCTCGAGCGCATCGGTCACGTTCCCCTGCCGCCGTACATCGATCGCCCCGACGAGCCCGCCGACCGCGAACGCTATCAAACGATCTTCGCTCGCGAACCGGGGGCCGTGGCCGCCCCAACTGCAGGCTTGCACTTCACCCCCCAGGTCCTCGACCGTATCCGTGCCCGCGGAGTTCAGATCTGTGAGATCACCTTGCAGGTAGGCCTGGGTACTTTTCAACCGATTCGCTCGGAGGCCGTTGAGCGCCATCGCATGCAGGGTGAAGCGTACGAGATCACTCGCCAGGCCGCAGGGCAGCTCGAGGCCGCGCGCCACGAGGGGCGGCCGATCCTTGCGGTGGGTACAACCGTCGTGCGCGCCCTCGAAGACGCCGCCCAAAAGGGCACACTGGTCCGGCCCGGTAAGGGCTTCACAGAGCTCTTCATTTATCCGGGATACAAATTTCAGGCCGTCGACCAACTGCTTACGAACTTCCACCTGCCGAAATCGAGCCCACTGGTCATGGTCGCGGCGTTCGCCGGGCACGAACTGATCGAGCAGGCCTACCAGCACGCGATCACACAGCATTACCGGTTCTACAGCTATGGCGATTGCATGCTGATCCGCTGAGTGCTTCGGTTGGCGAACCTCCCGCGAGGCCTGGGGGCTCCCAGCCATCTGGCCGCGAGCCCCCCCTGGTTCCCCGGCTGCCTAGACCTTGCTGCTATGGTTGGGAGATGAGCAGCACACGATTGTCACCGGCAAAGCGAACCTCCTGCACTGCACCATCGGGACCCAGGACGACCGTGTTGTACCGTGCCTTTTGTGGGCGCTGGTCCCACCGGCCTTCGACTTGAGCGACGACCTCTGTGTCGCGCTGCACAGTGACCTTGTTGCCGTCAATCAGAAGCTTGTACTCACCCACCTTGAGTTGTGTATTTCCAAGTTTGGCGGGTTGGGAGATACTCATGGACTTGCTGATGGGCTTGGCCAGAGCTGGAACAGCCAAGGAAATCACTGCCAGCATGGCGAGGAATCGAGCCAGGGACTTGATACGCATGGTCACGCCTCCTTTGCAGTTTTCAGGACAACCGTGCCGATTCGCTGCTGGCAGGGCGAAGGGGTTGACAGGGAGAAGGGGCCCGAGTAGGCTGCGCCTGACACTCACAACTTCCTGAGCACACAGCCGGTGAAGTGTTTGTGTCACGGCCCCGCGGCTGCCACCGCGGGGCTTTTCGTATTTCCCCCGGCCCTCGCACCACCTACAACGAAAATCTCTTCCCTAAGCCCGCAAGACACCATCGGCGCGACGCCGCAGAGCCTCTCCGCAGCCTATCGATGACGAAGTGAAAGCGGAGTTCGCTTCGCGTGTAGTAGACGAAATCGCTTTCCCAAAAGTTTCATCTCTCTTGCGGAACCATTCGGTTCTTACACCCTGCTGCCACACCCCGTGCCGCCTCAGATCCTGCTCGCCTCTCCAACTTAGACGATTCTGATCCCTACTCGTTAGCGACAGAACTCGAGAGGGTTAGTCGACCCATGCCAGCAAGGGGGAAGCCCTCTTCTCCTCTTTTTTCGCTGGGGTGCAACAGGGTAGCGCTTCGTCTATAATCGGTGCTCCAGAAAAAAACGGGCCATGCGTATTCTCATTCTGAGTGATATCCACGCCAACTCCACCGCACTCGAGGCGGCGCTCTCCGTCACCGAGGGGCGCTGGGAGCGAGCGGTTTGCCTCGGCGATGTGGTCGGGTATGGCCCTGACCCCAACGAAGTGATCGATCGCATACGAGGTCTCCAAGCCGCCACCATCCGCGGCAACCACGACAAGGCGGCCTGCGGGATCGCGGATGCTGAGGATTTCAACCCGGTGGCGCGGGCGGCGGCGGCGTGGACGCAGGAACACCTGCGCGCCGACAACCTGAGTTTTCTCCAGCAGCTCCCACAAGGGCCGCTCACTATCGACGGCCTCGTGCTGGTCCATGGCGCATTACACGACGAGGACGAGTATGTCTTCGCGCCGGCACAGGCACTCGATGGGCTGCTCGAATCACCCGCGGCGGTAACCTTCTTCGGCCATACGCACTTTCAGGGCGGCTTTTCGTTTCGCGACAACAAGCTGGAGGTCATCCAGCTCCGGCCCGAGCCGGGCGCCAATTTCGCCGCCTTGCGGATCGAGCCGAACATACGCTACCTGCTCAATCCCGGCTCCATTGGCCAGCCACGTGATGGCGACCCGCGCGCGGCCTTCGCCATCGCGGACATGGCCCTCGCCGTGGTGGAATTCTGGCGCGTGCCGTACGATGTCGAGTCGGTGCAGTTGCGCATGGAGCGCGCCGGGCTGCCCGAGCCCCTCATTCTGCGGCTGGCGTTCGGCCGATGAGGAAGGAATCTCGCGCCATGTCGGTGACGGGAACACTGGCGCCATGATCCAAGAAGAGAAGAACCGCATGCCTGCCGTGTTCCTCGCTGGCAGCGCCGCTGTGCTCCTTTTGGTGGGCGGGGTCATCCTCCTCACGCGCAATACTCGGCCGGCCGAGTCAGCCACCGGGCGCCTGCCGATGGGCGCCGCGGAACAGGCCTACGCCAAACAAATTCGATTCCTAGACTTGAAAATGAGCCGGGCCGCTAATTTCCTGAACCAGGAGGTGACGTTTGTATTCGGTTCCGTCGTAAACGACGGCCCGCGAACGATCCTCGAGATCGAGGTGACCGTGGAGTTCCGCGATCGGTTCAACCAGGTGATCCTGCGCGACACGAGGCACCCTCTGGGCCCTCGTGCCGCGCCGCTCAGCCCCGGCCAGCGCCGCGATTTTCAGTTCGGGTTCGAACACGTGCCCGCCGACTGGAACCACCAGTATCCCTCCTTGCATGTCACCGGCCTGTTGCTCGAGTAGTTTCGCGGGCCGATCACCCAACGATCATCAGCCCGCCGGTGGCCTCAGTCGGACCGCGGCGTTTTCGATGGCGAGCTAGGTGGCTCGAGAGTCCAGAAAGTCAGGCCAAAAAAAAGAGAAGCAGCCTTGGCAGAGCCAACGCTGCTTCCCGGGGTGTGTCCTAGAAGTGGTTTGAGGAATTTGATGCGCCGGGGCGGGAAAGGTTGCACGGAGAATCAGACAGGCTCAAGTTCCTGATTCCTATCGTATTACAAATGCTAGACGTATTTCCTTTGTAATGAGACAGAACGACGGTGGAGTCCTGAGGAAAGGAATTCATCGTGACGCCGTACTTTGTCCGCTATGGCGCCCGATACCGTTCGCTTCGAGGAAGTCCTTCATGGCCGAAAAAACTTCCACGACATGGGTTTCCAGAGCGAAATGCCCGGTGTTGAGGAACTGCACCTTCGCGCCAGGTATGTCTTTCCGGAACGCTTCCGCTCCCGCGGGAATGAAGAAAGGATCGTTCTTGCCCCAAATCGC
>DATFXF010000075.1:0-7817 GCA_035258565.1 Candidatus Acidiferrales bacterium
GCCACTGTTCTCAAATCCATGGGTTATGCCACCGGGCAGTTCGGTAAGAACCATCTTGGCGATCTGAACAAATTCCTGCCCACGGTACACGGCTTCGACGAGTTCTTCGGCTACCTCTATCACCTGGATGCGTTGGAGGACCCCTGCCATCCCAACTACCCGCAGAACCTCAGGGCCAAGGTGGGGCCGCGCAACATGGTCCACAGCTGGGCCACCACGACCGACGATCCCACCGTGGACCCGCGCTGGGGCAAAGTAGGCAAGCAGAAGATCGAGGACGCAGGTGAGTTGTGCCCGGAACGAATGAAAACGGTGGACGACGAGATTCTTGGCGATGCGCTTAAGTTTGTGGACGGGGCCCGGCAACAGGGCAAGCCATTCTTTCTGTGGCTCAACACGACGCGCATGCATGTCGTGACACATCTGTCGGAGAAATACGAGAAGATGCGCACGCCGGAAAACGGCTGGACGGTGCAAGAAGCCGGCTTGGCGCAGCTCGATGACATCGTCGGCGCAGTCATGAAATACCTGGCAGACAACGGGCTGGAAGACAACACCATTCTGGCCTTCACCACGGATAACGGCGCCGAAAACTTCACGTGGCCCGACGGCGGCCAAACGCCCTTTGCCGGCGGCAAGGGCACGGCACTGGAAGGCGGGTTCCGCGTGCCGATGATCATCCGCTGGCCGGGACACATTCCCGCGGGCAAGGTTGAAAACGGAATCGTCTCCGGCCTGGATTGGTTTCCGACCTTCGTGGCTGCGGCCGGTAATCCCAACATCACCGAGGAACTCAAAAAGGGCAAGCAGATCGGCGACCGCACCTACAAAGTCCACCTGGACGGCTATGATCAAACCGACCTCATCACCGGCAAGGGGCCTTCGAAGCGGCACGAGATTGTCTACTTCACGGAGTCTACGCTGAGCGCGATCCGCATCAACGACTTCAAGTACCGGTTTACCGATCAACCCAGCGGCTGGCTTGGCGGCACCGTGAAGGTCGACATGCCCATTCTGGTGAATCTCCGGCTGGACCCCTTTGAGCGCACCGGACTGCCCACCGCCACAGGAGGGTCGTTGGCCTATTACAACTGGTTCGTCTATGAGTTCTGGCGCTTTGTCTTCGTGCAGCAGGTGGTGGCCGAGCTGGCCAAGACCGCAATCGAATTCCCGCCCATGCAGAAAGGCGCAAGCTTCAACCTGGAGAGTGTGAAGGAACAGATCCAGAAGGCCATGGCGGCGCGAACCGGACAGTGACAGGGCCCGCGTTTTCCTGCAAGCAGTGGCTGCAGTATTGGAGCGCTCACCCAGAAAGGGGCGCTTGCCGGGCTGGAGTTCTCCTCTAGCTCTCCCCACAACGCGCTTGGCGTGAAAATCAAGGAGTCACGGACGCAATTTTCTTGTCGAACAAATTTACTCGAACCGCCCTAACTTGATCACTGCCTTCACTCTTGGGTCATCAAATTCGTGGCTAGGGCGGTCTATGTAATCCTCACGTTGCCTGCGCGTCGATCATCTCCTTCGTGACATCCCGCGTTTCCTTGCACGCATCCTTAGTTTATTGGTCGCGCCGCACGCCGGTTGTGGCCGCCGATCCTGCCGAAGCTGTGTTTCGAGCAACGAATGATGGCCGCTGTCGCCCTGGCCGTTCTCGTAATGCGAGTTCGCCCGCATACCAGCAGGAAGAAGGAGGACGAAGAAACAAGAAGGAGACCCTTCATGGCAGCCGTTGTCACTCCCTTTCCCTCGAGATCTCATCCGCGTAAAGCCGCCGCTTCAGCCGTCCCCGCTGGCCGCAAGGAGCGCTACGCCGCGGGCAAGGCATTGCGCCAGCGTGTGGCCCGGGAGCAACACGGCGAATGGACCCCTGGCCCTAAGCGGCGCGATCCGGTCGAAATGGTAATCGAATCCAGCCAAGGCCGCATTCCGGAGCTCGTTCCCATCCGCTACGGGCGCATGATGGTTTCTCCCTTTACCTTTTATCGAGGCGCTGCCAACATCATGGCCGCAGACCTGGCCCCTACCCCGGTGACGGGCTTGCACGCACAACTCTGCGGCGACGCCCACCTGCTCAACTTCGGCGGCTTCGACACGCCCGAGCGCCACCTGGTTCTTGATGTCAACGATTTCGACGAGACTTTTCCCGGCCCCTGGGAATGGGACTTGAAGCGGCTCGCCACCAGCTTCGTGTTCGCGGCGCGTTCCAATGGTTTTTCCCCCGCCGATCAGCGTGAGGCGGCTTTAACCTGCGTGCGGTCGTATCGCGAGCATATGCTCGAATACGCCGATATGACCGTCCTCGAAACCTGGTACGCGAGTCTCCAGTTCAGCGACACTCTGGCGACGATCCACGACAAGGCTGGACGGCGGCGTCTGAAAAAGCGGGTTAAAAAAGCGCAGGTCCAGCAGATCCCTGAGCATGAGTTTCCCAAGTTGGTGCAGGAGCGCCGCGGGCGCTATGTGATCAAGGACGCGCCGCCCCTCATCTATCATGATCCTCACATCGTGGCCAGCGGAGAGGCCATTGAGCGCGTGTTGGCTCTGTACCGGCAGAGCCTGTCCGACGCGCGAAGGGTATTACTTGACCGCTACACCGTGATGGACTTTGCCCTGAAGGTAGTTGGGGTTGGCAGCGTGGGTACATTATGCGCTGTGGCGCTGCTGATGGCCGCGGAGGATGACCCGTTGTTCATACAGATCAAGGAGGCGGGACCCTCGGTACTCGAAACCTATCTCGGGAAGAGCACCTATCCCAACCACGGGCAGCGAGTAGTGGCCGGCCAGCACCTGATGCAGGCAGCGAGCGACATCTTCCTGGGATGGACGCACGGCCAGGGAAAGCGCCATTTTTACCTACGACAGTTGCGCGACATGAAGGTCAAGCCGCTGGTCGAGCTATTCAAGCCCGTCGACCTGTTTACTTACGCAATGTTGTGCGGCTGGACGCTGGCACGCGCCCACGCGCGCTCCGGCGATCCGGCGATGATCGCCGGCTATATGGGCAAGAGCGACGTCTTCGACAAAGCCCTGGCCGCCTTTGGCAAAACTTATGCGGACCAGACCGAGCAAGACCATGCCGCCTTCAAGAATGCGATTCGTCAGGGACGGATCGAGGTTCAGGCAGATGCGTGAGACTCGACGTCATCGCTCGGGATGCTTCTTCATGCGTCATTGAGTACACCGTGAAGCCTTCCTGCCTTTCTTTGATTGGCGTGCAGCCGAGTTGGCTTCACCGATCGTCTGAAAGACAAAGGCGGAATTCGTCGTGAGGAGGGTTACTGCGCCAGCAGCGTAATCATCTGCCAAGGTTAAAGTGCTCACAACTTTAGCGCCCGTGCCTTCCCGGCCAATACGTCTCGCTCATGCCGGTCTAAAAAGGACGAGGCTGGGGGCTCTTCCACCCAATGCGGAGAGGTCTCTCGAGGTCGAGAGCAAGAAATCGGTCCTACGCGGCCAGTTCCTCCTGGCCCAACCCAGTGCGCTCCGTCAGGACGGTCTCGAGGATCTGCTTTGTGGTTAGTACGGCCTTCTCGTCACCCTTGGCAACACAGCTGGCGCGCCCCCAGCGTCCGGGGATCCCCTCCAACGCCAGGGTTCCAAACCAGGACGGCAGCACAGGGTTTTCAGCATAGGTGAGGACCTCGCCTTTGGGCTCCAGTCCCAACAACGTGCGTATTCCCAGGAACGGGGAGCCTGCGGCCCACGCTTGTGGGATGCAGGCCGTGGGGTACTGCACGGGGAACCGGGTTTTGGTTCGGTCGTATCCGGCAAAGACTTCCGGCAAACGGTAGCGGAAGAAGACAGAGGCTTCAAAAATACCGGCAATGATTTGCGACGCTTCTTTCCGGAACCCGTAGCGCGCGAGTCCGGCAGCGATGATGCTGCAGTCGTGGGGCCACACTGTCCCGTCGTGGTACTCGATGGGATTGTAGCCGCCTTCGCCCTCGGCCATCGTTCGTATGCCCCAGCCGGAGAACATCTTGGGTCCCATCAGGTGATCGCGAATGGCAGTGGCCTTGTCGGCATCCACGATGCCGCTCCACAGCAACTGGCCGATGTTGGAGCAAAGGCTGTCCACCTGGCGTTTGGAGCCGTCGAGAGCCAGGGCGAAGAATTTCCGGTCTGGAATCCAGAAGTCTTTGTTGAATCGGCTTTTGAGTTTCGCCCCCTCCGCTTCCAGTTGGGCCGCCAGCTTCTCGTCCTTCCATATCTCGCGCGCCAGACGAGCGCAGCGCAATTTAGCGTCGTAGACATAGCCCTGGATTTCACAGGTGGCGCGCGGCGTGGGGGCCAGGGTGCCGTCGCGGAAGAGAATAGAGTTCCAGGAATCCTTCCAGCACTGGTTGTCCAGGCCCAGGTTGGTCTTGCGTTCGTACTCGACGTAGCCGTCTCCGTCGCGGTCGCCGTAGTGGTCGATCCAGTTGAGGGCCGCGCGAGCATTAGGCTCGAGGGCGTGGGCCAGATTTGTGTCGCCGGTCCAGCGTTCATATTCATCCAGCACGATTAGGAACAGCGGCGTAGTGTCACTGGCCCCGTAGTAGGGCCTCTGGGGACGCTCGCGGAAGTGCGTCATCTCCCCAAAGCGAAGCTCGTGCAGGATGCGCCCAGGCTCTTCCTCGGTGAGGTCCACCTCATTCTTGCCTTGGGTCGCCGCCAGCGCCTTTAGCGTAGTTGCTGCCAGCTCGGCGTTGAAGGGCAACATCTGGTAGCTGGTAATCAGGCTGTCGCGCCCAAACAGGGCCATGAACCAGGGCAGGCCGGCTGCGGGAAGCGAATGCTGGGCCAGGGTCTCGGGACGAAAGCGAAGCGCTGCAACATCGACCAGGCTGCGCATATACAGCTGCACGGCTTGAGGATGGCAGGTCAAGGTGGGCGCATCATGGATCCACTTCTGCAAATTGCTCCGCATGGCATTCCCCGCAGCGGTAGTGAACTTGGGCGGGTGGACGGTCTTTCCGGTCACCGGCGTTACATGGAGCTTAGTGTTCCACGTGGACTTGGGCTGGAGGGTGATGCGGAAGACTGCGCTGCCTGAACTTAGTTCCGTCGGCCGCTGGGTGGAGCTCATGAGCGTTTCCCGGACAAAATCGTCGCGCCGGTAACCCAGTACCAGGCGGCCGTCCCTTGTGTCGGTGTAATACTCGCCTTTCTTTTTCAACGCATCTTTGACTTCAAAAAGGTCGGCAAAATCGGAACCGACGTCCAGGCGCAGCTCGACTTCCTCCGGTTCGGTTCCGTGATTGAGGACGCTCAGGTCTTCCACGAAACCGTCACCCACGAAGCGGCGGCGGACGATGGAGATGGTGGGGTTCTTGTAAATAGTGCCCGTCGGCGGAACGCAGAAGTGCTGCGCGTAATAGTATTCAACCGCGTCGGTGGAGAGTACATCCAGCGTGATGCCCTTGATGGTGAGTTTCCACTTCGACAGGTGGCGCATGTCCTCGTAGAAAAGTCCGTGCGGCTGGTCGGGCTTGGCGTCGATGTCGCCGTTGGGACTGCAGACCAGAAATGTGGAGCCGTCAAGAATGCTGATCGTGTTGTCGCTCATGGGAAAAATCTCCTGGTATACCCACACTCAAAGCCAGACTTACCGCTCAGCGCCGGCGCCGGGTGGGCCTGATGGACTTGGAAATCCCTGCTGCATCTACTCACGCCGCGGCATGATCAACCTCATTGGACGCGAATTGACGAGCGAAGGCTGGCCACTTCCGGACCATCCTCATCGGTCGGACGCGTCGCTCCCATTTAGTGTCAGGGCTGACCAGATGGATCCGACCGGCCCGTCCGAACGCCAACCGGATTCCAACTATGGGCAAAGAGCCTATCCCCGGCTCGGGCTCGATAGTCCAGAGGAACCCTCTGGAACAGGACATTCAAGGTGCCCGATGTGGAACTTATGGTTTCGCAACTGGCACCGCACTCGGCATCGCTCTTGCACGCTATTGAGTACCGTGTGAAATACTCAAGTCCTTTTTTTGAATGGCCTGCAACCGGGTTGGAGTCCCCGCTTGTTATTGCAAGCAGGTTCGTGGCCCTTGGTTTTCTAATGTAGTTAAATCCATTTATTTGCGCGTTGCCGAGAGCACCCGGAAAAAAGCTGTGCTGTCCGCGTTGACGAAAGGGGATCGTTATGGCAAAACCTGGCATCACCAAGTACGCTACATTTGTAATCGTGCTACTGGTCAGCGGGGCCGTCGCCCTGGCCCAGACGCAGAGTTCATCTGCAGGTCTGCAGGTTAACCCGTCGCAAGTACAAAAGAAGGCGGGTACGCCACCGCCGGCGACCGGCACTACCAAGACAAGCAGCGTCGGACAGAACGTGAAGGTGGCGACGCCCGCCGACTCCGATTCCTGGGCTGAGCAGATCGACGTGGACGGCAGCGGCACCGTCGAACAAACCAACCTGGTATGGGACAGCGCCGACAAAGTCCTGTTCGCCAGTTCTCCGGGGACGTTTACCTGTAGCAACGGCTCGACCGGTACGGGTGAACTGCTGGTCGCGGTCAACGGCACCGGCAATAAATTTGGACGCCCGGTCGGGTCAGGTTTCTGGGTAGCGTCCATGAATAAAGGCCAGTGCGGCGTCCCGGCTGGAACAATGTGGGGTTGCAAGTTCAACGCCAGTGGCACAGCGACTGAGTGCGGCGTGGCCACAGTCGACCAGACGAACAACGACGTCATTCTCGTGACGTCACAGAAGTAACCAAGACTTTAGTGCAGCGGTTCTTCGAAGCAGTCGGCAGCACCGCCGCGACGAGCTAATGCCAGGAGTAGTGGCCAAAGCGAAGGAGGAGGTCCGGAAGATCCTGGTGGTGGCAGTGTTCTTCTCCACCGGCTTCTGCCTGATCCATGTCTCCAACCGGCTGCTTACCGAGGGCTCACAAGTGGAACTCGCCAGCCTGACCCGCGCCATCTTTGGGGGGTTGATCGTGGCGAAGGTGCTGCTTGCCGTAGACATTCTTCCCTTTGTCCATGCCTTTCCCGGTAAGCCGCTGGCGCTCAACATCGGGTGGAAAACCTCGCTCTACGTTGCAGGGAGCGTGATTTTCCTCTATATCGAGCCGTTCTTGAAGCATCTCTTCAGGGGAGCGGGGCTGTTTGTATCCCACTCACGGGCATGGCAGGAACTTATGCTGCCGCGGACCTGGGCAACTGTGATCTGGTTGGCCATGCTGATGGCAGTCTTCGTGACTTTAAAAGAACTCAGCCGCGTGATCGGGAAAGACCAGTTGAAATATATGTTCTTCGGCCATAGGGGCAAGCGGGTCACGCAAGGCCGGTCTCGCGACGCAGCTTGAAAACTCACAGATTCCTCACTGGGAACCCTTACCTCGACAAACACCAATAAGGGCCTATTGCCCTCGCAGGGATTGAGAGAGGCTTATGAGATTTTGTGGAACCACGTGAATGAGCCCGTGACGCGGGCTATCGATGTCAGCAATGAGAAAGAAAGCGGTAGACACCGCGAGTGGCATGACCAGCAACAGCCCTTGGCTTCTCCGGCGGGAGGTATAGCCGACTAAGAAATTACAGACAATGGCAATCACTAGCACCAGGCACCATGCTGCGATGGGGAGCCGGTTCCACCAGGCGGCCTGAGTGTAGCCCTGGGAATCCAATACATCGTTCATACCCGAAACCGCGAGGGCGACTGTTGGTGTTGGCTGCTTCGCGGTCGTTTGCACGATCGACCAGAGGTCGGTCTGCAATTGCGAGGTGTCGTGGGCGACTCGCCCCAGTTGATGCCTATCGTGAGATACATAAAACAGCACACGCTGGTCGAGATAGTTCTTCAGCGCTTCACGAACCCGGGCTGC
>DATFXF010000076.1:0-2817 GCA_035258565.1 Candidatus Acidiferrales bacterium
TCGATGTACGTTCCGCTCTCGGCCGACATCGCGCGGCGCAAGGTCGAGCTGCTCCACAAGGTGTTTCCATCCCAGCGGGCTCGCGACTGGTGGGACGATGAAGTCTTCCTGGGAATGGCGAGGCTGCGCGGAATGGAGTGCCGTGCACGCTACGCGGAGGCGTTCATCTGCACAAAGTCGGTGATCTTCTGCTAGCTTCTACAACCCGAGTGGATGCGGTGACCTGAGTACGCATTTCACTCCGACTGACACCGATGGACCGATGCTGCGCCCCGTCCTCTAGTTCGTCGGACACCGCTGCTCCCCGGACCACGCGCGCGGCTTGCGCTCCGACGATCCGGCCTTCGGGCTCGACTGGCAACCTCACGTCTCTGACAGCCGCCGCCGCCTTCGTTTTGTTGCTGCCACAAACGCATGATCGCGAGGTGGCTGCGCTGTGTCGAACCAGCATTCTCGACCGAACTCAGCAGGTCAAACCTTCAATAGCTGCTGTCGCACCAGTCAGGAGAATTCTTGTCCCGCCATGGCGAGCCAGTCCGGCAACTCCCCGAGGCGCTGATCGGTCCGGGCAAGATCGCTCGCTACAACCTGGATCGCGGAGACGACGATCATGTCTCTTACGGGATATACGGCCGGCCTGCCAGCCACGACCCGGCCGAGGGCTTCGCGATACATGGTGGTGTGTGCCTTGTCGCGAAACAACGTCCTCGAATAGCGCTCAATTCCGCCTGATCGGATCCGTAGCTTCCAAAGATCGTCAATTGTGATAGTGGTCTGCCCTCGACGTATATCAATCTGCTCTTGCACGCCACGAATATCGTCGCCACGCGTCGTGGCGAGAATCGTCAACAGAGATCCGTCCTCGAATGTAACTGTGAGGACGCGCTCCTCGTCATTACCGAGCTCCGAGCCGGGCATCCGCGGCGACAGCGTCAAGGAAACAGGCATCGGCCCGCCCTCGAGGAAAAAGATTGCGAGATCGATCCAGTGGCAAAGATTTCCTGTAATCCGGGTTGCCTGATTAGGCCAGAAGTACCAGTGATCAGGCTCGAAGACCAGTTCCTTGACCGTGCAGGAGATGGAGATGGGGCCCGATTCTTGCAGGAGCCGTTCACGGGCTCGACGCACGAGCGGGTGGTAACGGCGGTTGAATCCGATTTCGACTGAGCCCGGATTCGAACGCATTCCTGCCGCTAGCCGGTGTACGTCTTCTGGAGTCACGGTCGGCGGTTTCTCGACAAAGACACGGTGTCCAGCCTTGAGCGCCGCGCAAGCTAGGTGAGTATGCGAGTCGTGTGCGGTCGCGACCACCACCAAGCCCGGGGATGGCATCTCGGCGATGGCTCGCTCGGAGTCTGTCGTTGCCAGATCAAAGCCATATTCGCGACCTACCATCGTAGCGATTTGTGGTTCGCGATTCGCCACTGAAAAGAGCGACAAATGCGCCTTCTGGAGCGCCGGAATGATCTCTGTCCGCGTGTAGTCGCCGGCGCCAAGAACGGCTACCCGTATCCCCACTGAGTCCGGTGCGGGTTTCAGCCGAAGCACCGTGTCTGCCGCTTGCCTGTCGCCTTTGGGACATCTGAGCACATCCATGCGCCTGCCCAATGGCGCGGAGGATCGTGCACTGCTGGACTGAAGTGCCTGCTCAAGCAAGCTAACGAGTTCTTTCGGCGGCTCCATCCCGGAGTAGAGAAAGCTCTGCCGACAAAGACGGGTGAGCACATTAGCCTTATTCAAAAGGCCCGAGGCAAGCCATTGGAGATCATCCGGAGAGAACGCTTCCTCAACGTGCCTGACAAGGTTGCGATGAATCACCAGCTGTTGGGAGCTGGGAGGAACGCGCGGGGCCAGAGCAATGACGCGCTGCCTGGACGGGATAAGTTCACCAAGGACCACCGAGGTCCAGAAATCGCCCGTGAATCGGGGCTCGTCACGCTTAGTGCGGGCCTTGCGCAGTGTGCTCTGTGGGCCGTCTGTTAGAAGGAAGATGGCCACCTTTCGCAATGGCCGTCTCGTCAGCCGCCCTGAAGCATTCTCAACCCTGACAAGCGGCACCGCAGCCGCCACTTCGATCAGGATCCCACCCTCCGGCACCTCATAACCGGGGACTTCCATCCAGGCGTCGTGCCAGAGCAGCTTCACTCTAGGGCAGTTTAGTCCATCTGATGTGCGGGAGGTATATCTTCCAAAGATTCCACGGGACACCAACCTCAGCGTGCCTGGCCCCGCGTGGTGACCAGTTCGCGGGCCTACACCCGCTCGCTGGCTGCCAACGGTGCCCGAAATTTGGTTCTAACCGCTTTGCGTGAAGTGCCGCGCGGCCGGGATGGTGCTGGGCTTTGCTGTCGCCGGGCCGAGCGGACGAGCTGCTGGTGGCTGGCGGAACTGGCCGGGCATGCGGTCCGCAGGCGATGCAGCGGCTGCTGCGCACCGCCGTGTGGGACGCCGATGCGGTCCGCGATGATCTGCGCGGGTTCGTGGCGGTCCGGCTGGGTGACCCGGCAGAGGTGCTGATCCCGGATGAGACCGGGTCTATGAAGAAAGGCATGTGCTCGGTGGGTGTGCACAGCCAATCCAGCGGCACCGCCGGGCGGATTGAGAACTCCCAGGTCGGCGTTCCTCAGCTACGCCTCTCCACGCAGGCGGGCGCTGACCGGCCGGTGGTTTACTTGCCGCGTTCTTCTGTCGGCGACCCGCAGCGGTGCACAGCCGCTGGCATCCCCGCCAGCGCACAGTTCATGACCAGGCCCGACTTGACCCTGGGCACGACCACCGGCGCGGTGGCCGCTGGCGTGCCCGCAGAGTGGGCGGCTA
>DATFXF010000077.1:0-7802 GCA_035258565.1 Candidatus Acidiferrales bacterium
CGCCACAGTCCAGATTCCCGCGAGCACGCGGATCGCCGTCGTGCTCGATACCCCGCTGAGCACGCGCATTGCCCGGCAGGGCCAAGCGGTGACGTTTCGCACATCCGATCCGCTCCGCATCGCCAATCAGCTGGAGGTTCCGCCGGAAACCACCATCACCGGCAGCGTGGTCGAAGTGAAGCGACCCGGAAGCTTCGGCAAGTCCGGCGTCCTGCGCGTGATCGTGGACCGCATCAACCTTTCGACCGGCACCACCCGAGACCTGGTCGCGCACGTAGATTCTGCCGACCTGAAGGCCAACGGCCGGCCTTCGGCTGACAACAAACGCACCACTGACCTCTACAGCCTGATCATGTATGGCGCCCAGGGCACGCTTCTGGGCGCGCAGATCGGCGGCGGCAAAGGCGCGGCCCTAGGTGCAGGAGCTGGCGCCGCAATTGCCATCATTATCGCGGCATCGCGGCGCGGCTCCGACATCTATCTCGAACCCGGCACGCCCTTCTCGGTCATACTGGACCGGCCGGTCGAGCTGCCTGGTGCGGAAGTGTACGCCGCGCAGCAAAGCTATGGGTACGTGCACAACCGTTCTGCCAACGCCGCTCAGAACGCCAGCAACAACGACACCACCGGAAGCGAGATGGAGCGCAATCCGGATGGCGCTGTGCTCGACTCCGACCGACCCAAGCTCAAGCGCCGGCCCAGGCCTGCCCAGCAATAGAGTCGATCTCGAGATTTCCGGGCCGCTCGCTGGTGACGCTTTGGCTATGAACGCGGCGGGCGAGCGAAACTCACCTGCTGGCTCGTGCTGCAGTCATTCTCCATGCAAGCCGCGTGCTCCCAGTGCGGGACCCGGTACGGCCTAAACGACGAGCAGATCGGCGAGCACGCTCGTGTGCGGTACCGCTGCTCGAGATGCGGCCATGCGAACGTCGCCGAGGTGCCTCCCCGTCCCCATCGGACGCAAGCCATTTCGCCGCTGCCCTCGTTCGCCCACGGGGACGGACCCGCGGGTCCAACCGATCGGTTCAGCAGCGAGTATCGAGGACTTGCGCTGCCCGAGGGCAAGGCCATTACCCTCACGGTGATCGCCGGCCCAGGAAAGGGCCTGCCGCCCTATGGCCTGAGCAGGCCGCGCGTCGTGCTGGGCCGCGCCCGCGCCGACGTCGAGATCGATGATCCGGGAATCTCCCGCTGGCACTGCGCGATTGAGGTGAAGGATGAGGTCGTGCGCCTGCGCGACCTGGACTCCACGAACGGCACCTACTTCGAGGAAGAACGCGTGCCCGCCGCCGAACTCAAACATCTGGCGGAATTCCGCATCGGCTCCACCGTTGTGCGGCTCTCCATCTCGCCGAGGTAATCCGCAGAGCCCGGCTGAGTTTTGTTATATCCTAGGCCGGTGCTCTCCAGATGAACCGCCTGACTGCGATTCTGATCACCTACAACGAGGAACACAACCTTCCCCGCGCCCTCGCTTCGCTTGAGGACCTGGCGGAGGAGATTGTGGTCGTGGATTCGGGGAGCACGGATCGCACCTGCGAAATCGCACGGCGACATGGAGCACGGGTGTTCGGCCGCGCGTTTCGAGACTTTGCAGACCAGAAAAATTTTGCCGCCTCCCAAGCTACCCAGGAATGGATCCTGTCGCTCGACGCAGACGAAGAGCTAAGCCCGGAGTTGCGCGCCTCTTTGCGCGAGTGGAAACGGCACGAACCGCGCGCGGCCGGTTACGCATTCGCGCGCAGGGCCAGCTACCTGGGCGGCTGGATCCGCCATTCAGGCTGGTATCCCGATCGCAAGGTGCGGCTCTACCGGCGCGACCGCGCGTGCTTCGTCGGCAGTCTGCATGAGTCGGTCAAAGTCGATGGGCCAGCCGGCCAACTCCCCGGCGAACTCTACCATTACACGGTTCGTACACTCGAGGAACATGCGCGCAAAATGGAGGCCTATACGACGCTTGCTGCCGAGGAGCTGTTTCAGGCAGGTCGGCACCGGTGGCGACTGGCCCTGCTGCTCGCGCCCCCCTGGGCCTTCGTGCGCACCTTCCTCCTCGAGAGAGGCTTTCTCGATGGCTATCGAGGCTGGCTGATTGCGCGGATGGCCGCCCGCTACGTATTTCTAAAGTATCGAAAGCTCGGGAGACGCGTCGAGGGCAGCGCGAACACACCCAGGCCCGCGCTCGGCAAGGACAGCCCTTGACACCGCTGTGGGTAGACCTCGAGCTCGACTGGCGCGGCGGGCAAAGTCAGGCGCTGCTGGCACTGCGCGGGCTGCGCGCCCGCGGGCACCCTGCGGAGCTCGTTGCGCTTCGAGAATCGCCCCTCGCTCGACGGGCAGGCGCGGAAGGCATTCCGGTGCACGTCGTGGGTCGCCGGGCCGCACGATTGCAGGCGGCCTTGCTCCTCAGCCGGCTCTTGGCCGGGCGACGGTTTGAGGTGCTGCACGCAAACGAAGCGCACGCCCTCACCGCGGCATGGCTGGCTGGCGCGCATCGCCGCGTCCAGCTGGTGGCCTCGCGCCGCGTCGCTTACCGACTTAAGAAAAACCCGCTGGCACGGGCGCGCTATCATTCTGCCCGGCGCATTTTGGCGATTTCCGAATATGTTGCCGGCGAGCTTCGCGCTTCCGGCATCCCCGGGGAACAAGTGGAGGTCGTTCACGACGGCGTGGAGATCCCGGAGCTCCCCTCACCCAGCCAGAGGCGGCAAGCCCGGGCACGCTGGGGGGTGCCCGACGAGGGGTGGCTACTGGGGTGTGTGGGTCATCTGCTGCCGACCAAGGGCCAACACCTGCTGATTCGCGGCCTCGCGGCGCTGCGCGCGCAGGCGGGAGGCACGCTTCCCAATTGCAGGCTGCTGCTCGTCGGCGATGGGCCCCGGCGCAAGCACCTCGAGGAGTTGGCCCGCGAGCTCCGCGTCGAATCCGTCGTGCACTTCACCGGCTTCATCGACGATCTCTCCGAAGTCTATCGAGCCCTGGATGTGTTCCTATTCCCCTCGCTGCTGGATGGCTTGGGTACCGCGCTGCTCGCGGCGATGGCGCATACGCTGCCCGTGATTGCGGTGGCGCGCGGCGGCGTGCCCGAAATCGTCGAACACGAACAGAACGGGCTGCTGGTGACGGCGGCCGAAGACACACTTTTCCCCGAGGCCATTGCGGTGGCGACGAGCCAACTCCTCGAGGATGAGACTCTTCGCAAGCGATTGGGCTCCGCGGCACGCGCCACCATTGAGAAGCGATTCACGGCTGAGCTGATGGCGGCCAACACGCTGCGCGCTTACGAACGCATGCTCAGCCCGGGAAACAAATAGGCCAGTGTGGGTGGGCGTGGGTCAGTCGAGTGCGATGTGCGTATCGGTGCGCTCGACACCTTCCATCTTCTGAATCTTCTCCATGACCACATCGTCGAGCTCACGCTGGCTGCCAACCTCCACGTAGGCGATCACATCGGGCACACCCCAGCAGGCATGTGCCGAGCGCACGCTGGGAAGCTCGGCGAGTTGCTGTGCGACTCGTTTGGAATGGCCGGCGCGAACATTGATGAGGACATAGGCACGAACCGCTCGCTTCTTGGTCTGCATGGCGGGCTCCTTAGGCGAGTATCGTCTGCGCCTATCCTATACCAGCGAACCCGAGAATGATGCCGGACATCGCGGTCAGGCCGGTAGACTGGTCAGCCCCAAAAATGCGAACGCCGACCATCCCTATCTTCCCGGACGGCCGGCGGTCGCAAAAAACACTTCTTGCGCCAGTATGTTTTTTCCTTCCCTTGGATCCTCCCTCCTGTCCGTTTAGCGATCCTCCCGAGCCGGCTAGGAATGAACCACCCAGATTCCGGCCGACTCAAGGAACTCAAGACCGATGGCGAAGCCCTCGCCTTGCCGCAGTTGGCAACAGGCCACCCGTGCAACGGTATGGAAATCGCCTGGGGCTGACGCCAGCATCAGCAGGTCGTTCATGCGCCAGTGGCGCGCCGAGATCACCCGGGCACCCCGCGCGCTGACGTTCTCCGTAAATGCCCCCTCCACCCCAGGCGTGCGCCCATCCCCGCAAAGGTGCACGGCGACCTCGATCGGGACCCGTTTCTCGATGCGCTCGACGGTGTAGGCTCTAGGCATGGCGTCCTATCCGCTCCCGGTGGTTACAGGCAGGCTGCGACGCGGGAAAAGGCCAAGATCCCACTGCGATGGCCTTTCATCTCGTAGAGGGACTTGTCGGCTGCCCCGAGCAGTTTTTCGAGCGTGTCGCCATCCCGCGGGAAGACGGCGGCGCCAGCGCTCACCGACACCACCGGCAGTTCTCCGTCGGTAGCCAAACGTTCGCAGATGCGTCGCACCACGCGCTCCGCTACTTCTCCATTCGCTTCAGGAAGGACGAGCGCGAACTCGTCTCCACCGTACCGCGCCGCCATGTCCATGGCCCGGCAACTGACGCGCATGATGTTGGCCAAGCGAACCAGGGCCCGGCTGCCCACCAAATGCCCATGTCGGTCATTGATTGTTTTCAGGCCGTCCAGGTCGAGCAGGAGCACGGCGAATGTGCGTCCAGTGCGCCGCGAGCGCTGGACCTCGGCCTCCAGCGCCTCAATGAGCTTGCGATAGTTCGCCAGGCCGGTGAGCGGGTCAGTGGCCGCCATATTGCGGACCTGTTCGAAGAGCCGCGCATTGTCGAACAGCGCGCCGCCCAGCACCACTGCGTAGCTGAGCACCCTCAAGAACTGCGCCACGATAAAAGGCGCATCGAGCAGACGCTCGGACTGGCTGATGGTCAGGTGGCAGCCGACGTTGAGCGCCGCCGTCCAGTAGAGCACGTAGTCAAAAGCGGAAGACGCAACCCGCAGGCGCCGACGGAACTGCACCGCGGCCGCCAGGAAGATCGCCGCAGGAAGCAAATCCCAGGGTCGCGGAACGAGGGCCGCAGGGCGAATGGAGGGCTCACCTGGCGCTACGAAGTAGACGACGCTGGTTAGGTACGCCGCCGCGCCCACCAACAGCAGTGAACCGGCGATCTCTCGACCAGGGTCGCGTGCAGTCGGCAGCCGCCGCTCGACAAGAAGCGCGGTCAACAGCAGGACACCGAGCAGGGTGCGGTTGACCATCCAAATCAGCGGCACGTGATTCTGCTGGAATGGTCCGGCCGCGAGGAGGTTGTAGAAGCCGAAGGTGGCAACCATCTCGATCAGGCCGGAAAGGGTGAAGCCGAAGGCAAGAATCAAAGAGATGCGGTCATGGGTCCCGCGGAAGCGCACCAGCGCATTCGCCGCGTAGGTGAAGCTGAGCAGGCTGCCCAAAATTTGCAGGTAGGTATAGTGGAGCGGATCGGCAGAATAGCTGAGCGGGCGCAGCCAGGCGGCCAGAGCGAGGAAGGCCGCTGCTCCCATGGGGTACAGGACCCAATGACAGCGCCCGAGTATGTCGATTTTTGTCTGACTGCTCACCTTGCGGCCCCAAGACCACACCCCACAGCCAGCCCCCCGAGATTTAGGTGCAACTGGGCGACCTTCTCTTAAGAATCTCGCTTGTAGGCTTAATGCTTAATAAGCCAGATACTTACGCGGACACCAGCGAGTACTAGGAAATGGCCTACACAGCAGGGACCCGCGCGCGGGAGAGAAACCACACCAGGGCGGAACCCTCTTACCTAGTAATTGATTAAGCACAAATCGGCCCCGAGAGGGCCGAGAGTCCAAAATTTGCCCCAGGGCAAGCCAAAAATCCCGATTTCTTCGGTACTAAAACTTGGGCTTCGGCGGGGGAAGCTCGTGGGCTTCGACTACGCTCTGGAAACCAACCGTCTTGTGCGAACCATCGCAGAAGGGCTTGTTTGCGGAATGGCCGCAGCGACACAAGGACACAGCCGGGCGACCCCCTAGGCCGAAGCGGTTTCCCCGGGGGTCCAGAATCTCAAACTCCCCTTCCACTCGGAGCGGGCCGTTATCGAGCGGGGTGATCTTAGCTGGCATGACATCTCCTCCCCACCATCAATACTTCGGCACCGACGGATCCACGTCGTCTGACCAGGCCAGGATGCCACCCTTCAGATTCCAGATCTTGCGGAAGCCAGCCTTGCGCAGGAAATCCACCGCTTCGGCTGAGCGTTTTCCGCTCCGGCAGTGCGCAACGATCTCACGCGAGCTATCCAGTTCGTGCGCGCGCCGGGGCAACTCTCCGAGCGGGATCAGATAGCCGTGGAGATTCGCGATCTGGTATTCGTGCGGCTCGCGTACGTCGAGAATGAAGAGATCGTCGCCGCGGTCGAGGCGCGCCTTGAACTCCCGCGGCGTGATCTCGGGCACTTGGACAGCTGGCGCGGGAGCCTCCTCGCCGCGGATGCCGCAGAACTGCTCATAGTCGATGAGCTTGGTGAGCGTGCGGTGCTCCCCGCAGACGGGGCACTCCGGGTTCTTGCGCAGCTTGAGTTCGTGGAAGCGCATGGCCAGCGCGTCAAACACCAGGAGGCGCCCGACCAGTGTCTCGCCCCTGCCGAGGATCAGCTTGATCGTCTCCATGGCCTGGATGGCGCCCACAATCCCCGGCAGCACGCCGAGCACGCCACCTTCGGCGCACGACGGGACCAGACCCGGCGGAGGGGGTTCCGGGTACAAGCAGCGGTAGCACGGGCCGCCGGGGTAACCGAAGACCGTCGACTGGCCCTCGAAGCGGAAGATGGAGCCATAAACATTGGGCTTACCCAACAGAACGCAAGCGTCGTTCACCAGGTAGCGCGTAGGGAAGTTATCTGTGCCATCCACGATAATGTCGTAGGGGCGCAGGATTTCGAGCGCGTTCTGGCTCGTGAGCCTGGCTTCGTAGGTGTCGAATTGAATCTCTGGATTGAGGCCACCCAGGCGCTCTTTCGCGGCTTCGAGCTTCGGCCGACTAACATCCGCAGTCGAGAAGGTCACCTGGCGCTGCAGATTGGTAAGGTCCACAACGTCGAAATCCACCAGCCCCAACCGCCCAACGCCGGCCGCGGCGAGGTAAAGTCCCAGCGGCGCGCCGAGCCCCCCGGTGCCCACCAGCAGGACCTTCGCCTGCTTCAGTTTGAGCTGACCCTCCATGCCCACCTCGGGCATGATGAGGTGGCGGCTGTAGCGGAGGATCTCTTCCTTGGAAAGCTTAGGCTCCGCGGAAATGTCCTTCGGGGGCTCCAACTTCGTCGCCATGCCGCCGGCGATCGAAGGCACAATGCTGATCGTATCACCGTCTTTGATCTCGGTGGCTTCCTTCCGCAAATAGCGAATGTCCTCGTTGTTTAGATAGACGTTGACAAAACTGCGGATCTTCCCGTCATCGGTAAAGAGATGCTTGCGCAGTTCGGAATACTGGCCCGTGAGTCGGTCGAGCGCCTCCCCGACCGTTCGGGCATCGAATTGGACGCTCTCCTGCTTGCCTGCATAGGGCCGCAGCGGCGTCGGAATGATGACCTTGACTGCCATGACCTTTCCCTCCACCTCTCGAGATGACCCAGGCTGCTTCTAGGATTCAAGATGCCCGTGGCCCGGGCTGGGCTGCCCGACCGAGCCCGGCTTCCATGGGTTCCGGCTCGAAGCGCAACCGGCTGTCGGCCAACCGCCAGCATGTCATCTGCTGCGGCTCGCGCCCCACCACGCTAACGATCACGTAGCTGTACCATGGCCAGGCATGCTCGCGATCGTACTCGCTCGGCAGCGCCGGGTGGTCGGGATGCGAATGATACCAGCCGATCACTTCCAGGCCGCGCTCGCGGGCCGCTTTCTCTGCGCCACGGAAATCCTCCGCCGTAATTGAGAAGCGGTTCCGCGGCGAGTCCTCGCGACGGTT
>DATFXF010000078.1:0-4016 GCA_035258565.1 Candidatus Acidiferrales bacterium
GTCGGTTGCTGTCGCTGTCGTTGCCATCGTCATCTCCCGCTTGAGCTGGTTTGCTACAACCGAGGATTAACTTTTCTTCAAGGGCTCCGCCGCAAGCGGCTTCGCCCTCGCCTCAGGTTCGCGCTAGACGGCGCTCACCATTCGGCTCACCCCTCACTTGGTCTTGCATGCCACCTAAACTTTGGCTGGGCCGCTAGGATTCGAACCTAGACAAAGTGCTCCAAAGGCACTTGACCTACCATTAGTCGACGGCCCAACTGCAAACTTCATCCGCCTGACGTTGCTTTAGGGGGCGATTCCGGCGACCTCATCGCCCCATCCCTTCCCAGTACCTGGCCCTGGGCAGAGTAACCGTTGCTCTTGCGTTGATCCCTTTATCTATCAACGATTTAGCCGCTTTCACTGCGATTGTCTTGTCAGCGAAAAGCCCGTACACTGCTGCCCCCGAACCGGAGAGCGAAGCGTACTTCGCGCCGGACCGTTCCAATGCTCGTTTGACCTCACGTAGGGCGGGATGTTTAGGGAAAACGACACTTTCAAAGTCATTTTCGATCCCGGTACGGACAAGGTCGAGAAGCAGTGCCTCGGCCCGGTCCCAGCCTCTGCTTGGGACACCGGTTGGAGAAGACCCTCTGCCGCACAGCCATTCGAACACTGAATGGCTGAACTCGTTTATTTTATCGGAGCTGTCTGGGGACGTCAATTTACCGTCCACGAGCCGGAGGTCCCAGTCGGCAAAAGCTGCAGGCGTGGAGACCCCGACTTCAGGCATCGCGATCACGCAGTGGAAGCTGGGCAGATCTTCGATCGGGTAAACCTGCTCGCCGCGGCCGGTGCCAAGCACCGTACCGCCCACCAGGAACAGCGGCAAGTCAGATCCCACTTCGGCCGCCAACTGCAAGCGCTCCAGCGGAGCCAGTTGGCGCCTGAGGGCTTTCTCGAGCGCCAGCATCGTGGCCACGGCGTTCGATGACGCGGCGCCCAGGCCGCCCTGAACCGGCAGGCCCTTCTCAATGGTGACGCGCACCCTGCTGCGCACCTTAAATACGCGCAACACGCGCTCCGCGATGCGGTAGCAGGTGTTGCTCTCGTCGCAGGGAACGCGTGGGTCCCGGCAGGCGATCTCGATCCCCAAGCCGCGTCCAGCGTCCACCTTCACGGTGTCATGTAACGCGATCGTCTGGTACAGCGTACGCAACTCGTGGAAGCCGTCTTCCCGCCGCGGGCCGATGCGCAGACCGATATTGATTTTGGCGAAAGAGCGGACGGAAATGGCCATGCGAGTAAAGCCATCATAAATGAGAAACGCGAAAGCGAAGCAACCGGCTGCGACCGCGGTCCACCACGGTCATTTCTTGGGGCCGGGATTAGGAGCGCTCAAGATTTGCACGTCCTGGTGCGGGGCCGCCGCTTCTTTTGCGGCCACGCCGACATTCGCTTTCTCCCACGCTCGCACTTTTTGCCGCGCGGTATCGAACAAGCGCTGGTAGTTGCTCTTGCGAACCTTTTCTGATGTTTCCTGAGTCAGCAGTTTCCACAGGGGATCGTACAGAGAATAGATTTTGAGGTACTGTTGCTGGTCCACGGGCGCCACTTCATCGGTGCCGAACAAGAACCGGTCAGGATAGCGATTGATGAGATCGGCGGCGATCTTCGTGGTTTCCGGTGTGGCGGAAACGTACTTGGCCAGCTCCGTCCAGGAAATATCAAAATAGAGATTGCTGAAGGCCGGATCTTTCAGCATGGACTCCAGAGTCGCGGCGTGGTGCTCGACCGGGCGCACCACGCGCCCCACACCGGTGTGGGGCCAGATGATCGTGGTTTTTGGATGGCGCTTGATCAGAGCTTGCATCTGCTCCAGGTAGGCAGGGGGCTTGCCCGCTTTAGGAAAAGGAGTATCCATGTCATTGTGGAGGATCACCAGGAGCCCGCTCTCCGCGCAAAAATCGAGAATCCGATCCAGGGCGGGATCGTCAAGGCTGGGAACTTCGCCGGCGATCTTCGCGGAGACAAATTCCTTGTGAATGCTGAACTCGCCAACACCGGTAAAAACGCCGGGAAACGTCTTGAGGACGCGCTTAATGTGGTCCACGGCGTACATGTCGCTGGGGTTGAACCCGGTAATCATGGGATCGAAGCGGGCCTGCTGCTCTTTGGTGAGCGCGTTGTAGGCCATGGCGATCCAGGCGTCAGTGAACGAGTAGTAATAGAGAGGGGAGTCGGACTCCAAATAATACGTGGGCGCGCGGTCGCCGGAGTTGCGGTACGACCACTGCTGCTGCAGAGGAATCCCGAACAACGCCACGCGGCCGACCTTCGTCCCCATGATGCTGAGGAACTTATGGATGTCCGTGCCTTCCTGAATGTAGTTGGTCAGGTGGAAGTGGGAGTCGTTGACTTCGTACTGGTCAGGCGCTAAGGGGCGTGGCTGCGCCGCGATCGAGCAGCACCAAACCAGCAAGAAAGCAATGGTAACCAGGTAAGCGGAGCGGTGGGACGGCGAGGCGTCGTGGCGGCATTCAGGGATTTCTTGTCCATGTATATCGCTCAAAAAGCCATCTCCAAATTCGTGTGGAATACAAAGCCTGTGGATCCGACGTTGTAGGGAACCGACGTATATCCAACAGGCGACCTGTACAATAAAAGCCCTTCCGAGTTCCAGCGGACGACTTTGTTCTTAAACGGGAACCAGTTGATGCCGACCCGGGTGTCATAGCCACCGCCTAAGTTGCCGAGCACCATCGATCCTCCGGTATAGACCTGGAGGGTCTTGGGTATGGCCATCGCCGAGGCCTGCAATTGGAAACCATGGTTGCGGATTTCGGGAAGGCCCGCGGTACCGGGGCCCGTGAAGTTGTTCAGCCAGCGCCAATAGTATTCGCCGTCGAGGGAAAAGCCGCGATACTTGAGGCCCGCATCGACGCAGGTCATCTTCCAGTCCAGCGCGTTGACCGCGATTCCCGGACCGAAGATATTGGGAGTGAAGATGATCGTCCCGTCGCCAAGACGGATCTGCGTGTTCTCGATAGTTTCCGTGCCCGGCTGGCTCTGCTGGGTCTCGTGGCTACGGCTAAAGTGAGCCCCCAAGCGATAGGCGAGCTTCTTGTGGTCGTCAAAGTCGCCCCAGGCTATGCCGAAGTCGGGGACTTCCCAAACCAGAGCGCCGGAAAAGGTGTTGAAGCCGTTGTCGAGCTGCAAAGCGCTCACGCCCAGTTGGCTCGTGTTGTTGGCGAGCATGGCCTGATATCGCAGCCGGTCCGTGATATCGCCCTTGGCGTTGATGCCGGTGGTATACGAAGGCCGGAAGAATTCATCGCTGATGAGGCGGGTATCCACGGAAAGCCAGAACGGGAAGTTGCCTTCCACGCTCCGCGTGCCGGGTAGAGAGTAAATGCCACCCCCAAAAGTGAAATACTTGCTGAAGTTGTAATCCACGTGTCCGGCGAGCACCACCTGCGCAGGCTGGCCCATGGTTGGGTTGGAGGTCCAGGCCCACAGGTAATAAGTGAACTTTGGGTCCATGACCCACCCCAGGAATTTGAACTGGAGCTTTTGGAGCTGCATGTCCTGGCGCTGGACCACGGGAACGACCCTGCCGAACCCATTGATGTAATTCGGGGAGAGCGCATTCTGGTTCAGATAGCGGACGTACGTGTAGATGCTGATGCTGAGATCGCCGTGCTCGGTATTAGCAACTTTGAAGCCCAGGTTGGGTGTGTACTTGCCCCACTTCTTTTTTTCTTCTTCTGCCTTGTTTTGCTGTTCAGGAGCAGCTGAGGGCGTGGACTGCGCCGATGTTGACGCGTTGTTTGCCGACGCCTGCGCAGTTGATGTGTCCGGCCCTTCAGTTTGGGCCGGCGACCCGGCTTCCCCGGATGCGCTTCCAACCTTGGACTCCACCGCCTTGAGCCGCTCTTCCAGTTCTTGCACACGTCGCAACAATTCGCGTTCGCGCGGGGTGAGGGGGGTCTTGTCCGCGGACTGGGAAGCCTGCGTCGCGGCGGGCCGCGCCTCGG
>DATFXF010000079.1:0-14602 GCA_035258565.1 Candidatus Acidiferrales bacterium
GCCAGTTCGCCGCTTGAGGTTGTGTCCGCCTTGGGCGCAACGATCCAGGCCACCACCAGAGAGGCAAATAGGAGGAACGCGGCGAGATACCAAGGCGCGCCGGGAAGAGAATGGCCTGGGGCGATGAAGACCGCGAACATCCCGGAGAACATTCCTGGGCCGATCACCATGGCGATACCGCGGAGCGAGCCCAGCGCACCTTGCAGTTCGCCCTGCTCGGAAGGGGAGACGCGCTGCGTCATCAGCGACTGCGAAGGTGGCCCGGCGAGCGCCCACATGGCGTTGACGGGGATGGCGCTGAGGAAAACCCATCCCACGGCTGCCCAGCCAAAGAGCGCGAATCCGAGGGCACCGAGAAAGAGACCCACGAACAACGATCGCCGTTCGCCGAAGTGCTTTACGAAAGGACCGACCAGCACGGCGGAGGCAAATATCGAAGCGATCCCCACGACGGCCAGCGAGACACCGATGGCCTTTTCATTCCAGAGGTAGCGGTACGTCGTGTGGAGCACGAAAACAGTCGCGTAAACCTCGTGCGCGAGGTAGCCCAGAAAGTTCACCACTGCCAGGCCGAAGAGCTCGCGATGCGAGCGCAGCAGTTTGAGTGCCCCTACGGGGTTCGCGCTCTTCCACTTGAGCTCCCTCTGGCGCTGGTCCGGCAAGAGCGATTCCGGCAAAACGAACAGCCCGTAGAGAGCGTTAAGCAGGCTGAACGCTCCGGCTACCCAGAAAGGCAGGCGCGGGTGGAGGAAGCCGAGCCAGCCCCCCACAGCCGGGCCCAGCACGAAGCCGATGCCGAACGCCGCGCCAACAATACCGAAGGCGCGTGCGCGCTTTTCCGGTGGCGTTACGTCGCTGATGTAGGCGTTCGCCGTCGGTATGCTCGATGAGGTGATGCCTGACAGAACCCGACCCAGGAAGAGCCAGCCGATCGTGGGCGAGAGCGCCATTACGATGTAATCCAGACCGAGACCGAAGTTCGAAAGCAGGATCACCGGGCGCCTTCCGTAACGGTCGGAAAGCATCCCCAGAACCGGGGAAAAGATGAACTGCATGAGCGCCCAGGTGGTGACAAACAGACCCATGTATTCTGAGGAGCGTGCCATGTCGCCGTTGAGGAAATCGGAGATGAGCCGCGGCAGTACAGGCGCAATGATGCCGAAGGCCAACATGTCCAGCAAAACCGTGACAAAGATGAACCCCAGTGCGGCGCGACGCTTAATCTCCACGAGAACCCTCCTTGGCGAGGGGAATGGCTTCCAAAGCTTGGAGCCACAGGTCCACGGCGCGGTCCAGGCGCTGGCGATCGCGCGAAGCACAGTAGTCCAGCAGGAACCCTCGAAACCCTGCTAAGACGATGGTTGCGTGGGCGCGCGCTTCACTCTCCGCGTGTCCCTTGCGAATCAGCGGAGCTGCCAGGAATTCTAGCCAGTCTTCGATGGCGGCGTCGAGAAAGCTCGCGAACCGGCGCGGATGGCGCAAGGCCATCGCATAGGCCTCGAAGAACATACGGAAGAGAGGCTCGGATTCGGGCGCGGTCATCTGTTTCCAGATGGCGCGGCAAGCCTCTGCTGGGCTCGCCAAGCTGGCCGCTTTCATCCTGCCGTATACTGTGCGTTGCCGTTCCCGCAGTCGCGCCAAGGCCTTCACCACCATTCCCTGTTTCGAACCAAAGTAATAAAGGAGAACCCGGGGACTTGAGCCCACGGCCTTAGCTAGCGGACGCAGCGAGAGTTCGGCAACGCCGTGCGTCGCGAGGTGGTCGACGATCGCGTCAAGCAACTCTACCGGTCGCTGTCGGTTCGCCGTACGGGCCATTCAGAGGAGGCTAGCATACTTGAAACGAACGTTTCAAGTATTATTTCGGGCGCCAGGAGGGTTGCTTGGCGGTCGATTTGATAGGCGATGCGGCGAATCGTTCCTGAGATTGTTCCAGTTCGGAGATGACGAAGGCTTCAGCGCAGGACCGGCCCTCAGCCGGCATGGCTCAGCGTCTTGCCCGAATTCGGCGAGGTGCCGGCCAGCAGGGCGACGGGAAAATTGTGGAACACGGCATGGAGACGAAGCGCCTTCTCCCTTCTCGTCCTATTGCTCTTCAGGGTTTCGCCCGTAAACACGTTGGACCAGCAAGGGGGAGCTTCTCGGGGGAGACCGAGAGTGCTTTGTCCCCAGGTCTCGATTCCGATCGGGAGTGCATCTCGGTGGACCAGTTTGGTCGGCAGCCGGGGCACGGCGACCAGCGCCCAATCGCCTCCGACACGCCTGGCAAAGGCACAGACATTCTCCCGTTTCTGGCCCGCGGCATAGAGCGGAACATACTCGCCTTTGAGAAAGAGTTCCTTGTGGCTCCGGCGAAAATTCAGAGCCTTCCAGATCAGGAAGAGCTTAACGCCCCCATCCGACCAGCGCTGCGCTAGGTCTCGGGCGAGCGAACCGAGGCCTTGGGGTCCTCGACCTTCTAGCTCCTCGAGCAAGCGCACCCGCTGCTGGAAATCCACCGGTCGTCTATTGTCGGGATCCACGAGGCTAAGGTCCCAAAGCTCAGTTCCTTGGTAGAAGTCAGGGACTCCCGGCGAAGCAATCTTTAGGAGCACCTGTGCCAGTGCGTTCGAGGCTCCGTAATGAGCGATCTGTCTTTGGAACCTCAGGAAGTCGCTCAAGAAGCGATTTTTCTCTGAATCATCCAAGAGGGAATGAACAAATTCCTGGAGGGCCGTTTCGTACTCGGCATCGGGATTGAGCCAACTGGTGTGGACCTTGGCCTCGCGCGCTGCCTTCTCCATATAGGCGGCCAGGCGCTCGACGAACCCCGCTCTCTCGGCCGACAGGAGTGGGAAGGCACCAAGCATCGTCTGGTAAAGGAGAATCTCATCATTCCTGTCCGGCGCCAGCTGGCCATATACGGTGCGTTTCTTCGCCTGATTCCAGCGACTCCATCTCTCGAGACAAGTCCTCCATTCTTCCGGCAACTCGGAGAGAACATTGATCCGGGCCCGCACATCTTCGCTGCGTTTCGTGTCGTGGGTCGAGGTGGCATTGAGGGTGTAGGGCCAGTGTGCCAATCGTTCCTGATTGAAAACGTGAAAGGCCTCGAGGTCGAGTGGGAGATCCTTCCGAAGTGGGTCACCGCCGACTTCGTTCAGCGACACGAGGCTGTTGTGGACATAGAAGGCGGTGTCCTCGAGCCCCTTGGCCATGACCGGGCCGGTGAACTGTTGCCAACGCATGACAAAACGCAGCCACTCCTCCTTATGGCCCTCCCCATCGGGGGGCGGTTGGAGCAAGAGGACGCGCCGAAGGAAGGCAAAGGCATCGTCGCTGACGCGCTGGCGGGGCGTCAGGCGCCGCGCGGCCTCCAGCGATCGTTCGAGGTAGGCGCGGTCGCTCGCGGCTACGTCGAAGCTGCGGATGTAGGTTCGATAGACAGGCAGGCAGGCCGTGACCTCGACCAGGGCCTGTAGGAGTTCGGAGAGGGGCACGTCGCGGGCCCGCCGATCCTGAGCGGCGAGCCTGCCGAGTTGATTCCCCAGGGCCTTCGTCTCGCCCGCAAAAAGTTGTTCGATCACCTGCTTGTTCCGCGTGTAGCACACGTAGGAAAAGGAGATCTTGGATTGAGTGAACTGCGAGTAAATCTCCTCGAGGGCATGGAATCCTTTCGGATCGATGAAGACTCCGTTGACCTGGTTCAAAAAGTCGTAGCCCGTGGTACCGCAAACGGGCCATTCTTCTGGCAACCGTTCGTTGACTCCCAAAATCTTCTCCACCACCACATACAGCGCCTGGGAGTTCTCCGGCGCGCCCAAGGCGGTGGCGGCCGCACTCTGTAATCTCCGAAGATAGCCCAATGGATCATACAGGCCATCGATGTGATCCACGCGCAATGCGCTTACTTCCCGTTCCTTGATGAGCTGGAGGACGTGTACATGCCAGGCGTCGAAAACCCGGGGATCCTCGAGTCGGAGACCCACCAGATCGCTGACATCGAAGAAGCGCCGATAATTGATCTCTTCGGTGGCGATCTTCCAGTAAGCCACTCGATACGCCTGGTCGGACAAGAGCCGATCCAGTCGGTCGAAACTCCCGGGATCTCCCCGCGTGCCGTTGAGGAGTCTCAACGTCTCGTCGAAGACGTCCTTGCTTTCCTCGTCGGCCTGGTAGAGCCGCCAGGCCCGCTCGATAATCTGCTCCTTGCCTCGGCGTCTGTGCTCGATTTCAGCGATATCGGTGGCGGTACGGGCGGGCAAGCGGGCCACGGCCTCGAGGATGGCATCGAGCTCGTCCATGAAGTGCGCCGATGCGCGTGAAGATGCGCGCCGGCACTCTTCCAGGATGGCGCCGTAGGATTTGGGGTCCAACGGAAGCCTCACTTCGTTGTAGCGCACGAAGAAACCCTTTTCGTCGAGCTTCAGGCTGAATTCTTGATTCTCCAAGACATTGCCGTAGAGATCCCCGAGCACAGGGAGCAGGACCCTGTTCTCTTGTAGAAAAGCGGCCTTGCTGATCGCAGGATGCCAATCGATATCGAAATAGGCCGCGTAGGGCGAGCTGGGGCCGTTCTCTAGCACGTCCATCCACCAGGGGTTCTCCGAGCTCGCGGCCATATGGTTGGGAACGATATCGAGCAGCATGCCCATGCCATAGCTCTTGAGTTTCTCGACCAACTCTTCGAATTCTTCCTCGGTGCCCAGCTCTGAATTGACTCGGAGTGGGTCGGCCACGTCGTAGCCGTGTGAGCTCCCCTTGCGCGCCTTGAAGCGCGGAGAGGCGTAGTGATCCGTGATGCCGAGTTCGTGGAGGTAAGGAATCAGATCGCGGGCGTCCGTAAAGCGGAAGTTCGGATTGAGTTGGGTTCGATAGGTGGCGCAGGGAATGCGGAGGGCAACCATTTGTCTATTCCACACGAACCCGCAGGCTTTCTCCGAGTGTCCGGAAATGCTGTACCCAGGCCTGCGCGGTTTCCTCGCCTCGTTCGGCTCGCTCGCGCATTTCAGGGTACACGGTCTCCATCATTTGGTAGTACAGGTTCTGGGGCAGCCAGAGGTTCACATCGAAGGGCACTTGACGCGCGAAGGCCGCAGCGCTTTCGAGCTCCTCGAGAAGGGGCAGCTCGGTGGGCCGGGCGCGGAGTCGCTCAGCCATCGCTTCGAGCTTTCGACGGAGCGCGAACTCGAGCGTCGGTACGTCGAGCGCGGTATTCAATCTCTTCTGCTCTTCGAGAAGCGCCTTGATGCGCGCCAAATCGAGCGGCTCGGCTTCCAAGGCCCGCTGGAGATCGGCATTGAGGGTGAACTCCGCAGCAATCTGAAAACGCCGGGGCTGAGGCATGCCCACCGCCGCGACAAACGCCATCAGGGGGGCATGATTCTCGTAGAAATGCCGGTAAACCGCCTCGGCCTCACTGAGGGCGGCTTCCAGGATGATGCGCAGGATCTTGCGCTGTTCGTCGCGGAAGAGCAGCTTCAGCGTATAGGTGCCCGGGCCGAAGTTGTTGTCCACGAGGTGAATCAGGTCGGGGAAATCTCCTCGCCCAAAAGCCTCGGTGATTTTCTCGATGAGCGCGTTGTAGCTCGGTTCGTCATGGAACTCTTGGACCCCGCCGCTGAGATTCTGATCTCCGAGGTGCAAGACTCCAAAGGTCACCCGGGCGGACTCGCGGGTAATCTCGGATGTAATCTTGGCTCGGCCCAAGCCCAGCTTCGCCTTCCCTGCCGAAAGCAGCTTGTAGTCTTCTCTCGAAACCGTGTAGCAATAGATGCGCGTCTCGGGACCAAGCGTCTCAAACAGAGAGTTCACTGCGTAGTGGGCGCCCACCTTGGGGAGGTCCACCATCACCGGTCTCACAAACTTCTCATAGGTGAGGCGACCATCCCGATGCTCCGGAATGTTGGATTTCGCGAGCTCCAGGCGCTCGAGAAACTCGGATTCGAGATGATCGCCGAAGAGTTCCTGGGCGAGCTGCAGGGCACGTCCAGCATATTGGATCACCTGAACCGTCTCCACGCCGGTCAGCTCGTCGAAGAACCAGCCACAGCTTGTGTACATCAGCATGGCATGACGCTGTAGCTCGAGCAGCTTCAGTGCCCGCGTCACCTCCTCGTCGCTCAGCGGGTGGGAGGCCTGCGCACCCAGGAAGCGATCTACGTTTTCCGCAGAACGATCGAGGATGACGCTAAGGTAGTCGTCGCGTGCCTGCCAGGGATCCTTGAATAGTTCTCTCCCTTTTTCTTCGTAGCCGGGGGCCAAGGTGTCCCGGAGCCAGTCCAGGGCGCTGCGCAAAGGCCCGCGCCACTCCTGAGTCCAACCCGGATGCCCGCCGGTGTTGCAGCCACAGTTGCTCCGCCAGCGCTCCACGCCGTGGGGGCAGCTCCAGGAACTATTTTCGAAGATCTGGACCTCCTGCGTAGGAGGATACGCCTCCAGGTACGCGCCGTAATTTGTCAACTTGGCGACCTGGTCGGATTCCAGGTGTTCGAGCGCGTAGGCGAGCGCCATATCGCCGTGCCGGTGATGGTGGCCATAGGTCTCGCCATCGGTGGCGATGTGCACCAGCTGGGCCCAGTCGCGGGAGTCGGAAAATGCCCCCAGCAGGCGACTGACCAGATCCTCTCCTTTGCTCAGCAGGCCCTCGAAAGCTACGGCACGAGAGATGGGCCCGTCATAGAAAAACAGGCTGATCTGACGGCCGGAAGCGAGACGCAGGCGATAAGCCCGCGAAGGATCGATACGCCCCCCGCTGATGTCGCGCCAGGCGCGGCCGCCGATGGGGCGGACTCGTCGAGCCTGATTTGGCGAGAGGATGGTGAACTGGAGGCCATGCTGGGCCAGGAGCTCGAGGGTTTCCAGGTCCACTGCAGTTTCCGGCAGCCACATGCCCTCCGGAGGGCGGCCGAACCGGTATTCGAAGTCGCCGATCCCCCAGCGTATTTGCGTCCGCTTGTCGCGGTGGTTAGCGAGCGGGAGGATCATGTGGTTGTAGGCCTGAGCGAGGGCTGAACCGTGGCCCGAGAAGCGTTTCTGGCTCTGTTTGTCCGCCTCTAGGATGGTCTGATAGATGGTGGGCACCTTTTCTCTCATCCAGGAAAGCAAGGTGGGGCCAAAGTCGAAGCTGATCCTGGCGTAGTTATTGACAATCTTCAGGATCCGCCCCTCCCCGTCCAGGATGCGTGAGGCTCCGTTGGGGGCGTAGGACTCCGCGGTGACCCTCTCGTTCCAATCGTGGTAGGGATAGGCCGAATCTTGTACCTCAATGGCCTCCAGCCAAGGGTCTTCCCGGGGAGGCTGGTAGAAGTGCCCGTGGATCGAGATATATCGTTCACTCATTGCTGGGTGCCCGCTCCCGAACAAAGAGGGCGAAGGATGCGGGGTTCATCGTGAAGGGCACTTTCCCCATCGAGCAGATGGCCTCAGGAATTAGGCTTCCCCTCCCGAGCCAGCGCTCGTCGTCGGGATCCAGTCGTTTTCGCCATTCCCCGGGGGGAACGGGCAGGGTGAGGCTTACCGGGGTGTCGCCGAAGTGAAAGGAAGCGAAGATGCGATTCGCCCCGCTCCAGCGGTCGAGCGACAGCACCTGTTTTTTCTCATCCACAGCGACCTCCATCGATTTCTTGCTCAGGTGGGCTAAGGCTGGCAGCGCACGCCGCAAACCGATCAGCTCTCGATAGAAATCGAGGAGCACCCGGTGGTGTGCTTCGTGTCGCGATTCCCAGCGAAGCTTCGAGCGAAGAAAGGTCGTTTCGGCCTGCGGATCGGACACCTCGCCGCTCCACCCCGAAGCCATGAATTCCTGCTGGCGCCCCTTGCGCACGGCCTCGATGAGCGAAGGATCCGAGTGGCTCACGAAGTATTGAAACGGCGCAATCTCGCTGTATTCTTCCCCCATGAACAGCAGGGGAAGGAACGGGGAGAGAAGCAAAACGCCTGCGGCTAGCTTCAGCGCCTCGAAAGAAACGAGTTGGCTGAGACGGTCGCCGAGCGCACGATTCCCGACCTGGTCGTGGTTCTGGGCGAAGACCACGAACTGGTGGGCAGGGATCTGTCGCGAGGGATGGCCGTGGCGCCGCTGGCGGTACCCAGAATACTCGCCGGATATAACGAATCCTTCGCTAAACGCTTTGGCCATCTGCCCGACCGTGCCGAAATCCCGGTAATAGCCGTTTTGCTCCTTAGTGAGCAGCGTGTGCAGGGCGTGGTGGAAGTCGTCGTTCCACTGAGCGTCCAGCCCGAGACCGCCAAGCTCGGGAGGACGAAGAACTCGCGGATCATTCAGGTCGCTCTCGGCGATCACGAACACTTGGCGATCACGTTGCTCTGCCTCCTCATGCACCCTACGACCGAGTTCTTCGAGGAACGGTTGTGCCGATAGGTCAACGATGGCGTGAATCGCGTCGAGCCGGAGGGCATCCACGTGGAACTCCCGGATCCAGTAAAGGGCATTGTTGATAAAGTAGCGCCGGACTTCGTCGCTCTGAGGGCCATCGTAGTTAACCGCCGGGCCCCACGATGTCCGATAGTGATCGGTAAAGTAAGGTCCGAAGTCCGCCAAGGAATTTCCCTCCGGACCCAGGTGGTTGTAGACCACGTCGAGGACCACCGCCATCCCGTGCCGGTGGCAGGCGCTGACCAGCCGGCGCAGGCCTTCTGGGCCTCCGTAAGAATTCTGGATGGCGAACGGAAAGACTCCATCGTAGCCCCAGTTGCGATGGCCGGGGAACTGCGCTATCGGCATCAACTCCATCGCGGTGATCCCTAACCGAGCGAGCTCGGCGAGCCGGGGGAGGATGGCGTCAAAGGTCCCTTCGGGCGTAAAAGTTCCCACATGGATCTCGTAGAAGAGATATTGCTCAAGGGGAAGCCCGACCCAGGTGGGTTCGTCCCAAGCGGATGGTGCCGGGCCTTCGACCTGCGAGGGGCCATGTACCCCCTCGGGCTGGTAGCGCGAAGCGGGGTCAGGCCGTTCCTTCTGACCATCCAGCCGGTAAACATACCGGTCCCCCGGCTCTACATCCTCAGCGATGGCCCGGTAGTAGCCGCGGTCGAGCGGCTCCATCCGGATGGCGCGTCTTCGGGGTTGCGGGTCCCCGGCTGTTCGAGAGGGGAGGATGTGCACGTCCATTTCCTTGGCCCGAGGAGCCCAGACGAGGAAGTGGCAGCGATGGTCGCCAAGATAGGTGGGACCCAACTCCATGTCCGTGCCAGCAGTCTCTCGAATGGGCTCCCTTCTCATTGCTTCCTCTCCGCTCGGGCCGCCTGTTCGCGTTTCTCTAGGTGCGGTCTGGAAGCCGTATTCGATGAGGAGCGAAAGTAAAGAGGCTCTTTCGACCCTCGAGGAGCGAGATGAGTTCTTGCGCGTTTCGGTCCGCGAGCTGCGGGCATTGGGGACGAGATGGAAGGCCTCGCGCTATTGCCTGCTCGGAGGCTCGCCTTCTCGATCAGCACGGCGCCGCACGAGAAGGTCAGGGGCGATATCCTACTGCGCTTCCGCCTTCTTCGCCAGGTTCCGGCCTCAGCTCTTAAACCGGGTCGACCCACCTTGTGGCCTGCATTCGTATCGAGCAACTCCATCAACCAAAAAGCTTCCGCACCAAGGTATTCTCTCCATGGGCCGGGAGAGAAAGCGCAACCTTGGGCCTCGGGAAGGACGCCTTCGCCGCGTTGAACACAAAACAAAGCTCGAGAAGCCTTGTTTCACCACTCGGGGAGCACACGGCTACAGGAGGGCAGGGTCCCTTAGAATAGCACAGGGGCGGATGAAGCACGGCGGGAACTGCCGGGACGAATCCCGCTGGCAGATTTTCGCGCCGCGAATTGGAGATCAAGAAGTGAGCTGGTGGCGAGTGAGGTAGTCGCTCATCGTCAGCAGAATCATGATGCCCAGCCAAAAAATCCCGGCCACCACGACCAATTGGGTTCGCCGCGGGCTGTAGCGGACGTGCATGAAGAAGAGCGCGACGAGCGTGGCCTTCGAAAAGGCGATCGTGAGTGCCAGGACGAGGTTCCAGGGGCCCAGGTCTACGAGCGCCGCGCGCCAGGTCAGAAAGGTCAGCGCCAGCAGAATGGCGCAGATCCGCAGGTAGATTCTCGGCGAGGCGATGTGTTCGGGCACCGGTTCTCTCTCAATGATGGATGTCGATCAGATACAACAACGGAAACAAGAAAATCCAAATAATGTCCACGAAATGCCAGTACAACCCGGAGATTTCGACCGGGGTGTGGTACTCGGCCGTGTACCGTCCGCGCCCAGCATGCACGAGCAGGACCGCGACCAGGCCGACACCGATGATCATGTGCAGGGCGTGCAGTCCGGTCATCGCAAAATAGAGCGAGAAGAACATCTCCGCCGGCGAGGCTTCTGCCCCGGGGAAGGAAAACCCGCTGCCGGGCACCAGATGATGGTGAAACTTGTCGGCGTATTCGAATCCCTTGATGATGAGGAAGGTGCAGCCGAGTGCCATGGTCAGGGCAAGAAAGCCCATGAGCCTCCTGCGTCGGCCGACCTGCGCGGCGTACACTGCCAGCGCCATCGTTAGGCTGCTGACGATCAGCACGGCCGTATTTATGCCGCCGAGCGTTACGTCGAGATGCCGGCTGGCCGCGGCGAAGGCCGCCGGGTGCATGGCGCGCGCGACCGTGTAGACCAGGAACAGCCCGCCGAAGAACATGATCTCGGTGACCAGGAATACCCACATGCCCAGCGAGGAGGCTTCTCGCTGCTGTTCCATGTCCCGGAATTGCTCGGCGAGTGCGGAGTGAGCTGCGGACACGTTGGTTCCTTTCCCTCAATCGTGCGCCGCGGGCTGGAACATCTGGGGCTCCGGGCGCGGCACGGGGTATTGCAAGTCCGCCCGACCCGCAAAGTCGTACGGCTCCCAGGTGACCACCGGCGTCCTATCGAAATTGTGCGGCGGCGGCGGCGACGGCGTTTGCCATTCAAGCCCGGTGGCGGGCCAGGGGTTCGAGCCGGCAATCGGGCCGTAGCGCATGGACCAGACCAAATAGAACATCGGCAGCAGATAGCCAACCCCCAGGATGGACGCCCCGGCAGTGGACAGCACGTTCAATACCTGAAATTCAGGCGGGTAGGCATGGTAGCGCCGCGGCATCCCGAGGTAGCCGAGGATGAACTGCGGGAAGAAGGTCAGGTTGAAACCAACGAAGAGCACGATGGCCGCGAAGCGCGCGAGTGCTTCCGGATACAGCCGGCCGCTGATTTTCGGCCACCAGTAATGCAGCCCACCCAGGTAACCCATTACTGCGCCTCCCACCATGATGTAGTGGAAGTGCGCGACGACGAAATAGGTGTCGTGCACGTGCACGTCCAAGCCCAGCGCGGCGAGGAACAGCCCCGTCATTCCTCCCATCACGAACAGGCCGATGAAACCCAATCCGTACAGCATCGGCGTGGCCCAGGAAACCGAGCCTTTATAAAGTGTGGCTGTCCAATTGAACACCTTCACCGCCGAGGGAATGGCGACGAGGTAGCTCAGGATGGAGAAGATCATCGCGGCGTAGGGGGATAGCCCGGCCACGAACATATGGTGCGCCCAGACGAAGAAGCCGATGACGGCGATGCCGAGGCTGGCGGCGGCAACGAAGTGATAGCCGAAGAGTTTCTTGCGCGCGAAGGCAGTAATCAACTCGGTGGTGACCCCCATCGCCGGCAGAACCATGATGTACACCGCGGGATGCGAATAGAACCAGAACAGGTGCTGGAAAAGCAGGGGGTCCCCGCCCAGTGCGGGGTTGAAGATGGCCAGATGAAAGATGCGTTCGACAGCCACCAGGGTCAGCGTGATGGCCACCACCGGCGTTCCGAGAACCATGATGAGGCTCGTCGCGTAGTGCGTCCAGACGAAGAGCGGCAGGCGGAACCAGGTCATGCCCGGGGCACGCATGGTATGAATCGTGACGATGAAGTTCAGTCCGGTAAGGATGGAAGAAAAACCTGCGAAGAAAATCCCGACGATGGTAGGCACGACGTGCGTGTTGGAATAGAGGCTGCTGTAAGGGGTGTAGAACGTCCAGCCGGTATCCACTCCGCCGGTAATGACCGTGTACAGGGTAAACAGAGCGGCGAGATTGAAGATGTACCAGCTCGCTAGGTTGAGCCGGGGGAAGGCCAGGTCCTTGGCGCCGATCATCAGCGGGATCAGAAAATTTCCCAGCACGGCCGGGATCGAGGGAATAAGAAAGAAAAAGATCATGACCACCCCGTGCATGGTGAACAGCTTGTTGTAGGTTTCGGCGGTGACCAGGCTCCCTTCCGGCGTGAGCAGATGCAAGCGAATCAGCACGGCGAAGAAGCCGCCCAGGAAGAAAAACAGTGTGATGGAGACCAAGTAGAGCAGAGCGATGCGCTTGTGGTCGGTCGTCAGCAGCCAAGACTTCACGCCGAAGCTGACGTTCAAATAGGTCTCGCGCCGAAGTGCTGGTGCCGTCGCTGGACTGCTCATTGGAGTTTCTTTGTTGCAGGGGCCGGCGGATGGCTTTCCGCAGCCGCGCCGGGTTGTCCGGAAGCCGCCGGAGGCGGCGCCAGGGACTGGATATAGGCGATCAATTCCAGGAGCTGCTCTTCGTTCACCAGCCCCTGGAAGACGGGCATATCGGCCTTGTAGCCGGCCACGATTTTGGCCCGCGGGTTGAGAATAGACTCGCGCAAGTAGTTGTCGTCGGCGACGACGGTGGCCCCGCCCTCCAGGCGCACGATCGAGCCATAGAGCCCGACGAGCGAAGGCCCGCGGCCCTGGCCGCTCGAGACGTGGCAATTGTTGCAGGCGAGCTCGCGGAAGAGTTTCGCCCCGGCCTCGGCCAACGAGCCTTGGGTGGGTCCGCCGGACATCCAGGCCTCGAAGTCGGCGGGTTCCATCACCGTCACCCAACCGCCCATCACCGCATGATTCGTGCCGCAGTACTGTGAGCAGAAGAGATGATAGCGGCCCGGCTTCGTCGGCCGGAACCAGATGGAGGTGTAGCGGCCGGGGAGCACGTCGCTCTTCACGCGAAACGCCGGAACGAAAAAGTCATGGATGACATCCTCGCTGGTCATGGTGAGCTTGATGTCACGGCCGACCGGCACGTGGAGCTCATTAATCTCCATCTGCCCTTCGGGGTGCTGGAGCTTCCACATCCACTGTTTGCCGACGACGTAGATCTCCATCGCCTGTGGCGGAGGACGTTGCATGGCCATGAAAAGGCTCGCACCCCAGCCGAACATCACCATGCAGAGAAGAAACGGAATCACCATCCAGAACACTTCGAGTTTCATCGAACCGCCGAGGGGCGCGCCGATTTCGTTGGACGCGCGGCGGCGATACTTGATGGAGAAAACGATAATGAGAACCAGGATCAGCAGGCTGATGAACAGCGACACCCCCAGTAGATAGAAGAACAGCGCATCCACGTGGCGAGCCATCGTGGAGGCGCGCTCTGGGAATAAGGGCAATCCGCCTTGCATGGTCAATTCGCTCCCCCAGGAGCCTGGGGCGTTGCGCGCTGCCCACGGCGCCGAAACAGCAAAACCGCAACCGCGACGCTGGCCACTGCGAGAAGGCCGCCCAGCCGCACCAAGCGCATGACCAGCGCCCCATACTTGCCTGTTGCCGGATCGTACTGGTAGCAGAAGAGCAGGACGCGGTCCATGGGTGAGCCAATCCGGTTCGCGGAAGCCTCGATCAAGCCCAGCCGCAGATCCCGCGGCGCATATTCGATGCCATAGAAGTAGCGGGAGATTTTTCCCTGCGGAGTGAGAATCAAAATGCCGCTCGCGTGGGCGTAGCGGCCGGTCTCGCGGTCGTAGGCGTAGCGAAATCCGATGGCGCGGCTCAGCGCGGCGATCGAGGACTCATCGCCGGTCAAGAAATGCCAACCGGCTTCGGTGCCATGGCGATGGTAGCGGTTCACAGTCTCCTGCTTCTTCGCCGCCGCCAGCGCTGGAGTCTCCTGCGGGTTGAAACTGAAGGCCACCACGCTGAACTGCTTGCTGGCATCGAAGGAGACGGCGCGGAGGCTGCTGGCGATACCCTCGAGTACCTGATTGCAGAGCATCGGGCAGCCATAATACACGGGCGCCAGGATCACGGGCTTGCCCGCAAAGGAATCTCCCAGGCGGACCGTGCGCCCGGCCTCGTCGCGAAATGCTGCATCGAGTGGCACCGCGGTGTCGAGTTGGGGATCGAAGCCAACCTGGCGCAGCAACGGCGGCAAGCCGTTCGCTGCGGGGGTTTGAGCGACCAGCGGGGCGGCCGGCAGCAGCGCCAGCAGAATCCGGAAAACTCCCCAACGAGGGACCAGCGCATATGCCGGTCGGTCGCACGTGCGACTTCGCTTCGCATGCTTCATGGGCGTTTCTCCCGAATCGTTCTTCGGGGAGGCGTGGAGGCTTCGCGCGACGAGCCCTCTCTTCTGGGTTGCACCCCAGGGCTCCCGAGGCCTCGCTCGGCGACGAGCTTCATGGCCTCGTCGATGGGAATTCTGGCCAGGCCTGCTTTTTCATCCACCCAGGCGTAGCCATTGAGCGCAGCTTCGGCCTCCGCGCGCATCTCGAGGAGTTCTTGCGCAGGGGAAACCCGGTGTCCCGGGGCCCCTTGCAGCCGCGGCTCCGGCGGAA
>DATFXF010000080.1:0-3756 GCA_035258565.1 Candidatus Acidiferrales bacterium
CGCATAGGTGCCGGTCACGGGGCCGGTGGCGAAGATCAGAGGGTTGCCCGGGTCGAAGGCATCCACCTTCGGGTCCATGTTGTCCATCAGGAGTTTGCTGCCCACGCCCCGGCCGCCGACGAAATTTCTTATGGTTGTTTCGGGCACCGCCTCCTTGCGGATCTGGCCGGTGCTCAGGTTTACGCGTAGAACAGTCGCTCCTTGCATAACACCCTCCCTCACGGACGATGAATCGAGCAGTAAATTTACTCTGTGATGTCTACCACGTCCGCCGTGGCCGGACAAGGACTAATGAAGAAAATGCTGAACGCAGAACACCGAATGATGAATAGAAGACAATCCCCAGAAGCTTCCGTTCGTTATTCCCGTTCATCATTCATAATTCATCATTCATCGTTTTTCTGTTACCGATACGCCACAATCTCCAGCAAATTGCCGTCGGGGTCGAGGAAATACAGGCAGTCGTGATCACCCCAGTCGACCGGCCCGTAGGTAGGAACGCGCCGGGTACGAAAAGTATCCTGGGCAGCCCGGAGGTCGGCCGGGCTGACCTTAAAGGCGTGGTGTCCTTTGCCCAAGGGGTTGTCGATATGATCGGTGACGCGCGGCGGCAGGTCGGTCCGCGCGAACAAGGCCAGCATCTGGGCGCCGCAGCGCAGGAGCACCTGGTGACGGCCGAAACGCTGGGCCACTTCGAGCCCCAACACCTGCGTGTAAAAGTGCTCGGCGCGCTCGAGGTCAGCAACGTCCAGGCCGAAGTGATCAAGTTCCAGAAGCCGCATCGTTTCTTGCTCTACCACGCCGCAGTACCTTCCTTCAAGGGCAGAATACTTGACGTTCAGACCGGTTTCGGAGTAGGTTCGCTGACAATAACCCCGAAGGGAGGGGGATGATGATCCTCGAGGTGTTGCGGGTGCTGACCCAGGATATCTACGATAAACTGGGCAGCGGGTTTGATGAGGTTGTCTACCAGAAGGCGTTCGAGGTGGGGTTACGTTTGCGGGGGATACCGTACGAGGCCCAGCGGATCGTCCCGGTCTTCTACCAGGGATTCTACATCGGCGAGGGCAAGCCCGACCTCATCGTCGGCGACGGCGCGGACAAGGTCGTGATCGAGCTGAAAGCGGTCGAGAGCGTCGGCCACAAGGAGCGCGCGCAGATAGAGAACTACCTGCGCGTCCTCGATATCCCATTCGGGCTGTTGATCAATTTCCCCCAGCCGACGAAATCCAAGGCCGCCAGAGACGGCGTCGAGTTTATTGAGGTCCTGAAGGAGGGATAACCATGGCAGATCTCGAAGCGCGCGTACAGGCGTTGGAGGCCAAGGTCCGGGAGTTACGTGACCGCAGTGAGATTCAGGAGCTACGCTTCCGCTACCACATCGCGGTCAACGAGAAGAAACCGGAAATGATCCCCGACCTGTTCGCCGAACGCGGCGAAATCGACTTCGCCCACTTAGGCAAAGCCCAGGGCAAGGCCAACGTCGCGGCATTTTACCGTCAGGCGCTGTCCGACTTGGTGCCCTTCGTCAAGCAGTTTATCCACAACCACGTCATCACCCTGGACGGAGACAGCGGGACCGGCCTCAGTTACCTGGAGGCCAAGCCGATTTTCAACGGCGAGAGCTTCCTGGTGGCCGCGCGGTTTGACGACGAGTATGTGCGGGAGAACGGGCGGTGGAAGTTCCGCAAGATGACTGTGGTCCCCTATTTCATGGTGCCGCTACGGGAAGGTTGGGCGGGCGAGAACAAAATCCAGATGGTGCGGAAGTAGGGGTGGGGTAGGCATGAACCCGAGAGCGTGTCTTAAAAATGGGGGAGCTGTCATTGCGAGGAGCCAAAGGCGACGAAGCAATCTGTTGTTCAGCCACAGATTGCTTCGCGGAGTTTATCCTGAGCCTAGTCGAAGGGGGCTCGCAATGACTCGCTTTCCTGACTTTTAAGATAACCTCTCGGACCCGTCCCTGCTGACTCTCCGGGTGTGACAGTGCTGACCTGGGATCTCTGGAATGCGTGGAAACTGCGGGTGTTCCTGATCGGCGGCCTCGCAGTCATTGCTATGAACCTGCTGACCGACGGGGTTTTGGACCTCGACATCTCGGTGTGGTTGAGCATTTACTTGTTCATCTCTGGTCTGTATTTTGCCATTGATCCACAAGACAGAGTCGTCACTCGCTGGCAAGAGTGGCTTGTGCGTCTGTTGTTCCCCGGCGCATTCGTCACCACGCTCCTGCCCCTCTACGCCCTAGCGCTGTTCCTCATCCGCAGTGGCTGGTTCTGATCTCTACTGATAGATCCGCGGCTATGCGCGGGCCACCCGAATTCGTCCATTAATCCTCGACACGGACGAAGTCCGCTTTCGCTTTCTTCCTAACGGCCGTCATTAAGCTGAAGGGGAAGCAGCACCTCGAATCGCCGCCACTTGCTGCTCATACGTCGCCTTCCCCTTCACAGTGAATGGAATATTCTGGTCGGCGAGGGCCTCCAACGCAGCCTCGGGCACGAGATGCTCACCGGAACGGAGCACACGACCCGAAAAACGACCAAGCAGAAAGCCAAGTGCGCGCTTTTCTGTTTTGCGGTCAGGAAACGTAGTAGTTACCATTACCTTGTGCGTCTAACGCGTGGGCGATAAGCTGCACCGACCGCGTAGCGGGCTGGTATCAGCTTCATCGGCTGGTTAGGCTACTGCCTCACGCCTGGTGTCGGCCTTCCCTGCAGGTTTGGCACGTCTTGGTGGGTAAGACACAAAGGTTCGCCCGCTCTCTTTTTCCTGCCGCTTAAGGTCACGGTAAATCGCTTCTAAATCGTAGTTGAACTGTGCCGCGTGCGCCTCGCGCACCTTGCGTACTTCTGCGACAATCGGGTCTTCCATCATGGCACTAAACCTCCAATAGCTCCTCTGGGGTGCAGATGATCACCGGCTCGTACCCCGCGCTCCGACAGACCTCTTCGATCTTGGCTCGCAGGGTAGCATTCGCCAGGTGTTTGCAGTTCCAGGTCAGCAAGTACTCAACCCCGTTGGTCACGGCAATCGCAACGTGGAGTGCGTCTTCGTCTGCTTTCTCCGGCACGGCCTCAGCCCTGATGATCTCCTGAGCCAAGGCTAAGGCTTCTTCGGTGACCTCCAGCAAGGTCAGCGTTGATAATACAGCCAGCCGTTCCTGGGCTGCCTGTGAATCGCCAGCGCCTGCCTCTCGCACGACCAGTTGCGACGCAACCACGTCGAATTTATCTCGGGACGTCTCCCACCACTCGTGGGTAGTCTGTTGGTGCCCGGCGATGACTACGTCTCGGCTCGGGCGAGCCGTCAAGTAGCTGACGACCGTGGTTTCGATGTAGACCTTTGCTCTCATGATCGGTCATTACAATATCCCATTCCGGCTTCCTCCTCTATGGGCGAAACGTGCGGAGGTACCAACGACGACCAAGGCATAGCGTCCCCGATTCAGTTCCTCGCGTGACACCACGATCACCGGGTGCGGACCGGCTTGGCCGAAGTCGGCCATATAAACCTCGCCGGGCCCGGTCATGGGACATCGTTCATGCGACCAGCCGCTTTGCGCAGCGCCACCGCGTGGATGGCCTGCTGCCGACGCTCGTCGTCAAGCAGTTCCCGGATGGCTTCATAGTCCACCTCCGGCATCAGGACATAGGCGGTGTTAGTTCGGGGGTCGATGACGCGCGGCGGCCTATCCGCTTGGGTGTCTAGGGCCTGTTGTTACTGCGGGGCCAGCTGGATATCCATAGCAACCTC
>DATFXF010000081.1:0-9723 GCA_035258565.1 Candidatus Acidiferrales bacterium
AGGTTAGCAGCAAGGGCCTTTTGGATCTTCTCCATGAGTTCTTTCATGGCGCGCTTGACCCGCCGGTTCTCAACCTCATCCGATAAATGGGCCAGTTCGCGGCGCGCCCGGTCTAGCACCCTTGTCATGACCTCTTCGAAAGCAGCAAACTCGGCCGAGTCCCGCACAAACCCGGAGCGGTCGCTCGTGATCGGCAGAAAATCGGCATGAGCCTCGCCCAGAATTCGCGCCAGCGCCACGCCTTGCAAGTCAAAGGGCAGACGCGCCACAGCAACCTGCTTAATCCGCTCCAGGATCCCAACTTCGGCGGGCTCTGCCCGTGAAGCCGGGCGGATGATCAGCTCGCCGCGCACGACGCCGAAGGAGGTTCCCTCCAGAAACGGAATCCGGCGCCCTTCCATATAGCGCGCCTCTAGTTTCCTTCCGTTTAGCAAAACGCTGAAGCTCTTCGCCTGCAGAGGGAGTGTTTCCAGAAGATGGCGCTCCACAACATCCAAGTCAAAGGTCTTCTTCAGGTCGCGCAGAGTGACGCGCGTACCGTCCCCGCGGGAAGGGTCGGGGGCTTCAATTCGCAGCGGCAGATACCAGTGTTCCCGGGTGGCTTCCCAGTCCTGCCGGTCAAAAATTACGGTGGCCGAGAAATCGCCCTTCTGGGTTGACACCTCAAAGTGATCCGAAGCCGAAAGCGTGGAGAATTTGCCAATCCCAAATTCTCCGATCCGGTCGCGGCCAAAGACTGGGCTCTTGGGCGTTCTTCTCTTTTGGGCGCTCCCGATCTCAAAATACTGTTTCAGTCCCTCCAAATCCATGCCCGAGCCGTTGTCGGACACGGTAATCTCATGCTCCGATAGCTGAATATGTACCACGGTAGCGTCTGCGTCGTAGGCGTTGTTGACCAGTTCGCGCAAAAGCTCAACCGACTCGGCATACAGCCTTTCGCCAATGACGACCAAATGCGACTTATCGACCGTGACAGGAAGTCGCGTGAGTTCCGACGACGCAGTGATGCTTTCCATGGGCTAGTCTCCTCGAGGAGTAGTCACCGGAAACACGCATAGCTTACCAAGTTGGCTGGGCAGTTTTCTACCCCGAGCCGGATGTGGCCCGATTCTCGGGTGTGAGTGCCAAGTTTCAATCCTGGATGGGTGGTTCTTGCCGGAACGTTCCTAACGCGTCGATTTGCGCATGCATGAGCGATGCGCCCTCCCTATCTTGACAACCGCGGCGGTGTGGGTGGAATATTCGCTCACATTTTCGAGCGGTGGGGGTGAGGTTCTTTCGTGCTCCCCCCTGGGGTGCGTTTCGGAAGGAATCGGCACAGCGCTCTGGCAGCAAGATGCCCCGGCTGCGCGGATTCCTCAGCTTCCAAGGAGCAAACAGAAATGGAAACAGCGCGCCAGATGCTTCGATTCGCTTTGGCGGCCGCCTTGGCAGCGGGCTTGGGCGCGACAGTTCTGTGCGCCCAGACCGGCACCAGTTTCACTCTTCAGGGCACGGTATTCGATCCCAGCGGGGCTGTGGTGCCCGGCGCCACGGTTTCGGTGAAGAACCTGAGCCTAGGCCTCGCGCGGACGGCGCAGGCCGACGACCAGGGCCACTACATTTTCGCGGCGCTGCCGCCCACCGGTGAATATCAGATCAGCGTGGAATCGCCCGGCTTTGCCTCCCAGACCAGGCGGGGCCTCACCTTCGAGGCGAATGCCTCGCCAGTGATCAATTTCACTCTGAAACCCGGAGCAGTCCAAGAAAACGTGATGGTGAACGAACAAGCCCCGCTCGTGGAAAGCACCCGCTCGGAGGTTAGCTACACGGTGGGAGAGCAGGCAGTCCAGGACCTGCCGCTGGTCAGTCGTAACTTCTTTGACTACATGAATCTGACTCCAGGCGTGGTCCGCGTGGGTGGTGGCAGCGGCAACGTGACCCTGAACGGTCAGGGCCGCCGCGAACTCACCATCCTGGCCGATGGTGTGACCAACCAGTTGCGCGAGATACGCACGCTCGGAGGGGATCTGGCCGGGGCCAACGGCACCTTCTCGCTGGACGTCGTGAAGGAAGTGCAGGTAATCACCAACGCCTTTTCCGCTGAGTTTGGGCGCAGCCTGGCCGGCGTGGTCAACAGCATCACCAAGAGCGGCACGAACGAGTTTCACGGCGACGGCTTCATCTATGGCCGGCCTTCCTCGCTGGCCGCCGGAGATCCTCTCACCAAGAGAAACCCGGACCTGAACCGCGAGCAGTGGGGCGGCACCATCGGCGGCCCCATCGTCAAGGACAAGACCCACTTCCTGGCGAACTACGAGCAGACCCATCAAGCCCAATTGGCGGCTGGTATCACTTCACTTTTGGAGCCCCACCCCGGCGTGCTCCTCAGCCAGCCTTTCAAGGAGCTCAAGACCTTCGGCAAGGTGGACCACCAGTTCACTCCCAACCATCGCCTGGAAGCGCGCTACAGTTTCGTACGAAGCAGGTCCGACAACATAGGGCCCGGCGGCTTGACTACCTCGGACCGTGCCGACGCGGCCCAGGACTTCACCCAGAACGTGGAGGCTTCTCTCGCCTCCGTGATCTCGCCGCGCCTGGTGAATGAGTTCCGTTTCGCTTTCACCAAGGACAAGTTTGACAACTTTCAGGAAGTTGTTGGCCCGAGCTTGCCACCGGATTACTCCCATCTCACCGCGGCGATCAACCGCGCCGGCGTGGGCAATCTCGGCCCGGATCCAAACCTGCCTCAGAATTTGGACGAGAAGGGCCTGCACTGGATTGACAAGCTCTCAGATACCGTCGGGCGGCACAACCTGAAATTCGGCGGGGAAGTCAGCGCCTACTTCCGCTTTGTGACTTTCTTTAACAATCTCTTGGGGACTTACAACTTTGCCGCGGGCACGCCGTTTCCCTTCGACCCGAATAACCCGAAGACTTTCCCGGTGAACTACCAGCAAGCCTTCGGCAAATCGGGTTTGAACTTCCACGAGGCCCTCCTGGGATTTTTCTTCCAGGACGATTTCAACGTCACCCGAGGCCTCACGCTGAACATGGGCCTGCGCTACGACTACGAGACCCTAATGCGGGACAGCAACAACTTCGCCCCGCGTTTCGGCTTCGCCTGGGACCCGAAAAAAGATGGGAAGACGGTGGTGCGCGGGAGCTATGGGATTTTCTTCGCCAGCATCGAGACCTCGCTGATCAACCGCGAGTCGAACAGCGGGCCGCAGGGCCTCTTCACCATCTCGCTGACGCCCTTCAACCCCGATGGATCGCTCAACCCGCTGTTTCCTACCTTTCCCAACCGCCTGACCGCACTGCCGGTCGGAGTCAACTTTGTCCGTACTGACGTGTTTATTCCCATTACTCGCGGCCTGAGCACCACGGACTTTCCCGAATCAGTGGGAGACAAGTTCGGCGGCCTGCGCGTGAATCCTTACACCGAGCAGCTCAACTTCGGCATCCAGCGAGAGCTGGTCCCAAGCCTGGCCATGAGCATTGATTACACGATGGTGCACGGCTTGAAACTCCTCCGCACCGAGGACCTCAACGCGCCACCCTTCTTCATGGTCTTCTTGGGGCATACTCGCAGCGTGGCGCAGGCCGACGCGCTGCGGCCCTTGGGTGTGCCCTCGCGCGTGCCGGGGCCGCTCGGCGTGGACTTCGGTGGCTTTCGCAACCTGTTTCTCCAGGAGTCGGGCGATTCGAGCATCTACCACGCCATGACCGTCCGCCTGACCAAGCGCTTCAGCCGCGGATTCAGCTTGGGCGGCTTCTACACTTTCTCGAAGGCCATCAGCAACTCCGACAACTTCCGCGTCGCCGATTCGCGCCACCTCGATCCCACCAACTACCGTTTGGACCGGGGCCTGGCGGACCAGGACCGCCGGCATAACTTCGTCCTCAGCGGCATCTGGGAGCTGCCCTTCGGCTTTCGGCTGGGCGGAATCTTCAATGCCGTCTCCGGCATTCATTACAGCGGGGTCACCGGTGGGGATCCGATGGGTATCGCCGACAGCCAAGGGGGAACAGGCCGGGAGCGGCCCGGACAACTCGGCCGCAACACCTTTCAGGCGCGCAGGATCGTCAACCTGGACGCCAACGTGGCCAAAGGGTTCAAGCTCACGGAAAGACAGCGGGTGGAACTGCGCGCCGAAGTGTTCAATTTTGCGAACCACTTCAACGTAACAAGCGTCAATAACACGATTGGGCTCGACATCTTGAATCCGCCCGCCGCGTTTGGACGGCCAACCGGTACACTTCCGGGACGCCAGTTTCAGTTTTCCGGCAGGTACAGCTTTTAGCCGAGGTGGGGTGGGGCAGGAAGAAGCCCTCCGAGAAGACACCCGATAAGAGGACAGACACCCACGCACCGAGTGCGCTTTTCATTTTGTTACCTTTGCCTTTGGCCCCTTACCCTTGGGGTTTTCGCCTTCCCTTCTGCCGTTCTTGCGCAGGCGTCACAGCCTTTTCGGCCCGAGGACATGTTGAGCATCGTCACCTTCGCCGAAAGCAGCGGGCCACAGATTTCTCCGTCGGGGGACATGGTAGCCTACGCCGCCGTTGACGTTTCGGACGAATCAAATATTCTGGCACGACACCCAACCGCATTTCTGCACGTGGTGAAGCTGAAGGGAAAGGAAGATCGCCGGCTCCCGAACGAAGTGGATCACGCTGACACGCCGGTCTGGTCGCCCGACGGCCGCACATTGGCATTTCTTCGAACGCGCGGCGGTCTGCGGCAGGTAATGCTTTGGGACGCGGTCAGCGAGGGAACGCGCGCGATTGGCGAAGCCTTTCCGCAGGACCGCAGCCTCTGGTCCTCTGAAGGTCTCCAGCCGCAGTGGCTGCCGGATGGCAAGACGCTGATCCTGCCGGTGCTGGAACCGGTTGTTCCGCAGCCTCTACCCCGCGTGCGCGTTATCCGCAGCACCGATGCAGTCGTTCCAGGCGACCATTTCTTCATCGACAGCCGACTTTGGAAGATCATCGCGCTGGAAGCCAGGAGTGGCCGCGCTCGGCTGCTGACGCCCAAATCGATTGCATTGAGAGGGTTCGTTGTCTCTCCCGATGGCAGGCACACACTCTACCAAGCCGTTCGACCGGAGACGTTGGGACACTTCCGGGCGGAGAAGCTCGACTGGTGGTCGGTATCGTTGAGTGGAGATGAGCCTCCCCGTCGAACCTTCGCCCAAGGAAGGGAGCACCCCGAGCCTCCTTGGCTGGCATGCTCAGGCGATGGGCGGGAAGTCTTGTGGCCGGAATCGGGGAAACTGCTCAGCCGAGCGCTCGAAGGTGGGGAGGAGCGCGTCGTGGTTGAGAATTTTCCCGAAACCACTCGCCTCCCACGACTGGCCGCCCGATCCCAAATGCTGGCGCTGCTGGCCGCGCGCCCCCACACGGGGCCGAAAGATCCCAAGATGTACTCTATCCTTCGCCCGGTCGAAGACGTGCTCGTCATCGATTTGGCCAACGGGCGAACGCGAACCCTCACCGCGGCCGATCGAAACGATGAGATCAGCGACCTGACCTGGAGCAGTGACGGCCAGGCCCTCTTCTACCGCGCGGTCGACCCCTCTTCTTTGGAGGAGACGATCTACCGCTCGTCCGCTGGAGAGCTAAAGGCCCAGCGCGCCTTCTCCGCCAATGAATTTCTGAGCGGGCTGTCCCCTTCCGCAGATGGACGGCTGCTTGCCTTTACGGCGATGAGCGCCACTGCACCAGCCGATACGTATCTGCTGGACTTCGGCGAGGAGCGGAGGCGGCCCCTCACCCGACTGAACCCCCAGTTGAACGCCTTTCGTTTCGTGGTTCCGGAAGTTTTTGATTACTACTCGGCGGACGGCGAGCCCCTGCGCGCTCTACTCTTCAAGCCCGCCGGCGCGGGGCCCACGCATCCGGTCCCAGTCGTCACCTACGTTTATGAGAACCTCTCGCCGCTGCGGAACCACTTTGACGCGGAAGCGCAGATGCACGTCAGTCAGGGCTACGCGTACTTGATGCCGGACGTGTCGGTGCATGTCGGTCACACCGGAGAGTCCTTTGTAAAGTCCGTGGTCCCGGCGGTGAACGCGGCCCGCGCACAAGGGTTCACTAACGGGAGGTTCGGAATCCATGGTGGCAGCTTCGGCGGGTACGCGGGCCTCTTTCTGATCTCGCACGTGGACATCTTCTCGGCGGCCGTGCTCCGCGCCCCGCCGAGCGACTTTTTCAGCACTTGGGGCGACGGCCGGGACCGCGACATTTGGACCATCGAAATCGGACAAGCGCGCACGGGCGGCAACCCTTGGGAGATTCCGCAGGTTTATTTCGACAACTCGCCCTTCTTTAGCGCAGATCGCGTACACACTCCGGTATTGATCCAGCACGGCGAGAAGGACTACACCGTGCCGCTGGAGCAGGGTGTGATGATGTTCTCGGCACTGCGAGCTTTGAAGCGTCCTGCCGCGATAGCCTTGTATCGGGAGGGTGACCATAGCATTGTGCGCGGCTCGCGCAGCGATTTTCTGGAGGTCTACCGGCGCACCCTCGACTGGTGGGATAGATACCTGAGGGGCTCGCCGGTGCCAGAGAAAACGAATTCGCAATAACCAGAACCGAGGTCATGGTCGAGAAGGCCCTTCTCTGCCCCCAACCCTTTTCGGGAAGAGCGCCGCCAGGCAAACGCCCCGCGTTTTTTGGGAGTGAGGATCGAGGATGAGGGGAACCAGTCGACCGGCAAGATGGAAATACTGTTTTTTGGCCGCACTCCTAACGGCAGCCTTTCTTGAGGCCCAGCCGCCGGAAGAGAGCCTCTCCAATGTGATGAAATGGCGCTCCATTGGGCCCTACCGGGGCGGGCGGGTGACGGCTGTCGCGGGAGTGATCAACCAGCCGGCGGTCTATTACATGGGCGCCACTGGTGGTGGGGTGTGGAAGACCGAAAACGCAGGGATCGCCTGGCGGCCCATCTCAGACGGCTACTTCAAGACCGGCTCAGTCGGCGCGATTGCCGTGGCCGATTCTGACCCCAACATCATCTACGTGGGCATGGGCGAGGCCTGCCTTCGCGCAAATATCTCCCACGGTGACGGCGTGTATAAGTCAACCGACGCGGGCAAGACCTGGACGAATGTCGGGCTGCGCGATACGCAGCAGATCGGGAAGATCCGCGTTAACCCCCAAAACCCCGACCTCGTTTATGTCGCCGCTGTCGGCCACCCCTATGGCTCTAACACCGAGCGCGGCGTCTTCCGCACGCGCGACGGCGGTAAGAGCTGGGATAGGGTTCTCTACGCGAACGACAAGACCGGCGCTGTCGATCTGGCCATGGACCCGCACAACCCGCGCGTCCTCTATGCCACCACGTGGCAGGTGCTGCGCACACCCTGGGGAATCAACAGCGTCGGGCCAGGCAGCAAACTCTACAAGTCCACGGATGAGGGAGATACTTGGACAGCACTCGAGAACGGCCTCCCCAAAGGTGACAAGGGAAAGATCGGCGTCACCGTCTCGCCCGTGGATTCGAACCGCGTCTGGGCCACCGTGGAGGCTGAGGACGGCGGCGTGTACCGCTCCGACGATGCCGGCCAAACCTGGAGCTTGATGAACGACAACTTCGAGCTCCGTGGCCGCCAGTATTATTACGGGCACATCTTCGCCGACCCACAACACCGCGATACCGTCTACACGTTCGCCGCAAAGTACTTCTTCAAATCTCGCGATGGCGGCAAGACCTGGGAAAAAATCCAGGCACCGCATGGCGATTATCACGACTTATGGATTGATCCTCACAATCCTCGGCGTATGGTCAACGGCAACGATGGGGGAGCCACTGTCACCTTCGACGGCGGCAACAGCTGGAGCACGCTCGATAACCAGGCCACCGCCCAGTTCTACGCGGCGATCACCGACAATCAATTCCCCTACCGCGTCTACGGCTCTCAGCAGGACAACACGACAGTATCTATCGCCAGCCGCAACGACGGAGCAGGGATCGGCCCTTCGGACTGGTACCCCGTCGCGGGGGGCGAAAGCGGCTACATCGCCCCCGACCCGAGAGACCCGGAAATCGTGTACGGAGGAAGTTACTTCGGCATGCTGACGCGCTACGATCACCACCACCATCGGGTGCGGAACATCTCTATCTGGCCGGACTATCCGGGCGGGCGCACCGCGGCCGAGATGAGATATCGCTTCCAGTGGACCTATCCCATCGTCATCCCGCCGCTCGAGCCTGACAGCATCTACGCCGGCGCCAATGTGCTGTTCAAGTCCACCAACCAGGGGCAGAGCTGGGAGGTCATCAGCCCCGACCTGACTCGCGACGATAAAGCCAGAGAAGCGGGAGGAAGGCTAGAGGAATATTATTCTACGATTTTCGCCATTGCCCCTTCACGGAGAGAGAAGGGAGTCATCTGGGCTGGCTCCGATGACGGCCTCGTCCACCTCACGCGCAACGGCGGCAAGAGCTGGGAGAATGTGACTCCTCCGGGCATGCCGCCGTGGTCACGCGTTAATAACATTGAAGCATCGCCCAACGATGTCGCGACGGCGTACCTGGCCGTGAACCGCTACCAACTCGATGACTTTCATCCCTACATCTATAAGACCACGGACTACGGCAAATCGTGGAAGCTGCTTGTGCGCGGCATCCCTGCTGGCGCTTTCGTCCGCAGCGTGCGTGAGGACCGGAAAGGCTTGCTCTATGCCGGCACGGAAACCGGCGTGTATGTGTCGTTCGATAATGGCGAGAACTGGCAGTCGCTACAACTGAACCTTCCTGCCGTCCCCATTACTGACCTGGCGGTGAAGGACGACGATCTGGTCGCCGCCACGCAAGGACGCTCGTTTTGGATTCTGGACGATCTCACGCCGCTCCAGCAATTGGCCCGCGGGGCGCCCGAGAAAGTGCACCTGTTCCGGCCGAGAGATGTCTACCGGAACGATGCCCGGCAGTTTAATCTGCCACCCTATCTGCCGTTAGGACAGAATCCGCCGACGGGACTGGTGGTTTACTACTTTTTGCCGCGGGAGATCCCGCAGCCGGTGTCGTTGACATTTGAGGAACTGGATGGCAAGACCATCCGGACGTTCAGCGGTCGCGGCGAGCCCGGTGGCCGAGCCTCCTGCCCTGCGCAAGCCGGTATGAACCGGTTCGAATGGGACCTGCGTTACCCCGATGCGCACGGAATCGAAGGCGGGACGTTTTTGGCGGGCGGCAGCCCGAGGGGACCTCTGGCTGTGCCCCGAAGATACCGGGTAAAGCTCACTGCGGGAGACCAGTCCCTAAGCCAGGAGTTCGAGATCAAGAAGGATCCGCGCGACTCTGCGAGCGAGCAGGACTACCGCAAGCAATTTGAGCTCCTGATCAGAATCCGCGACAAAGTCTCGGCGGCCAACGACGCCATTAACCAGATCCGTCGGACGCAAGAGCGGATCGAATCGGCTTGGAACCACAGACCATCGGCGGCGGGAAACGATACACTCGTCGCCGCACACAGCAAACTGACCGAAGAACTGGCCGCCTTGCTCCACGAGCTGTGGGAGCCAAGATTTAAAGGCTTCGATGACCAGATGTTAGTTTTTCCGCTCAAGCTAAACAACCGGATCGCAGCGCTCGAGGGCTACGTTCGCGGACCTTATCCCGTGACCGATCAGGCCGAGAAGGTCTTTTCGGAACTATCGGCCGAACTCGATTCCACACTCACCCGGCTGAATAAGACGCTGGCCACCGACCTGCCGGCGTTCGAGAAGCTGGCT
>DATFXF010000082.1:0-6411 GCA_035258565.1 Candidatus Acidiferrales bacterium
AGGAAATATCGCGCCAAAGTGGGCAGATCCTCGATGCGCTCGCGCAGCGCGGGCACGTAAAACGGAATTACGTTCAACCGGTAGAACAAGTCTTCCCGGAACGCCCCCCGGGCGATCTCTTCCTCCAGTTTCTTGTTCGTGGCCGCGATCACCCGTACGTGAACGGTGACGGTCTGGTTGGAGCCTACGGGCTCGAACCGCTGTTCTTCGAGGACTCGCAAGACTTTGGACTGGGTCTTGAGGCTCATGTCGCCCACTTCGTCGAGGAACAGCGTGCTGCCGTCGGCCTTTTGGAACTTGCCCACCTTGTCTTCGGTGGCGCCCGTGAAGCTCCCCTTGACATGACCGAAGAGCTCGGATTCGATCAGCTCTTCCGGGATGGCCGCGCAGTTCACCTCGACGAAGGGGCGGTCGCTGCGCTGGCTGGCCGCGTGGAGCGCCCGAGCGATCAACTCCTTGCCGGTGCCGCTTTCGCCGTAGATGAGCACGCGGCCGTTGGTCGGCGCGGTGAGTGCGATCTGCTGGCGCAGCGCCTTCATCGGTACGCTTTCACCGATCACCTGGTAGCGCTGCTCGAGCTCGGCCCGCAGCCGGCGATTCTCCTCCTCCAGTCGCAGGTATTCGAGCGCATTCTTCACGACGACAATGATCTTCTCGAGCGAGAGCGGCTTTTCGACGAAGTCGAATGCGCCGAGCTTGGTGGCGCGCACGGCGGTCTCAATATCGGCGTGGCCCGAGATCATCACGACCATGGGCGGGGAAGGCAGGGCGTGCAGCCGTTCGAGCGTCGCGAGCCCGTCCATGCCTTGCAGCCAGACGTCGAGCAAGACAAGATCGAAGGCCTTTCCTTCGACGGCGGCGACGCATTCTTCGCCCGACGCGAGCGCTTGGACCTGGTATCCCTCCTCCTCGAGGATCGGCGCAAGCGATTGGCGAATGCCGATTTCGTCGTCCACGATGAGGATGGAGTGAAGCATGAGTTTTCTCGGGGGCTATCTCTCTGACGGGATGGGTGCCGCGGGCACTTCGGCCACCGGCAAGTGGATGACGAAGCGCGCGCCGACCGGCGTGTTGTCCTCCACGTGAAGCGTGCCGTAGTGCTCGGCGATGATCCGGCTGGCGATGGCCAGGCCCAGCCCGGTGCCGCGTTCCTTGGTGGAGAAGTGCGGCAGGAAGAGCTTGTCTTTGTCTTCGGGGGAGATACCGTGGCCGCTGTCGGCGACGACAATTTCGACTGTTTCACCGTCCGCGCCCGCTCGCGTCGAGAGCGTTAGCTCTCTCGCGGAGGAACCCTCGACGGCCTCCGCGGCGTTGTCAATCAGATTCACCAACACGCGCCGCAGCAATTCGGGGTCGGCCTTTATGCTCGGAAGCGAGGGGGCCAGCGCGGTGCGCACGGTGATGCCTTCCAGGCGCCCGCCGAAGACTTCGAGCGCGCTGGTGACAATGGCGTTGGGATCGGCGGAGACCAAGCGCGCGGCGGGGAAGCGCGCGAACTGCGAGAATTCGTTGACCAGCGACTCGAGCGCGGTCACTTCGCGCTCGATCAGGCCGGCACATTCGCTGACGAGCTGGGAAAGTTCAGGATCTGGCAGGCGCGTGCGCGCGGCATGCTGCCGCTCGAGGTAGCGCCCCAGCCGCCCGGCCGAGAGCTGGATGGGCGTCAGCGGATTCTTGATTTCGTGCGCGATGCGCTGGGCAACCTCCTGCCAGGCGGCCGCTTTCTGCGCGCGCAGGAGATCGGTGAGGTCGTCCACGACGACGACGAATCCAGGGTTCGAGCGCCTGGGCCCCAGGGAACTAACCGTCACTGCGGCGTGCACCACGCGGCCCGGAAGGGCAATCTCCAGTTCCTTCGAAGCTGCGCCCATACGCAGCGAACGCCGCATCAAGTGTTCGATGCCTCGCGCGGCGTCTTCCCCCAGCAGCTCAGCGAGCGTTCGGGCAGTGCGCACTCTCTCGCCAAGGATTCTGGTGGCTGCCGGATTGGTGCGCATGACACCGCCGGTATCATCAATCGAGAGTACGCCGGTGGGGATGTTTTCTAGCACGGCTTCCATCAATTCGCGACGGCGCTCGAGTTCCTGGACGGCCTGCTGGAGGTGGCGCGTGAATTCGTCAATCTGGCGGCGGCTGTCGCCGAGTTGCGCGGTCATCTGGTTAAACGAGCGGACGAGAATATCAAGCTCGTCCCGCGCCTGCACTTCGATCCGGTGATCGAAATGGCCGGCGGTCACCTCGCGCGTGGCCTCGACGAGCGCCTGAATCGGCAGGATCACCTGCTTGGAGAGGAAAAAAGCGAACCAGGTGGCGGCGAACAGCAGAAGCAGCGTGAAGAGGAAGAGGACCAGTAGCATCTGTGCCTTCAGCGTGCGGTAGCGCTGCTTCTGGAGGTCGTAAGCCTGCAGCTGTGCTTCGATGGAGCGGAAGTGGGTCAGAAAATCGCTGGGTACCCGCTTGCCCGCGACCAGAAAGCCTGCCAGGTACGGCGCGCGCCCAGCCAGGTAGGAGCTGTGTTGTGCACGCCAAAGCTCTACCCCCCCGGGGAGGGTGCGCACGAATTGAGGTCGCTCGGCAGTCCCCGGCGGAGTGGGCACCATCCAGGCCACCCCTCCGTCGTCCCGAACGAACCAGATGGCGTCGGAACCGGGCGGGGCGGTTCGGGGCGCCTCCCGCAATCCTTGGCCGTGCTCGGCTCGCTCGGCGGCGCTCTGTGCCAATTTGCTCAGCCGTTCCTGCTCCGCACGGGCAAAGTCGCTGCGCAGTTTCTGGCTCTGTTCCACAGCGATTTCGAGCGGGCGGGGGAACCAGCGGCCGAGCGTGCGATTCAGAAGCGCATAGCTGATAAAGAACATGAAGACCACGGGCAGCAGCGAAATCGCCATGGCGCCCAAGACCATCTTCGTCCTGAAACGCGAGCCGAGCTGCGCGGCGCGGCGCTCCATCCACAGGCGCAGCAGGCTGCGCGTCAGGACCAGCCCGAAGACAAGCAGCGCGGCGACGATAAACGTGGAGACCGCATAGAGGACCACGACTTCATCCCAACGTCGCGGCTCAAAGGGCAGGTCGAGCGAGCCGAGCGTGAATACCCCTGCGAGCAGCAACGTGACCAGCAGCCCGCCGAATACCAGCCAGAGCTGGCTCTTCCTGCTGCGGGTGGTCATGCTCGGAACCCCCTCCGCCGCGCATCCGCGGGCAGGTAGGGCCCCAGCGGGCATTCGTCGCAGAGCGGCTTCTCCGACCGGCACCAACGCTTGCCAACGTTCACGATCAAGGCGTGGTATTCGTTGTAGAGCTCGACATCGCGTGGCAGGTTGCGCTCGAAGAGCTCGCGCATCTCCTCGTAGCCGGCTTTCTCGCTGAGCAGACCGTGGCGCAGCAGGATTCGCTTCGTATAAGTATCCACGACAAAGACGGCGTGCTTTCCCGCGTACAGGAGAATCGAGTCAGCAGTTTCCGGGCCGATGCCGTGGACCTCGAGCAACCGCTCGCGGAGCTCGGCGGTCGGCGTGCGGAACATCCGAGCAAGCGAGCCGCAGAAGTCCCGGCCGAGGAAGTCCACGAACGCCTTCAGCTTCCTGGCCTTTTGGCGAAAGTACCCCGAAGGACGCACCAGTCGCGCAAGTCGGCCCAAAGACACGCGCTCGACTGCGCGCGGCGTGAGCAGCCGTTCTTGGCGCAGGTTGTCCAGGGCGCGGCTGACGTTCGTCCAGGCCGTGTTCTGCGTGAGGATGGCTCCGGCAATCACCTCAAACGGGGTCTTCGCCGGCCACCAATGCATGGGGCCGAGCTTCGCCGAGAGCGTCTCGTAAAAGAGCGGCAGGACTGAGGAAGGGGAGCTCGGCTCCGTCTCCCGCCCAGCGGCTTTCGAGCTGACTCGGGCCTGGGCCCCTGCTGCGGGTCGCAAAGTTGGAGTGCTTGGAGATTTCATCGCCCCCCTCTCCTAAGGCACGATAGCGAGGGCCCCAAGGCAAGTCAAGGCGCACTGTGGTGAGATGGCCACACCTGTTCCACCGGCCAGGGGTTGCCCGTTTCACCACCTCTCTCAAATTGCCTCGGGAAGGCGTGAGGGGGTTTTGCTACCTTGTTCTACTTGGACGCCTCCATCCGCTGGAGCTCTCTCGATGTCTGTCCGTTTGGGTGAAATTCTGATCAAAGAGAGCCTGATTACATCCGAGCAGCTCAACCAGGCCCTGGACTACCAAAAGCAGCATGGCGGTCGCCTGGGGACTTGCCTGATAAAGCTTGGATTCGTTTCCGACGACGAGATCACCGGAGTGCTCTCCCGCCAGTACGGCGTTCCCTCGATCAATCTGAAGTACTACGAAGTGGACTCCTCGGTGATCAAGCTGATCCCGCAGGACACCGCGATCCGCTATCAGATCGTGCCGCTCTCCCGTGTGGGCTCGACGCTCACGATCGCCATGACCGATCCCACGAACGTCTTCGCCATGGACGACATCAAGTTCATGACCGGCTTCAATGTCGAGCCCGTGGTGGCCTCGGAAACCGCCATCTCCGAAGCCATCCAGAAGTTTTATGGCGATGTCGAGAGCGTCGAAGAACTCAGCAAGGTGATGAAGGACCTCGGCGCCGACGAAAGCGCCGAAATGGAGTTGGCTGCCGAAGAGGCGGAACTGGACCAGGCCGCACTCGAGAAGGCCGCGGAAGAGGCCCCCATCATCAAGCTCGTGAACCTGATTCTGACCGACGCCGTGCGCCGCGGCGCCAGCGACATTCACATTGAGCCGTACGACAAGGAACTGCGTGTGCGCTTCCGCATTGATGGTGTCCTGCAAGCAGTGATGTCGCCACCGCTCAAACTCAGGGACGCCGTCACGAGCCGCATCAAGATCATGTCCAAGCTGGACATCAGCGAGAAGCGGCTCCCGCAAGACGGCCGCATTATGATCAAGTACCGCAAGGACGGGAAGCGCAAGGAGCTCGACTTCCGTGTTTCTACGGTTCCCACGCTGTTCGGCGAGAAGATCGTGCTCCGTCTGCTGGACAGGGAAAACCTGCGGCTGGACATGACCCAGCTGGGGTTCGAGCCTCAATCGCTCGCCAAGTTCGAGCAGGCCATCCTGCGGCCCTACGGCATGGTCCTGGTCACGGGCCCGACCGGTTCCGGCAAGACGAATACCCTCTACTCTTCCATCGCGCGGCTGAATACTCCGGAAACGAACATCATGACCGCCGAGGACCCGGTCGAGTTTCAACTGCCGGGCATCAACCAAGTACAGATGAAGGAGCAGATCGGGCTGAACTTCGCTGCGGCGCTCCGTGCCTTCCTGCGCCAGGATCCGAATATCATCCTGGTCGGCGAGATTCGCGACTTTGAGACCGCGGAGATCGCGGTGAAGGCGGCGTTGACCGGTCACCTGGTGCTTTCCACGCTGCACACGAACGACGCGCCATCGACGGTCAGCCGCCTGATGAATATGGGCATTGAGCCGTTTCTGGTGGCCACCTCCCTGAACCTGATCTGTGCGCAGCGCCTGGTGCGGCGCATCTGCACGAACTGCAAGGAGCCGCTTTCGCTGCCGGAGCAGGCGCTGCTCGACGCGGGGTTTTTGCCCGAGGAAGCCAAGGGGACGACGATCTATCACGGCCGGGGCTGTGGAACCTGCAATAAGGGCGGTCACAAGGGGCGCGTGGGCCTCTACGAGGTCATGGAGATCAACGACGAATTGCGCGAGCTCATCCTGGTGGGGGCCTCGGCTATTGAACTGAAGAAGAAAGCCCTGGAGCAGGGCATGGTTACCCTGCGCCGCAGCGGCTTGATCAAAGTGGCGGCAGGGCTGACCACACTCGAGGAAGTCCTGCGAGAAACGGTGCTCTAGCGAGAGGGGGATATGGCCAGCGTCACGCTGAGTGAACTTCTCAAGAAAATGATTGAGATGGGCGGGAGTGACCTGCACATCACCACGAACAGCCCGCCCCGTGTCCGCGTCCACGGGAGACTGCGCCCGCTCGATCTGGGGCCGCTCACCGCGGCGGACACCAAGGCACTGGCCTACAGCGTGCTGACGGACGCGCAGAAGCACCGCTTCGAGGAGAATCTGGAGCTTGATTTCTCTTTCGGCCTGAAAAACCTAGCGCGCTTCCGCGGCAACATCTTCCACCAGCGCGGCGCGGTGGGCGCTGTCTTCCGCACCATTCCGTGGGAGATCAAGGGCTTTGAGGCCCTGGGCCTGCCGCCAGTGGTGAAGGCCCTGTGTGACAAGCCGCGCGGGCTGGTGCTCGTCACTGGCCCCACCGGCTCCGGTAAGTCCACAACGCTGGCCGCGATGCTGGACAAGATCAACACCGACCGCGAAGAGCACATGATCACGATCGAGGACCCCATCGAGTTTCTTCATAACCACAAGAAGTGCCTGGTGAACCAGCGGGAGGTTCACTCCGATACAC
>DATFXF010000083.1:0-10452 GCA_035258565.1 Candidatus Acidiferrales bacterium
CCGCCTCATCGACCAGGGGTAGTCTGTTCTTTTTCGGCATCGACGCGCTGCCCTCGAGCGCACCGGATTGGCTTTTCGCATTCCGCTCCCGGAATCTTCGCCGCCTATGCCTGAACCTCTTGGGCGAGAAGCAGTTGTACGCGCAGATGAATAACGCACCGAGGATAGGGGAATCCGTGCCTTCGCGCCGGTCCACGAAGCATAGTGACCGTGCAGATTAAGGTGAGATTCATCGAGGATGGTCTGGAGTGGGTGGTTTCGCGTGCTCCCCGTTCGCTGCCTCCAACCGCGCAATGATTCCCACTCTTCGCAGGATCTAGGTGGTCAGAAGCACAGAGAAGCAGTGCGAGCCGGGCGCGACCCAGGAGGGCTTAGCGTCTCTGCTCCAGGATGAGAAACAGCAGGAGGTACCGCTTCACATTGCGGGTAATGAGAAAGTTCTCCTTCACATGTTCGTGGCCATACTCTCCGAGCTGGCGCGCGACTGCGCGATTCGCGAGCAGGAAGCGAGCCTGGTAGGCGCAACCTTCCACGGAGTGCACGAGCATCCCGGTCAGCTTGTGGATCACCTGCGAAGGAATGCCCCCCACCGCCGATGCCACGACCGGTTTTTTCTTCCACAGGGCTTCGCTGACGGTAAGACCAAAACCCTCGCGCAGCGATTTTTGGATGATGATGGTGGAGCCGCGCTGCAATGCGTTGATCTCCAGATGACTCCAGGGAGGCAGGTCCAAAACGTGGATGTCCTGATCGCCCCTCGCCGCTTCTTGGACGTCTTGAAGAACGGCCTGCCCCTCGGGATCGTCGGTTGCACTCCCGCCAGCCAGAACCAGTTGACAATCGGTGTGCTTTCGAACGATCCGATAAGCTTGAATGACGCCCAAAGGATCCTTAAGCCGATCGAAGCGCGAAATCTGCGTCAAGATCGGACGGCCCGGGTCAATTCCGAAGCGTTCCAACACGCTGCCCACGAACTCCGGTTCCAGGTCGCGGTTCTTGTCCGCTAGAGGATCGATGGTCGGAAAGAAAAGATACTGCGGGATTGGCAGCCCGTGGGTAAATGCCGGCGAAGAAAACAGCGCGGCGTCGTACCGCTCAACGAACGGCCGGAGGAAGCCCCAGACCTGCGGATTCGGATGCGACAGGTCGATGTGGCAGCGCCACACCCAACGGCCGTGGGTGGCGTCCCTCGCCTCCACTAGGGCAACAGGCTGGGGGTCGTGAATGATGATGAAATCCTCGTCAAACTCCATTCGTTTGCGGTTTTCTTCATTCGTGGCCAAGAAATCGTGGAACCATTCCGGTGGCCCGTCAAAGGGCGCACCGTGTAAGGCATTGTGGAACGCCTTGGTCACTGTGAAGAACCTTTCCCCTCCCGTGATTACATCCCAGCGCGTGGGAAGGTCCAGTTCCTTCAGGAGCGGCACCAGGCGATTGAGGATCTCAGCGACCCCGCCTCCGACCGCAGTGGAATTCACCATCTTGAGCCGCTTCCCGGCGAGGCGGGAGGCCAGTGCGTGCAATTCGTCAATCTCCTGCTCCCCCACGACAGTCGCGTAGTCATCGAGCGGCGGCATGCGGACTGTCGTGGCGGTCGGCGTGGTATTCATTGCCCGATCCATGAATGAAGAACGTTCACGATCTCTTCGCGGATCTCCTCCAGCGTGTTTTGATAGAAGTCGATCCGGTTCAGACGGGAGGCGAGTTCCGGAAGTTCGAGACTGTGCTCGATCCAGTAGGAGAAATCATTGGTGTCGAGCCGGAGACGCAGGCGAGAGTTGATGAAATGGTGGTGCAGCGTCTGCAGGCTCATGTGTCGAATGCCCTCAGCCAGTTCAGCAAGATTGACTGCCCGCTTCAGCAACAGCACGGAGACCTCTCTCGCCTCGCAGAAGTGAAAGGGTTCGAAGGCCGGTCGCTCCGCTGACGCCGGGTTCGCGTCGATGTGTTTTTCCACGGTTTCCACCAAAGCTTTCCGGAGCTCTTCGAGAGAAAGGAAATCGTGCAGGTCCAATACTGCCAGGCGCTCGGCGAGTGCTGCCTCGTTGCAGGCGGCCATGATCCATTGCGCGAAATCGCTCGAAAATGTAGCATAATGATGGGATTCGAGGCTCTGGAAGGTGTGATAAAAAATGGACGTTGCCGGGCAGGTTCGCATGCCTCTCGCCATTTCCGCTAATGTCTTGGCGCGCTCAAAGCAAATGCGAACCAAGTAGGAAGCAGCCACAAATTGGAACGGCTGTTTCGCTTGCCTCATTGGGTTGTCTCCGTCCTTCGTCCCTCGCGCTAGAAATTGCCTGACTTCAGGGGAAGAATGCAAGAGATATCATGCTGGGGTTTGCAACTGCCTCCCCAGAACGAGGTGCTGGGCCCTTACGGCGTTGCTGGAGGGCTTTCCTACCGGCACCAGGAAATCCCGCCGGCTCCTCAGGGGCAGCCTCAATAACGTCCACAGCGCAAACGTTGGAAGACCCAGGTCGCGAATCCAACTGAGTCGGCCCGATCAGCGGGGAATCAGCAGAGAATTTGACTAGTACGGACGTACTATGCCGGTCCTTGGAGAATAAGCCCTTTGCTCTATTGAGCCGGCTCAGGCCCTTCCTTATCCTAGCAACGTCATAGAGGAGGTCCGCACTTGTCCGGTACCGAGCGCCGTGCTGTACAACGTTTCCAGATCAAGCTACCGCTGACAGTTCGGTGGACCAGCGGGGCCGCCGTTGGTGAGGCCTCAACTGAATCAAGAGACGTCAGCTCGCGTGGCCTGTATTTCTTTCTGCCCAAGGAAGTCAAGTACGGGGCGCCGGTGGAAATTCTCCTGACACTTCCGCATGAGATTACCATGGCCGGGCCCGTGAAGGTGCGGTGCCTGGGACGGATTCAGCGCACCGACACTTCTGAAGCGGTCGACAAGGTCGGAATCGTGGCCGCAATCGAAAGGTATGAGTTCTTGCGCGGCGACGAACACGCCGCATAAAAGAGTTCTTGCCCACGACCTGCGGAGGTGGGCAGGAAACCCGGGGCGCTCTGGCCCCTCAGCGGAGCGCCCCGGTCGCTTTTGGGGAACCTCCGTCACTCGTAGCGCAGTGCCTGTACCGGGTCGAGCCGCGCAGCGCGAGCGGCAGGGTAGATGCCCGCCAGGAGGCTCACAAGCACCGCGAAGCCGACCGCTCCCAGTACCAGCCACCACGGCACCCACCAGATGTTTTCCGAGGGCAGGCCCTGCCGCCGCAGATAAATGTTCGTGCCGAGGTTGATTAGGCGCCCGATCGTCCAGCCCATGGCAACTCCCAGCGCCCCGCCGACCAGGCCCATGGCCCCGGCTTCAGCAAAAAACAGTTGACGCACGTCGCCGTCGGCTGCGCCCAGCGCCTTCAGGATGCCGATTTCGCGTCGGCGCTCGAGAATGGCCATCACCAGGGTATTGATGATGCTGAGTGAGGCGACGGCCAGCGCCAGGCTCCCAAAGATCCCAAGGAACAGATCGAGAATGGCAAAAAGGCGGTGCAGGTTGCGCGTCATATCGAGCAGCGAAAAAGTCATAAAACCCATGTGCTTGACGGCGTCTTCGACAGCCGCCACTTGCTTGGGGTTGTCCACGCGCACGACGAGGGTTGAGTAATTCACCACCGCGCCAGCCGAGGGCGAACGCATAATGTTGCGCAAGTCGGTCATCTGCACGACACGCAGACGCTCGGCAAGTGGCAGCGGAATGAAGACTCGGCCGCGATTAAAACCCGCCGGCCCGGCTCCGGGATCGGTCTCGACAATGCCCACAATGCGCAGGCTCCTCTGACGCCGCACGACTGCGAAGCCAAGGCCGAAGTCTGCGGCGAACTCGCCGCTATCGGTCCCGGCGGCCGAACCCTTCGCCGGCTCAAGTGGTTCCCTTTCAGCGTAGCGCAGCAGGAGCTGGTCGCCCAAGAGCGCGGCCGGCTGGCTAATCAGCTCGCGGGCGAAATCCATCTGCAAAATGGCCTGGTCCGCCTCCGGCCCGGAGAAGAAAGTCCCCTGCATGCCTTCGAAGGCATCGCTCAAGCGTGCAGAGGCCGGCACCGCCACCACCGTGGTGAGGTGTTTGCGGCCAGCGTACTCAACCTCGGTGAGGAAGCGAATCTCCGGATAGACTTCGGCCACGTTGGCCAGTCGCTTGATTTGCTGGCGTGCTGTGTCGTCGAGCAGACGACTCTCTCTGTCACCGGGGTCCGCCTGCGGAGTGGGGCGCCCGAGAGCGCGAAGGTTCTGATAAGAGGTCACAAAAATCTTGTCGAACAGGCCCGAGTGCGTCAGGCGTTTATTAACCAGTTCCTGCAATCCTGCGCCAAGCGAGAGCATGGCGACCAGCGAAGCCACACCCACCGCGATGCCGAGCGTCGTCAATGCATTGCGCAGAAGCGCTTCGCGCAGGTTCCGCCCCGCAAGTTCGGCGAGATCGCGGGACCTCATCGTGCGTCCTCCGCCAGCCGGCCGTCCACAAGAGTAACAATGCGATGCGCGAAACGGGCCGCGAGCGCGTGCTCGTGCGTTACCATCACGATCGTCATCCGCAGCGAGTGGTTGATTTCGCGCAGAAGCCCGAGAATCTCCTCTCCTGTGCGGCTATCGAGGTTGCCCGTCGGCTCATCGGCGAGCAGGATCTTCGGCTGGTTTACCAGCGCCCGGGCCAACGCTGCCCGCTGCTGCTCGCCCCCGGATAGCTCGCCCGGTCGATGCCGGAGCCGCGCGCCCAGGTGCACGCGTTCAAGGGCATCACACACGCGGCTCGCGCGCTTGCTGCGCTCGACTTCGGCCAGGCGCAGTGGCAGCTCGACGTTTTCCTCTAACGTCATCCGCGGCAGCAGGTTGAAGGCCTGAAAGACCATCCCCACGGTCTGACAACGATGCCTCGCCAATTCCTCGGAATCCATCTGTGCGAGGTCTCGGCCATTGGCGAAAATGGTACCGGATGTCGGCCGGTCGAGCCCCGCCATCAAGTTGAGCAGCGTGGACTTTCCGGAGCCCGAGCTACCCAGCAGCGCGAGAAATTCTCCGGCGTGGACCTCAAGTGTCACCTCGTCCACAGCGCGGATCAACGCCGTGCCCATCGCGTAATGTCGCGAGACCCTTTGGGAGCGAATAGCGGCGCCGTCACTGACAGGCATGGATTGGCTCACTATGTTACTACGCGCGGGGAGGCCGGAACGTTGCGCTCCAATTCGAAAGCCCTCAGGGGACGGAGGGGGAGAGACCAATCAGTTCGCGAAGGGGAGCGTGGATGGCTTTGGACCCAGGGGGCCCGCAAACTTGTCGGTGCGAAAGTCGTTTTCACTCCGGAAAAGGCGCGCCGGCCAGACGACATAGCAGGGTGATCTGCCCGATATGCGTCAGCGCGTCCCCAGTTCATGGCAGTCAATCGCAAGACGAATCCCTGGACTAATGGGATTTTGGATTGTCTCTCAGCGGCGACCTCGGGTTCGGTACAATACGGCCGGTCGAGACAGGGCATAAGGGCGGTGATGAAGGCGTGCCCATGCCGCAATTTTTGGTTCCAGTTCGCAGCGATTTGGCGAAGCCAGTACAGTTGATCACGGCTTGTCTCCAACTGGAAGTTTTGGGCTGCCCTTTAGAGTTCCACTTTGAAGAGGTTAATAGCTGACCTCTTTTTTGGATTTCTGCATGCAGGGCCATTTGCAAACAACGACATTCGAGCCTTGCTGCCAGTCCTTAAGGCTTCTGGCAAGACAGGAGCGGCAAATGGCTGATTCCCTGGAATTCCTCGCGGCACGGCTGGCGGTTTTAACGCCCGGCAGCGGCCATTTGAGCACAAGCCATGGGTAGCCTTCTCTCCATCGTTGCCGTGGGATTCTTCCTTGGGATGCGCCATGCGACCGATCCGGACCATGTGATCGCGGTCACCACCATCGTCAGCCGGCAACGCGACATCACGCGTGCTGCCTTGACCGGGTTTTTCTGGGGCGTGGGTCATACGCTAACCATTCTTGTCGTTGGCGCGGCGATCATTCTCCTGGGTTTTTTGATTCCTGCCCGGCTCGGCCTTAGCATGGAGTTGTGCGTTGGGCTGATGTTAATGGTCCTTGGTCTCATGAACCTGGTGAGCTTTCTCCGTGCGGCACCCGAGGCCTCGATTGAGGGCCATGATGGATCATTGGTGGTTCATTCCCATCCTCACATCCATGGCGATTACATCCACAGCCATCCGCTTAGACACGGGGCCGAGGTTCACCCGCACCGACCTGACCAGACGCCACTGGCATATCTGGATCGCATGCTTGGTTGGATTGGTGTCTATCAGCACCTTCGGCCCCTGATTGTCGGCATCGTTCACGGGCTCGCTGGTTCGGCGTCGGTGGCCCTGCTCGTTCTCGCCGCCATCAGAAACCCTCGTTGGGCAATCGCTTACCTTCTGGTCTTTGGGATCGGCACAATTGCGGGGATGATGCTGATCACCGTCGCCCTCGTCTTTCCGTTTGCCTATACCGCAAACCATTCCGCCCGGATGAACCGAAACCTCAGGATCGCGTCCGGTCTTGTGAGCCTCGGCCTCGGAATCTTTGTCGTCTATCAGATCGGAATTGTGAATGGCCTGTTCAGCGCTCACCCTCGGTGGACGCCAAAGTGAGCCGGTGAACTGCTACTTTCCCATCCAGATGCCAGCCGCTGCACAGTTAGCTTCAGGGAAGAATCGGTGGCGAGGAGAGCGTTCGTGCCCATTCGTGCTCTACTCGCTTGCGCCATACCTTTCTTACGCGGCGGGGCGAGAGCGGCTGCGACGCATGGACGCTGGCGCGGATCGCGGGGCACAGCTCCACCGGCATTTCAGCTCGCTACGTCCATCCCTCAGAGGATGCTGTGTTGGCCGCCGTCGAGAGGCTTGGTGGGCGCACGGGCTCAACGCAAGCTGTTGATGCGACCGAAAAGAGATTGCTAAGCGCGTAGATTTCCCTGAAGAGATTTACGGCGGCAGCCCGATGCGGCGCAGCAGGTCTTGGAAGCGCGGGTCCCAGCGCAGAGAGTCAAAAGTCGGCGCTACTTTGATCCAGGGCAACAAGCTATCGCGTTGCTCATAGGCTTTCTCCAGCCACTCGATAGCCTGCTTCCTTTCGCCAAGCCCTACATACACCCCAGCCAACAGATAAGGCGAAACGTAGTCTCGTTTTGAGAGCTCCCTCAGCTCGATAAGCACTTTCTCTGCGTCGGTCTTCCTGCCGGAGAAGCCGTACGTTGCTCCGAGTGCAGCTAGGGGCATGGGGTTGTTCCCGGAAAGCGCTCGTGCTCTTTCCAGTTCGGCTATGGCTTTGTCAAACAGACCGGCTTTCCTATAGGCCAGGCCGAGGTTGAAGTGAGCGATGTAAAAATTCGGATCTAGTTCAACGGTGCGGAGCCCTTGTCGTATCGCTTCGTCCAAGTGGCCAGCATAGTAGAGAACCACACCCAGGTTGGCGTTCATGACGAGCGAAAGCGGGTCAAGCTCGGTGGCACGCTGGGCCTCAGCAATAGCTTCCTCGTGCCGCCCCATTATCGTTAGGAAGTACGAGTACCAGTGGTGCGCGGTCGAGTAGCCGGGATTCAGCTCCAGGGCGCGCTGGAATTCTCGTTCCGCTCGCGCCCAGTCCCATTCCCTTGCCAGAACGAAGGCAAGCGAGGTGTGGGCTTCGGGCAAAGTGTTGTCGAGCTCCAGCGCCTTGAGCGATGCTCGCTTGGCTCTGGGGAAAGCCTCGCTCGGTGTAAGGAACTGATTGCCTCCCAGCACGACGTAAGCGTCGGCTAGGCCGACGTAGGCCAGGGCGTAGGTGGGGTCGATGTCGGCGGCGCGTTGGAAGTAATCCACCGCCTTGGTCAATGCGTCCCGCGTCCTTTTGTTCCAGAAGTAGCGACCTTTCAGATACATCTCGTAGGCCTGGGGGTTGACGGCGCGCGCTACCGTCAAGCGCGTCCGCTCCTGCGGCGTCAGCCTGACCCGGATCTGCTCGGCGATGGCCTGGGCAACCTCCCCCTGCAAGGCCAGCACGTTTTGCAGATCGCGTTCGTAGCTGTCGGCCCACAAGTGCGTGTCGGTGGCCGCCCGGATCAACTGCGCCGTGATGCGCACTCGGTTGCCGACCCGCTGCACCGAACCCTCGATCACCGCATCCACGTTCAATTCCTTTGCGATGTCGGGGAGCCTCTTTTTCACTCTTTTGTACTGCATCACCGAGGTGCGAGAGATCACCTTCAGGGCCCCGATCTTTGAGAGGTCGGTAATGAGCGCCTCGGTCATGCCATCAGCAAAGTATTCCTGCTCGGGGTCGTGCGAGAGGTTCTCGAGCGGCAGCACGGCGAGCGATTCAATGTGCGGTGACGCAGCCCGGCCCAGCAGCCTCCCCCGCCATCCTCCAGTGTTCAACCCGACCAACAGGGCCACGATCACCAGCACTCCCGCCGCACCATAAGCCGCCGGCAGCGCTGCTTTTCGCCAGCCTTTCGGTGCGGGCGCCGCTGCCGCTGCGGTCACCGCAGAAGGCGCAGCCAGGCGCCGCAGATCCACCAACAGCTCCTTTGCTGACTGATAGCGGTTCTCCGGGTCCTTCTCCAGGCACTTTAGGATGATGTCTTCCAGCTTGGGTGAAACTCCAGGATTGATTCGCCCGGGCCAGGGCGGAGGCTTGTGCTGGATGTCCGCCGCAAGGGCCGTCGGTAGCGTCGCCTCGAACGGACGCCGCGCGGTCGCCATCTCGTACAGCACCACCCCCAGAGCATAGATGTCCCCGCGCGCGTCCACCTTCTCTCCTCGCAACTGCTCCGGGGCCATATACGGTAGCGTGCCCGCTACCGCTTGCGTCTCGGTGAGGCTCTCGGTGAGCGTCGCCTCGCTCACCGGCCGCAGCAACTTGGCCAAGCCGAAATCCAACGCCTTCGCTTGGCCCCGCTCGGTGACAAAGATATTCGCCGGCTTGATGTCCCGATGGATGATGCCCTTCCCGTGCGCCGCCTCCAGCGCATCGGCTACCTGCATCCCCCACTCCAGCAGGTGCTTGCTCTCTACCGGTTTTGCTCCAATGCGATGCTTCAGCGTTTGGCCCTCGAGCAGCTCCATGACCATGAATTGCCGCCCTTGGTGTTCGCCAATGTCGTAAATCGTGCAGATGTGGGGATGGTTGAGCGCTGACGCGGCGCGCGCCTCCCGCTGGAATCTCTCGACCGCATGGCTATCCTTGGAAAGTTCGTCAGGCAGGAATTTGAGGGCGACCTGGCGGCCGAGCCGAGTGTCCTCAGCCTTGTACACCACCCCCATGCCGCCGCCACCGAGCTTCTCCAGGATGCGATAGTGAGAGACTGTTTGGCCAATCATGGAAAGAGAACCTACGTGTTGGGGAGTATCCTACTAGGGCGCACCTCGGGCCAAGTCAACGCACAGCATTATAAAAGGGCGCCCCTTGGAGGTAAGTTTTGGGTGGAAGCCCCACCGTTACTTACCGAAAGGAGCACCCTATGAACATTGACAAGTATATTGGGCTAGACGTTCATCAAGCAACGATCTCGATCGCGGTCCTGGATTCCGCTGGCAAGCTGGTGATGGAGTGCACCATCGAAACCAAAGCGGAAACCATCCTGCAGTTTTTCCACGGGCTGCGCGGAAACCTGCACGTGACGTTTGAAGAAGGAACCTGTGCCGCCTGGTTGTACGACCTACTCAAGCCGCCCCGCGTCAACCGAGTCGTGGTGTGCAATCCGCGGAAGAACGCCTTGTTGAAAGCAGGCAACAAGAGTGACCGGATCGATGCGCGGAAGCTGGCCGACTTGCTGCGCAGCAACCTCCTTTCACCCGTCTACCATGGAGAGACCGGCGTGCGCACCTTGAAGGAGCTGGCCCGCAGTTACCTGACCATCACCAAAGATCTCACGCGAGTCATGAATCGCCTGAAGGCTGTGTATCGGAGCTGGGCCATTCGCTGTGCCGGTCAGGCAGTCTATGGGCTGCTCCATCGTGCCGAGTGGTTGCAAAAGATACCGGAGGCCGGCGTCCGCCGTCGAGCGGTGCGACTCTACCAACAGTTGGACGTGCTGCAGTCTCTGCGACAGGAAGCACGCCGGGAACTGTTGGCCGAGAGCCGGAAACATCCGGCGGCTCGAGTGCTACGGCAGATCCCTTACCTAGGCCCGGTTCGCGTTGCCGTGCTGATTGCCCTGCTGCAGACCCCCCATCGTTTCCGCACCAAGCGGCAACTCTGGACTTACAGCGGTCTGGCCCTGGAGACGCACACCAGTGCGGAATATCGCTTCGTGGCCAGCCAACTGCAGCGCTCGAGGAAACCGCTCGCGATTCGTGGCCTGAATAGAAATCACAACCATGACCTGAAGTATCTCTTCAAAAGCGTGGCCACTACGGCCAGCGCGCGTCCCGGACCCTTCGGAGATTTCTACGCCGCTTTGGTCGCCAAGGGGATGAAGCCCGCGATGGCCCGTCTCACCCTGGCG
>DATFXF010000084.1:0-21559 GCA_035258565.1 Candidatus Acidiferrales bacterium
GATGCGCGTGTTTGGGCGCCTGGGCATTCGCACGGCGATCCTGACGAATGCGGCCGGCGGCATCAACCGCCGTTTCAAGCAGGGGTGCCTGGTGGTCATCTCGGACCACATCAACCTGCAAGGCTCAAACCCGCTGATTGGCCCGAACGACGAGCGCTTCGGCCCGCGTTTTCACGATATGAGTGATGCCTATGCGAAGCCCTATCGCGAGATTGTGCTCGAGGAAGGCCGCCGCCTGGGCATCGACATTTATGAGGGCGTGTATGCCGCCGTCAGCGGGCCGAGCTACGAGACGCCCGCGGAGATCCGCTACCTGGCCAACATCGGTGCGGACCTGGTGGGAATGTCCACCGTGCCCGAAGTCATCGCGGCGCGCCACATGGGCATCAAGATTCTTGGCCTTTCCTGCGTAACGAACATGGCCGCGGGCATCCTCGACCAGCCCATCAGCCATGCGGAAGTGCTCGAGACTGGCGAGCGTGTCAAAGGCCAATTTATCGCCTTGCTGCGCGCGGTCATTCCGCGTCTGGCCGCTCCGGTGGCCTGAGACCAATCGATAGAACACGAAATGCGCGAACGGGAAACACTGATCGCTGCCGCGAAACAAGCGCGCGAGAATGCGCACGCGCCCTATTCCAATTTCCGCGTCGGCGCTGCGCTCCGCGCCCGCTCAGGTCGCATCTATACTGGCGCGAACGTCGAGAATGCCACGTATGGCTTGACGATCTGCGCCGAGCGCGTGGCCATCTTCAAGGCCATCTCGGAAGGCGAGCGCGGCTTTGACGCCCTTGCAGTGGTGGCCCATAGCGAGGTCCTGACGCCGCCCTGCGGCGCCTGTCGTCAACTCATCTGGGAATTCTGCGGCGATGTGGAAGTCATCCTGGCAAATCTCGAAGGCAAGACCGCGGCGCATCGCATGACGGAGCTCCTTCCGCATCCCTTCGATTCCTCTTTTCTGTAGACCTTTCGATCTACCGCCGGCGGTGAGCTTGGCGAACCCAGGAACACAGATGAACCGAGACGACGAAGGGACAAACCAACTGAGCCAGAATCAACGGGGGTTCTCGATATGTTAGGAGCGATGCGAATTCCATCGCGGAGCGTTTCTTTCCTCCTCTGTCTCGCTGTTTTCGCGGGTGACTCCCCGCGTTCTCTCTTGGCACAGGCTTTACCGGCGAAGCATGCCCCTCCGCGCGAAAGGATTGACCTGCTGGTCGTGGGCGGCCGCGTCGTCACGATGGATGCCCAGCGCCGCATCGTCGAAGACGGCGCGGTGGCGGTGCGGGGCGACACGATTATGGCCGTGGGCCCGCGCGCCGAGCTGGCGGCACGCTTCCTACCGGCGCGGCACATCGAGGCCCGCGGCAAGCTTGTCCTGCCCGGCCTGGTCAATGGCCACACCCATGGGCCAATGACGCTGCTGCGCGGCCTGGCGGATGACCTCACACTTCAGGAGTGGCTCGAGAAGTACATCTTTCCGGCCGAAAAGCGCAACGTCACCGAAGAGTTCGTCACCTGGGGTACGCGACTTGCAGCGCTGGAGATGATCCGCGGCGGCACGACCACCTACGCCGACATGTATTACTTTGAGGATGCCATCGCCCGCGAGACAAAGGCCGCCGGCATGCGCGGTGTGCTGGGCGAAACCATTCTCGATTTCCCCACACCGGACCACAAGACATCGGAGGAAGCACTCGCCGCGACCGAAATCTATCTGAAGCGTTGGAAGGGTGATCCGCTCATTCGCGCGGCGGTGGCCCCGCACGCCATCTACACGTGCTCGGAAAAGACTTTGCGCGATAGCGCGGCGCTCGCCCGGCGCTATGGTGCGCCCATCCTCATTCATGTCTCGGAGACAAAGCGCGAACTGGAGGATAGCCGATCGAAACACAACCTCTCGCCGGTGGGCTTCTTGGAAAAGATCGGTTTTCTCGGCCCCGACGTGTTGGCGGCGCATTGCATTTGGGTGGATGCGGACGACATCGCCGCGCTGGCCGCGCGCCAGGTGGGCTGCGTGCACAACCCGTCGAGCAACATGATGCTGGCCAGCGGCGTGGCCCCGGTCGTGAGCATGCTTCGCGCGGGTGTACGGGTCGGCCTGGGCACCGACGGCCCCGCGGGAAGCAACAATGACCTCGACCTGATGGAAGAAATGGACCTGGCTGCCAAACTTCAGAAGGTCACGCGCATGGACCCGCGGGCGCTTGGTGCGGAGCAAGCCCTGGCATTGGCTACGATCGACGGCGCTCGGGCGCTGCACCTGGAGTCGGAGATCGGCTCACTCGAGCCGGGCAAGAAAGCCGACCTGATCCTCCTGGGCCTCGACGCACCGCACGCCGTGCCGCTCTACCAGGTCTATTCGCAGATCGTTTATGCCCTCAAGGCGAGCGACGTCGAGACCGTGGTCGTCGCTGGCCGCGTCGTCATGGCCCATCGCCGCGTGCTCACGCTCAACGAAGCCGAAGTGATCGCGCGAGCGCGCGAATATGGCGAGAAGGTGAAGCGATCGCTCGCGGTGGCCCCCCAGTAGGTCGCTGAGGTCCGAACACAGCTCCAAGTCCTGCTCGGGGTTCGCCCCATGCTCCCCTCGAAGCTCCCTGGCTGCCCGTATTCTACCCATCGTCTTGGCATCTTCTGCCTCAAGAGGTAGCAGCAAGCCCAGAAAAGCTCTGGAGAGGGGATAAAAAGGCGGGTGCAGGGGACCCATGGACCACGTGTCGCCGGAGCTTAGCTACTTTGCCGCGCCTGGGCACGCTGCCGGTGGAGTTTCAGGGCCGTGGCGCGCAGCGTCTCGGGAATATTCCGGTTCGTTGTGAGCATCTTCAGGTCCTGCGGCGTGAGCGCCGGCAAGAGGTGTAGGGAAACATCGAGCGGCGTCTTCGGGTTCTGCAGGAGGTTGCGCACAACGGTGTAGTTTTTTCGGAAGGTGCGATTCGAAGCGAGCAGGCGCAGTCCTTCTTCCCTCAGGCTGGCCATCTCGGCAAAGACTTCCACTTCCCCCTCGGTGATGCGCGGCGATTGCAACACGGCGCGCTGCACGACGCGGCACGGGTCGCGGATCAGGGCCATGCGCTCTTCGCGGTTGCCCTTCAGCGCGAGTTGCACGCGTTCGACGACGCGCATGCGCGCCAGTCGCTGAAGCAGGGTAGCGCGCTTGGCTTGGTCGGGCTCTGCAGCGGCCACCGCCTCGGCGATCACGCCTTCGTCGGTGGGCCCTTGCTGGAGCTCCTGGAGCTGGTGGCGCTGCTCGACGCTCAAAGAAGACGAGGCCGCCAGCGCGGCGGCCAACCCGGGAAAGGAGCTCAGCCGGTCGAGGTCATCCATCAGGGCTTGCACCGCCGAGGTGCTCAGATGCGACGCTACGCGTGCCAGAGCCCCTGGCGGGCACAGTGGATTCTTGGCCATGGCATCCGCGACGCCAGCTCGGCCGGCCAGATGGTTGGCGCAATAGTGGAACAGTTGCGGCGCAGCATCCACTTTTGCCAGCGCGGCGAGGACGATATCCACCGGGTGGGGGAGCCAGGCCCCGGCGGCGCGCTCCGCGATCTCTCGGTCCTCATCAGCGGCCAGGATGGCCAGCAGCTCGACCCGCTCGGTAGGCTCGAGTGGCGCAGTACCCGAGCAGACGGCTAGCTTCCGAGCCCGGCTCGCGCGGCCAGAGCGGATCTCCTCGCCAAGTTCCGGATTAATGGGGCCCTCCGGAAGATTCTTTCAGGTCTTTGCGGGTGAGGGTGATCTTGCCGGGCTGCCCAGACGAGCCTATCGGTCGAACGGTCTGGCCGTTCAGTTCGAACGATAGGGCGCTCGGATCGCCCGCTCGTATGACGAAACGGTTGGATGCCCTAAAGTGTTCGCTCTGTCCGGCGGACATCTTGCCATGGAACAGGATCTTGCCATCGGCGATGACGCGGATGGACGTCGTCTTGCTGGCGGCAACCGTCAATTCAAGCATGGCCGGTTCTGCCACGGTTGCGCCGGTGGAGAGCGGCAGAGCGACGGGCTGACCGACCGGCATGGAGGAGGTCGGAGTGGCCATCGGGCGTACCTCATAGGTTCGGGAGGCTGGCTGCGTTGCAGGTGCCCCGCGGCTCGCAGCGCGAGCAGCGCGCCAAGCTGCGTAGTGGCGCGAGGCAAACCAGCCGCCTACTCCCACAACGACCAGAATCAATGCCGCCGCGAGCCCGAGTTCCCAGCGCGTGCCGCTGGGCTCGGCCGGCGAGGCCCGCGCCGAAGCGGTCAGTTCGGGCCGGTCGTTAGTAGCCAGGGCATACTCAGCCACCATGCTTTCCTCGTCGAGACCGAGGAAGCGGGAGACGGCGCGCACAAAGCCGCGGTTGAAAACACCCCCGGGCAGGTGCTCCCACTGCTCGTTTTCGAGCGCCTCCAGAAAACGGGTGCTGATGCGCGTGACCGCTGAAATCTCCTCCAGCGATATGCCGCGCATTTCCCGTTCGCGTTTCAGGTGCTCGCCGAACGTAGTATTCGTCATGTAGAGCGAAAGAAGCCAATATAGGCGGGCGGGGGGAGGGTGTCAATCCGCTGACCCTGAGAGACCCTGAGAGAGGAGTGAGTGCCGCCGGCAGGCGATGAAACCTGCGAAACACTCGTGCGCATGCGGGTTGCGCCCCGCGGAGTTCGATGCTTATAATCCGAGTGGCCCAGCGCGCGCTTCGGCCCATGACCTCACAATTCGCAGCAGATTAAGGCCGAGAGTGGAGGAGACAAACAACTTCACCGGTGTAGAGCGCCGCCGCAACCCTGCGATGCGGGTGAATCAGCGGGAAGCCGGTGAGGTCGCCGTGTTCCACGAACTCGGCAAGGCCCTCACGTCCTCGCTGCACCTCGATCAGGTCCTCGGCACGATCATGGAAAAGATTGAAGAGTTCCTGCGGCCGGACACCTGGTCGCTGCTCCTCGTGGATCAAGCCAAGCAGGAGCTCTACTTCGAGCTCGCCGTCGGCAAGGGCGCAGAGGCGCTCCAAGGCGTCCGCATTAAGCTAGGGCAGGGCCTGGCCGGCTGGGTGGCACAAACCGGCCAAGCCGTCATCGTGCCGGACGTCAGTCAGGACACGCGCTTCTTCGCCGAGGTGGACGAGCGCACGAAGATGGAGACGCGCTCCATCGTGGCGGTGCCGGTGCGCTTCCGGGATCGCTGCCTGGGCGTGATTGAGCTGGTCAATTGCTTGGGGCCGCAGGGCTTCCAGGAACGCGATCTCGCCCTGCTCGAGGCCCTCGCCGATTTCGCCGCCATCGCGCTCGAAAACGCGCGTCACGTCCAGCGCATCCACGAACTCACCATCACCGACGACTGCACGAGCCTCTACAACGCGCGGCATATGAATTTCATTCTCGAGACCGAGGTGTACCGCTCGCAGCGTTACGGCTACGAGTTCTCGCTCGTGTTTATTGACCTGGACTACTTCAAAAAGGTGAATGACACCTACGGCCACCTGATCGGCTCGAAACTGCTGGCCGAAATCGGGCAGATGATCAAGTCGCATCTCCGGCTGATTGACTTTGCTTTCCGCTATGGCGGGGACGAGTTCGTCGTGCTGCTGCCGCAGACCTCGAAGGAGAGCGCCTGCGTGGTCGCGCGACGCCTGCACCAGCTGATCCGGGAAACGGTCTGGCTGCAAGCCGAAGGCCTGAATGTGCACATTACCTCGAGCGTAGGCGTGGCCTCGTATCCCTCCGACTCGCGCACCAAGGTCGATCTGCTGCACCTAGCCGATGAGGCCATGTACCAAGTGAAAAACTCGACGCGCGATAGCGTTGCCGCCGCGAACCTCGGCTTCGTTCCGAACCCCTAGCGCCGTTCGAACTTCGTGGGCAAGGCATTCGCTAAGCGCTGAGGACTTCCGTATCGACGACCGCGATCGGTCACCGTCGTTGGAACGCTCGAAGGACACCCGCCGCTCGTGGCTGCCATGAGGCTTTTCCACAGCCGATTCCGGTCAACTTGATTCGCCTGGGAGGGCATGCTAGGCTCGACCGGCATTCGGGCGCGATGCAAGTGCCCGCACGAGCGCATCGAGGGCGAGTGAGGAGCGCATGGCCAATGAAGCGTTGGGCATGATCGAGACTAAGGGTCTGGTGGGCTCGATCGAAGCCGCCGATGCCATGGTCAAGGCCGCCAACGTCGTCCTGATCGGTAAGGAGTACATCGGCGCGGGCTACGTGACCGTGATGGTGCGGGGCGACGTGGGCGCAGTGAAGGCCGCCACGGACGCCGGCGCAAGCGCTGCGCGGCGCGTCGGCGAGTTGGTGGCGGTGCATGTGATCCCGCGGCCCCACGAACATGTGGAGAAGATCCTCCCCGGCGGCGGCCAGCCGCCCGGCGGGAAAAAATGAGCCCGGCTGGATGGCCTCGGTTCTGGCTGTTTCCCAGATAAGGGTATAGGGCCTTGAGCCTGCGCAACGCCGACCTCCTCTCCATCCAGGAAGCCCGCGAGTTAGTGGCCTGCGCCACCGCAGCCCAGAGAAGGTTCGCCACGTTTTCCCAAGAGCAGGTGGACGCCATCGTGGACGCCTCGGCCGAAGCTGCCACCGGCGCTGCCGAGCAACTCGCCCGGATGGCCGTCGAGGAGACGGGCTATGGAAATGTCCCCGACAAGGTGACGAAAAACCGTCTGGCTTCGGTGGAGGTCCACCGCGCCATGCGGGGCATGCGCACCGTCGGCATCGTCCGCGAGGACAAGGAAAAAGGCGTGCTCGAGGTGGCCACGCCGGTGGGGGTTGTTGCCGCGGTCATTCCTTCCACGAATCCAACCTCCACAGCCATCTACAAGACGCTGATCTCGCTCAAGGCGTCGAACGCCATCGTGCTCAGCCCGCACCCCACCGCCATGCGTTCAATCTGCGAGACGGCGAATGTGATGAACCGAGCTGCGCTCCGCGCGGGTGCCCCGGAGGGCCTGATCGGCTGCATGTTGCACACCACGCTCCCCGGGACGCAAGAGCTGATGCGCCACCGCGACGTCGGCGTGATCCTGGCGACGGGGGGCACGGGCCTCGTGCACGCCGCCTACAGCTCGGGCAATCCCGCCTATGGCGTCGGCCCGGGCAACGTGCCGGCCTACATCGACCGCACCGCCGACCTGCGCAAAGCGGTGGCCGACATTATCGCCGGGAAAACCTTCGACTACGGCACGATCTGCTCTTCCGAGCAATCCATCGTGGTCGAGGAGGCGATTCGCGACGGAGCGCTCGAGGAGTGCACCCGGCAGGGCGCATATTTTCTTTCGCCCGATGAGATTTCGAAGCTCGGAGCGCTGCTGATCCGCCCAGGCACGCACACGCCCAACCCTCGAATCGTCGGCCGTCCCGCGACGATGATCGCCGAACTCGCCGGCTTCCGAGTGCCGCCCTCGACACGCGTGCTGATCGCCAAGCTCGACAAGGTCGGCCGCGAGGAGCCGCTCTCGGGCGAAAAGCTCTCGCCCATTCTTGCCTTCTACTCCGTGCCGAACCTCGCCGGGGCCATCGAGCTGTGCACGCGCCTCCTCGAATTCGGCGGGATGGGGCACACCATCGCCATTCACTCGCAGAATGAAGCTGCGGTGCGGGAGTTTGGCGCAGCGGTGCCGGCCTTCCGCGTCTGCGTGAACACGTCCGCCGTGCACGGCTCGATCGGCTATTCGACCAACCTCTTTCCGGCCATGACCCTCGGCTGCGGAGCCCTTGGCGGCAACATCACCTCCGACAACATCGGTCCACAGCACCTGATGAACCTGAAGCGCATCGCTTGGGAGTCACGCGCGGTTGAGCACCGCACGATTCCTCAGGAGCAACGCCTGGCTGGGAGCGCGCCTGCCGTTCGGGCGGCGGCTGCCGAAGCGGGCATAAGCGCCGGGGGGTCAGGCGCGCTGGACCATGGGTTGATTGCCCGCGTTGTCCAGAATGTGATGGCCGAACGCGGCATCCCGCGCGGTGCTGGCGCGGCGTCGAACCCCGCAACCGTTCCCGCGACTCCCCACGCCGAGCCGTCTCCGGCTGCGGAAATTGTAGCCAGAGTCTTTCGCGAGAAGGTGGCCCTTCGGGCCCCAACGCCCAGGCCGGAAGCTACGCCGCCGATTCCACCTCCCCGGGTGCCTGAAGTCGAAGTCGAGGTCTCGGCCTTCGTCAGCGAGACCGACGTACGCTTGGCCATCGCGCGCCAGCAGAAGATCTTCATCGGTCCGGCGACCATCGTGACACCTTCCGCGCGCGACCTGGGCGCGGCCCACGAAGTCTTCGTCGAGACCGAAAAAGGCCCTCTGAAAGGAGCGAAGGCTACTCAGCTCGATTACTAGCTCCCCCCCTCCTTGTTGGTTCGAAACCATTTCCCTATACTCGGCTTCTAACGGCACGAGGGCGCGAATTCCGTGCGAACCACAGAAGCTAGGCGCTATGCTCGCTGGGCGGCCACGGTTGCCGTCCTGTTGGCAGCATTGGTGGGCACGGTATACCTTCGCCGCTCCTGGCAGGCGGCCGAGGCGCGCAGGCAAGTGCCGCCATCGGTGCCGCCCACGGTGCAACAACGGTCCGCTGTGTTCTCCTTCTCTAAGGTGGAACAGGATCGTACGCTCTTCACCGTGCGGGCCTCGCGGGCCACGGAGTTCAAGGAAGGCAAACGGAACTTGCTTGAGGACGTTTGGATCACCATCTATGGGCGCACCGGCCAGCGCTACGACAATATCCACACGCAGTCCTGCGACTATCTCGCCGACACCGGCCACATTGTCTGCGCGGGCGAAGTGGAGTTGGACCTGGAAAGCGCGCAAGAAGCACGCCAGAGCCCTGGCGGGCGCGTGCTCCATGTCAGCACGCGAAATGTTTCCTTCGACCGCGATACGGGAGAGGCGCGGACCGACCAGCCGGTCACTTTTTGGTTCCCCTACGGCCAGGGTCGCGCCGTGGGCATCTGGTACAGCTCACGCCAGGGAGCGGTTCGCCTGGCACGCGACGTCGAGATGAAGCTGGCGAAATCGCCATTCGTTGAGCCGGTGACGCTGACGGGCAGCTGCCTCGAGTACCATCGCGACACTCAGACGTTTCGCCTGCTCTCGCCCGCTCGCGCCACGCAGGCCCGGCGCGAACTCACGGCGACAGAACTCTCGCTCGAACTGGATACGGAGCTGCGCGCGAAACGCCTCCTGGCAAGGGGTCACCCGGAGATCCATTCGAGCCGCCCAGGGGAGCAGGCGGTCATCTCCGCCGACGAGTTCCTTGCGCTGTTCCATCCCGACGGCTGGGCCGAGCGTGTTCTAGCGGTGGGCCAGGTCCGGGGCCATTCCACCGACGCTTTGGGGGAAGAGAGCCTGACGGCTGAGCGAGTGGAGATGGAGATGCTACCGAAGCTCAATCAGCCCCGCGTGCTTACCGCCACTGGCGGCGTCACCGCCGAAGCCAGCGGGCATGGCACTTCGCGGCAGCTCGCAACAGCGGCCTTGCGCCTCTTCTTCCTGGAAGCGAAATCAGGCACAGCGAACGGAAAAGGGCGGCCCCGGGCGCAACGCCTGGATCGCGCCGAAACCCTGGCCCCGGCCACCATCACTTGGCAGGCTCCCACTACCGTCGACGGGAAGACGCTCATGGAGACCACGCGGATGCGCGGACAGGAGGTGGCGGCGGAATTCGGCGCGCAGAACCGACTGAGAACCCTCCAAGGCCACGGTGGCGCCGAGGTCGAGCGCAGCCTGCCGGGACGCCCCACTCAGGTTACCTCCTCGCGTGAGCTGGTGGTGAAGTTCGGCCCGAACAACGACTGGAGCGAGATGGACCAGACAGGCAAGGTGCGCTTCCGTGAAGGCGATCGCGCAGGCCAGGCTGACCGGGCCCACGCCGAGCGCGCGAGCGACAGCGTCACACTGACAGGCTCGGTCGTGCTCACCGATCCCGAAACGCGGACCACGGCGCCGTCCGCCTTCTTCAACCAGCGCACGGGTGAGATCCGCGCCGAGGGCGGCGTGCGCTCGACCGATCTTGCTCTCCCTTTGAGCGGCTCGAACAGCCTTGCTCCCCAGCCCACGCATATTACTTCCGAGCGCCTGCTGGCGAATTCTTTGACGGGCCGAGCCGTCTATTCTGGCAGCGCGCGGCTCTGGCAGCACGATTCGGTGATCGAAGCCGATTCGATCGAGCTCGCACGCGCGACGCGGGTGATGGTGGCCCAGGGCCACGTGCGCGCCGTGTTTCCGAAGGCTGCAGGCGCGCTCGACGGCGCGTCAAGCGACCCGCCGGGCCGAACACGAGCGCAGGGGAAGAGCCCACTGCGGCCGGGAGCGGCGCAGCCCGAACTCTGGCGTGCTCGGGGGGGCACGTTGACTTACTGGGGCTCGGAAGGGCGCGCGCGCCTCGAGCACGATGTCCAAGCGCAGTCCAGCCAGGTGATGATCAACGCGCAAACCTTGGACCTCTATTTTTCTTCGGCGGGCTCGCTCGGCGGGTCTCCGCACGAGGTAGGTACGCGCGAACTCAACCGTGCGGTGGCCTGGGGCCAGCCGATCGTGCGTCAAGGCGAGCGTCGCGGCGTAGCGGACCGCGCCGAATACTTCGCCACCGAAGCAAAGGTGGTCCTTTCCGGCGGACGCCCCACGCTCTACGATGCTTCCCGCGGCACAACCACGGGGCGTCAATTGACCTTCTTTTTTTCGAATGATACGATTATCGTCGATTCCGAGGAAGGGTCACGCACGCTGACGAGACACCGGGTCGAGAAATGAAGTGGTATGCTCAAGCTCCAAGCCGCCGAGGTCAGCAAGTCGTACCGAGGACGGAAGGTAGTTGATGACATCGACCTGGAGATCGGGCAGGGCGAAGTCGTCGGCCTGCTGGGGCCGAACGGCGCGGGAAAGACGACGACCTTCTACATCCTGGTGGGGTTGGCCCGGCCGGATTCCGGGCGCGTCCTCCTGGATGGGGATGACATCACCGACCTTCCCATGTACCTCCGGGCACGCAGTGGCATCAGCTACCTTCCTCAAGAGCCTTCGGTCTTTCGGCAACTGACGGTCGAAGAGAATCTCCTGGCCGTGCTGGAGACGCTTCCCCTCACCCCGGAACAGCAGCGCGACCGGCTGGAGGAGCTTCTGGCGCAGATGGGGCTCGAAGCGGTGCGGCACAACCGGGCCTACACGCTTTCCGGCGGCGAGCGTCGCCGGCTGGAGATTGCCCGATCGCTTGTGCTTGAGCCGGCCTTCATCCTGCTCGATGAGCCCTTCTCCGGCATTGACCCGCTCACCGTGGTGGATATCCAGAGGATCATCGGCGATCTGAGCCGCTCCGGCATTGGGGTCCTGCTGACCGATCACAATGTCCGCGAGACGCTGCGCGTGACCGATCGCGCCTATATCATCAATAATGGAAAGATCTTTCGCGCGGGTCCGCCGGGAGAGTTAAGTAGCGACCCGGAAGTGCGTCGCGTGTACCTGGGAGATAATTTCCGCCTGCACTGAAGGTCTGACCGGAGAGCGCAGCCAACCATGAACTGGCTCCAGCCCAAACTCCATCTGAAGGTCGCGCAGAAACAGATTCTGACGCCCGGCCTAGTCCAGATGGTCAGCGTGCTAGCGCTGAACCGGCTCGAGCTGCGCGAAATGATCAATCAGGAGATGATCGCCAATCCGGTGCTCGAGGAGTTGAGCGAGGACGGCGTGGTCAGCGAGAACTACAGCGACGAAGCCTTCGTGAAGGCCGAGACGGAAAAGGTTCCGGAAACCGAGCCGGCCAACCCGTTCGATGAGTTCGATGTTGCCTCGTTCTTCAACCAGTACCTCGATAGCGGCAGCAGTGCCACAGACTACCGCGAGCGAGAGGAGATCGAGCGGCCTTCTTTTGACAAGTTCCTCTCCTCGCCTCAGGGCCTCTCCGAACATCTCACCTGGCAGTTGAGTGTCACGATCTGCAGCGAAACCGTGCGCGAAATCGCCGAAACCATCATCGGCAATCTCGACGAGGACGGCTATTTAAGCGCCTCCTTCGAAGAGATTTCGCAGAATGGCCGTTACTCGGCCGAAGACGTCGAGGAGGCACTCGCGGTGGTGCAGGAGTTCGACCCGCTCGGCGTGGGCGCGCGGGACCTCCGGGAGTGCCTGCTGATCCAGCTCCGGACGCTTGACCCGCAGAACGCGCTCGCGCAGCAGATTGTCTCCGATCATCTGAAGCAGTTGCAGTCCAACCAGCTCAAGGAGATTGCGCGGGCCTTGAACCGCCCCGTCGAGCTCGTCAAGCGCGCCGTGGATGTGATCAAGAAGCTCGATCCGCGCCCCGGCCTGCGCTACAACAAGACGGAGCCGCGGTTGGTTGAGCCGGACGTCTATTTCCGGAAGGTGGATGACGAGTGGCAGGTCTTCATGAACGAAGACGACCTGCCGCAGTTGCGGTTGAGCCCGGTGTACCGCCGGCTGCTTGCGCGAGATGCCGCCGACCGCGAGGTACGCAACTACGTCAAGGAACGCTTCAGCGCCGCCATCCAGTTGCTCAAGAATATCGAGCAACGCAAGCACACCATCCTGCGGGTCTGCCAGGCCATCATTCAACGCCAGCGCGGGTTCCTCGACCACGGTGCCGACCACCTGAAGCCCATGATGATCAAGGAAGTGGCCGAGGAGGTGGGCGTTCATCCCTCGACCGTCAGCCGCGCCGTGGCCGGCAAGTACGCGCACCACCCCCAAGGTGTTCTCGAGCTGCGCGCGTTCTTCTCGGAGTCCGTAAACGGTCCGGAGGGCGGGAGCATGTCGCTGCTGACCTTGAAGCGGCTGGTGAAGAAGATGATCGAGGAAGAGGACGCGGCCCATCCCCTGACGGACGACCAGATCGCCAAGAAGCTCGACGAGGCGGGCATCCACGTCACGCGGCGCACGGTCGCCAAGTACCGCGAAGACCTGCGCATCCCCAGCACGCACCAGCGCCGAGTAAAGGCTTAGGGTGCGCCGAGCAGTGAGGCGACAGCCCAGGCGCGACCCCCGTCAACTGGTGCTCCTCACTGGTCTGAGCGGCTCGGGCAAGAGCACGGTGCTCAAGGCCTTCGAAGACCTGGGCTTCTATTGCGTCGATAACCTTCCGGTGAGCCTGATCGAAACCTTCAGTGATCTCCACGTCGAGAGCGGCGGCGAGATCCAGCGAGCCGCCCTGCTGGTGGACGCGCGTGAAGGGGAGCAGATCGGGCGCCTGCCTGCGCTTTATCGCAAGCTGCGGCGCGAGTATTCCGCAACGCTCGTCTTCATCGAGGCGAGTGACGAGGCGCTCTTGCGCCGGTTCAGCGAAACCCGCCGGCCACACCCGCTGGGCCACGATCGCCCGGTGCGCGAGGGCCTGCGCCGGGAACGCGAGCTGATGGCTCCCATCCGCAAGCTCGCCGACGTGGTGATCGACACCACCCGATTCAACGTCCATGAGCTGCGCCAGTTCATCACCCGGCGGTTCACGAATCCGGACCGTCGGCCTCTGCTCGTGGCGCTGGTAAGCTTCGGCTATCGCTACGGCATCCCCGCGGACGCGGACCTGGTCTTCGACGTGCGCTTCCTTCCGAACCCGCACTTCGTGCCCCAGTTGCGGCGGTACTCCGGCAAGCACCGGCGCGTGGCGCGCTACCTCTGTTCCTTCCCGCAGACCGGAGAGTTCCTTCGGCGGGTCGCGGGCATGCTAAATTATCTGCTCCCGCACTATATCCGTGAAGGGAAGAGCTACTTGACGATCGCATTTGGATGCACCGGGGGCCGCCACCGCTCGGTGATGCTGGCGGAAGAGGTGCGCCGCGCGCTTGAGCGGCGCGGATATGCGGCCAAGGTCATGCATCGCGACATTGAGAAGTCAGCGGCTTGACAAGGATGGCCATCCGTTCGTAGCGTAAAAGATTCGCATCTCCTCGAAGAGGGTTGAGGATTTCGATTGCCCAAGCTGCCCGGTGAACTCCGACGCCTGCTGCGCTACGTGCGGCCATACAGGGGGCGCGTGGCGATCGCGGTCGTGTTGTTGGCGGTCGTGGGTCTGGCCGAAGGCGTGACCGCACTGATGATGACCCCGGCGGTCGATCGCGTCCTCAATCCCGCGACCACCGACCCCACCCTGCCGCTGGTGAAACTTCCCTTCCGGGCGCAGCCGCTGCTGCTCAATTCCTTCTTTCCCCAGCGCATTCGCCACGTCTGGACGGTCTTCGCCATTTCGCTGGTGGCTCTGTTTCTCGCCAAGGCGCTGGCGGAGTTTTTCGGCAGCCTGCTGGTGCAGTACGTGGGCCACGCGGCCATCACCGACCTGCGCAATGATGTGTACGGCAAGATCCTTCGCCAGCCGATCGGGTTCTTCCAGCACCATCCGGGTGGCCGGCTGATGTCCGCGGTCATCAACGACGTCGAGCGCGTGCGCAGTGCGCTTTCCGAATGGCTGGCTGATTTTTTCCGGCAGGCATTTACCATGGTGGCGCTGATCCTGGTGCTGCTGCTGGTCAACTGGCGGATGGCGCTGGTTTCGGTCGTGCTGGTGCCGGTCGTCGTTTGGCCGATCGGAAAGTTGGGGCGGCGAATTCGCCGCTCGACGGAAAGGAGTCAGTCGCGTCTGGGCGAGCTGAGCCAGATCCTCCAGGAGACGGTGAGCGGGAACCGGGTGGTGAAGGCATTTGGGATGGAGAACTTCGAGATTCGGAAGTTCCGCGCCATGGCACGCCGGCTGTTGCGCGAGAACATGCGCTGGGTCAGCGCCCACCTGGCGACCTCGCCGCTCATGGAGTTGCTGGGTGCGGTCGTCTTTGTACTGATCCTGCTGTACGCGCGCGACCAGATCCGCGCCCACGTGATGACCACCGGCACATTTGTCACCTTCATGTATGCGCTGTTCAAGGTCTACGAGCCGGTCAAGCGCATGGGCATCATTTATCAACAGTTCCAGCAAGCCCTGGGCGCCAGCACGGAGGTCTTCACCTTCCTCTCGCTCGAGCAGGAAGTGGCCGAGGTGCCGGGCGCCAAGGCTCTGCCTCCCTTCTCGCGTGAGGTCGAATTCCGAAACGTCGGGTTCGCCTATGATGCCCAGACGCCGATTCTCCGCAGCATCAATCTGACGGCGCGCGCAGGCGAGGTGATCGCCATCGTGGGCTCGAGCGGCGCTGGGAAGACGACCTTGGTCAACCTGCTGCTGCGCTTCTACGACGTCAGCTCGGGTGCCGTGCGCATTGACGGCTATGATGTGCGCGACGTCACCCTGCGTTCCCTGCGTGAGCAGATCGCCATTGTCACGCAGGAGACCATCCTCTTCAACGATACGGTCTGGAACAATATCTGCTACGGCCGACCCGAGTTGCCGGAAACGCGCGTTTTCGCCGCAGCCCGCGCGGCACTCGCGCACGACTTCATTCTCGAGCTACCGCAGGGCTACCAGAGCATTCTCGGTGACCGCGGCCAGCGGCTGAGCGGCGGCCAGCGCCAGAGGCTGGCCATTGCGCGCGCCCTGCTGAAGGATTCGCCGATCCTCATCCTCGACGAAGCGACTTCAGAGCTCGATTCCGAATCCGAGATGCTGGTGCAGCGCGCGCTGGCCAACCTGATGGTGGGCCGTACCGTTTTTGTGATCGCGCATCGCCTTTCCACCATCCGTCGCGCCGACCGCATCGTCGTGCTCGAAGACGGCACGATCCGCGAGACGGGTACGCATCAGGAGTTGCTGGAGCGCAGTGGTCTCTACGCGCGGCTCTACGAGTTGCAGTTTGTGGATGCCGATACCGCGCCCTACCAGACCGGCGCCGTGGAGTCATGAACGCCGCCGGACTCAAGTCGATGACCGGCTACGCGCAGGCGCGCATCGAGCGGGACGGCTGGTCGCTGCGCATCAGCTTGCGCAGCGTCAACCACCGGTTTCTCGACCTGCACTTACGCCTGCCCGAGGGCTTTGACGCCTTTGAGCCGCGCATCCGCCAGGTGCTGCGCGAGCGCGTGCCCCGCGGGCATATTGATGTCGCGCTACACTGCGAGCCCGCGGGAGCAGCCGCCGTGGTGGTGAACCGAGAGGTCGCGGAGGCCTACCTGCACGCGGCCGAAGATCTGCGGCAGAAGTTCAGCATGAAGACGGAGCCGGACCTGATCGCGTTGCTCCGGCTGCCTGGTGTCATCGCGGGCATGGGGGGGACCGGGGGGACTCTGCAGGAGGACGAGCAGGAACTCCTGGGCGCCATGGTCAGTGCGTGCCTCGAGCAGGCGCTCACGCGCCTGGAAGAGATGCGGCGCTCTGAGGGGCGCCTGCTGGCCGAAGAGATGACCCGCCGGCTCAGCCGCATTGCCGAGCACGCGGAACGCATCGAGGCGCTTGCCGAGCGCAGTCGGCCGGCCTACGCGCGGAGGCTCGAAGCGCGGTTGAAGGAGCTGCTGGGCAGCTCCCCGCTCGATCCGGCGCGCCTCGCCCAGGAAGCGGCGCTGCTTGCCGAACACGGGGATATCAGTGAGGAGATTGCGCGGCTGCGCAGCCACGCGGACCAATTCGAAAAGCTGCTCTCGAGCGCCGGCGAGCGGGGCAAGAAGCTGGATTTCCTGCTGCAGGAGATGCAGCGCGAAGCCAATACCATGCTCTCCAAGACGCCCGGCATCGAGGCCGAAGGGCTGGCCATCACCGATCTGGCGCTCGAAGTGAAGGCCGAGATCGAAAAGCTCCGCGAACAGGTACAAAACGTCGAATAGAGATGCCGCCTGCGTCGCCGCCGCTCCTCTTCGTCGTCTCCGGACCGTCGGGCTCCGGAAAATCTACTCTGGTCGAGAAGATCCTGGAAATGCCAGGCACGCTATTTTCGATCTCCTGCACCACGCGCCAGCCACGCGCCACCGAGAGCCCTGGAAAATGGTATGATTTCATTTCCGAACTCCAGTTCGAGCGCATGGTCCAGCAAGGAGAGTTTCTCGAATACGCCCGCGTGTTTGGCAGGCATTGGTACGGAACGCCCAAGAAGTGGCTGGCCATTGCCCGCGAAAAGGGGCTCGACTTGGTACTCGAGATTGACGTGCAAGGCGCGGCGCAACTTCGGGCCAAGCACCTGAACCAAGAACTGCCCGAGTTGGTCTCCATCTTCATCGTGCCGCCGTCGCGCCAGGAACTCGAGCGGCGGATCCGAGCGCGCGGGCAGGACTCGGAGGAGGACATTGCTCGGCGCTTGGAGCGCGCTCGCCAGGAGATGCAGCACTACGCCGACTATGACTATATCGTGGTGAACGACGATGTGGGTCGCGCGGGTCACGCCGTACAGGCCATCGTTACCGCCGCCCGCTGCCGCCGAGGCCAGAACGAGCAGCAGGTTCGGCAGATTGTGGACTCCTTTGGAGGTTAGCTTCCGCATGCCGGTTCAGAACCAGGCGCCTGAAAGCAAGTTTGCCTATGTCGTGGTGGCTGCGCGCCGCGCCCGCCAGTTGATGGCCGGGGCGCCGCCGCTGCTCGACCATCCGCGCTCCTACAAGCCGACCCGCGTGGCCATGGAAGAGTTGAATCGGTCGCTGCTCGAATACCAGCTCCCCGAAGAGGTCGAGGGGGAGGACGAAAAGGGAGGCAAGCGCCACAAGGAGTAGGGCGCCCGAGCCGCAATGAAACTGGCCCTGGGGATTTCGGGTGGCGTGGCCGTCTACAAGGCTGCGGAGCTGGTGCGCCGGCTCCAGCAGGAGAAACTCGAGGTCGAAGTGGTGATGACGCGCAGCGCGCAGGAGTTCGTCAAGCCGCTCACGTTCGCCGCGCTCACCGGCAAGAAAGTCATCACCGAGATGTTCAGCAGCGAGTCCGGCGCTCCGGCCAACGTGGAGAGCGCCATCGAGCACATCGCGGTGGCACAACGGATCCATCTGCTGGTCATTGCGCCGGCCACCGCCAACCTGCTCGCGAAGCTGGCTCGGGGCATCGCCGATGACTTCCTGACCACCCTCTACCTGGCGACCACCGCTCCGGTGGTCGTGGCGCCAGCCATGAATGTCCACATGTGGGAACATCCGGCGACGCAGGAGAACGTCGGCATCCTGCGCCTGCGCGGCGTCCACGTGATCGAGCCGGATGAGGGCTACCTGGCCTGCGGGATGACCGGGCCGGGGCGGCTGGCGGGAGTGGAAACGATCGCGCAGGCCGTCTTCGAGCTCCTCGGTATCCGGCACGATTTCGATGGCGAAACCGTGCTGGTCACTGCAGGGCCCACGTGCGAGGACCTCGACGCGGTGCGGTTCTTGACCAACCGTTCGTCCGGAAAGATGGGCTACGCGCTGGCCGACGCCGCAGCGCGCCGCGGCGCGCGCGTGATCCTCGTCAGCGGGCCCGGCGCGCTCGAGCCGCCGGCGGATGTGGAACTTGTCCGGGTCCGCACGACCGAAGAGATGCATCGCGCCGTGCTCGAGCGGCTGGGCGAATGGACGGTGCTGATCAAGGCTGCGGCGGTGGCCGACTACCGACCGGTGAACCAGCTGCCGAAGAAAATCAAGCGCGGCGCGGGCCGGCTGACGCTCGAACTCGAGCCTACGGCGGACATCCTGGCGGACGCGGCGCGCCAAAAGGGTGATCGGATTCTGGTGGGCTTTGCCGCGGAGACCGATCACCTCGCCGAGCACGCGCGCGAGAAGCTGGTGGCCAAGGGCGTCGACCTGATCGTGGCCAACGACGTCCTGGAGCAAGGTGCGGGCTTCGATCAGGACACCAACATCGTCTCGCTGTTCTCTCGCGCTGGCCACGAAGTCACGCTGCCGCGCATGAGCAAGTTCGACGTGGCCAATCGCGTGCTCGACGAAGTCCTTCACCTGCGGCATGGTTTGCGCCGGGCGCCTGTCGAGCGCGACGCCACCTGAGCCTGCGGATGGCCTGGCCGACGGACTCACCCTCCCGCAACAATCTAGAGGCCTGGCTGCGCTACTTCGACGACCTAGGACTCGGTTCCTTCTTTCGTGACCGCCTTCCCCGCGCCCCAGCTGGAGGCCAGGGCCAACCGAGCACCGCAGCCGGCGCGCCTCGGTCGCCCAGCATGCCAGCGCGGGCTTCGCTCCAGGAGCCCGCGCTGCCCGTCGTGCAAGCGCCTTCGTTGTTTGAGGCCGTGGAGCGTGTCGAGGGCGATACGCTCGAGCGGATCCGGGAGGACATCGGCGATTGCACGCGCTGCCGCCTACACAAGCATCGCACGAAGATTGTCTTTGGCGTGGGCAACCCCAAGGCCGAGCTCGTTTTCGTGGGGGAAGGTCCGGGGCACGACGAAGATATCCAGGGCATTCCGTTTGTCGGCCGTGCGGGGCAGCTTCTGACGCAGATGATTGACGCCATGGGCCTCCGGCGCGAAGACGTTTACATCTGCAACGTGATCAAGTGTCGCCCGCCGGAGAACCGCACGCCGGAGAAGGACGAGATCGCCACCTGCTCGCCTTTTCTGCTGCGGCAGTTGGCCGTCATCCATCCCAAGGTCATTGTTTGCCTGGGCAACGTGGCCGCGCAAACGTTGCTGGGCACGCACAAGTCCATCTCGCATTTCCGCGGCCAGTGGTTCGACTATCGCGGCGCGCGCCTGATGGCCACTTACCACCCCGCCTATCTGCTGCGCAACCCCAATGCCAAAGGCGAAGTGTGGAACGACCTGAAAAAGGTCCTCGGCGTTCTCGGACGCAAGCCGAAGCGGCGTTAGAAGTGGAGGGGCCTCCCGCAGGGTTCCTCGCTGGGATCGGAATGACGCCACCCACGATCGCCTCCGCGGTGCTGTTACACTAGAGCCGGCCGATGCCTGCCGAGTACTGCGAAGTCGCCCTGCCGGTTCCCCTGCGCTCGACGTTCACCTACGTCGTGCCGGGCTCGCTCTCCGAGATTGTCGTTCCGGGCAGCCGCGTTGTCGTGCCGTTTCGCAATCGCGCCATGGTGGGACTAGCCGTGGAACTGACCCACCGGCGTCCCGATGCGCAACCCCTGAAAGAAATCGTCGAGTTGCTGGACCCCGAGCCGGCGCTGCCGCCACGCCTGGTGGAGCTCGGTCTCTGGGTCGCGCGTTATTATCTGGCGCCGCCCGGCGAAGTATTTCGCGCCATGCTGCCGCCGCTGGTCGAGTTGCGCCGGGAACGCGAGTTGTACCTCACTCGGGCGGGGCGAGAGTACCTTTCCGAGCTTTCCTCGATTTCGAATCGCACCGAGGCCGAGGTCACCGAACTCGCGCTGCTCCAATGGTTCGAGGTGGAGGGCCGGCCCGTTCCCTGGAAGCACCTGAGAAAGCTCCCCGGCGGAGAAGCCGCGGCCGTGCGCCTGCTGCGGCGCGGCCGCCTCGAGGTGCGCGAGGTGGCGCGACACCGCAACCCACGCATGCAGAAGATTGTCGCTTGGAATCCGGATGTCCCCAGCGACACCAGCCACATTTCCCCAGGCGCCGGCGCGGAGCGGGTCCGCCAGGCGCTGGCCGACGAACGCGGACCGCGGCCTCTCAAGCTTCTTCTTGCCCAAAGCGGCGCGTCGCGGGCGGTGGTCGAGCGCCTGATCCGAAAAGGCGCGCTGAAGGTGTGGGAAGAGCCGGCGGCGATCGAGGAGGATTTGTTGGAGACGGATTTCACTCCTCCTACGAACGTTCTCAACGTGGAGCAGGAGCGCGCGGTTAGCGAGATTTCCAGCTGGCTCGAGGCTCGAGCTTTTACGGTCGGGCTGCTCTACGGGGTCACCGGAAGCGGCAAGACCGAGGTGTACCTCCGGGCGATCGAAAATGCGCTCGCCCGTGGGCGCACGGCGCTCGTTCTCGTTCCGGAGATTGCCTTGACGCTGTGGATCAGCCGGTTCTGTCGGGCGCGCTTTAGAGAGGGTGTGGCCGTGTTGCACAGTGCCCTGTCAGACGTTGAGCGGGCGCACGAATGGTGGCGCGTGCGGCGCGGCCAAGCGCGCGTGGTTGTCGGCACACGCTCGGCCGTGTTCGCGCCGCTCGAAAACCTCGGCTTGGTGATTGTGGATGAAGAGCAGGAGGCCAGCTACAAGCAGGAGGAAGCGCCCCGCTACAACGGCCGCGACACCGCGATTGTGCGCGCCCGCGTGGAAAGTGCGGCCGTAGTTCTGGGCTCAGCCACGCCTTCGCTCGAAAGCTTCTACAACGCCCGCACGGGCAAGTATCGGCTCCTGCGACTCGAGGCACGCGTGGGAAACCGCCCGCTGGCTCCCGTTGAAGTCGTAGACCTACGCGAGGAGTTCCGTCAGACCCATCGTGCCGGGCCCATCTCCCAACGCCTGTGCGCCGCCATTGCCGAACGTCTCGAGCGGGGCACACAGGCGCTGGTGCTGATCAACCGCCGTGGCTATTCCTGGTTTGTGCTTTGCCGGAGCTGCGGCGCGGCGGTCGGGTGCCAGAATTGCAGCATCTCGCTCACCTATCACAAGCGGTCCGAGCAGCTGGTGTGTCACTACTGCGGCTATCGAAGAGCCAAACCCGAGCGATGTCCGCTTTGCGATTCCGAGCACATCTATTTTGTCGGTCAGGGCACCGAACAAGTGGAACAGCGCCTGCGCGAGCTCTTCCCCCGGGCCCGCATCGCGCGGCTTGACCGCGACGCCGCGCGCACAAAACGCGAGTATCAGAAGTTGCTCGGAGCGTTTGCGGCGGGCAAGCTGGATCTCCTCGTCGGCACGCAGATGGTGG
>DATFXF010000085.1:0-4571 GCA_035258565.1 Candidatus Acidiferrales bacterium
TCGAAAGCGCAATCACCAGCGTGCCCACGCCCGCCCCCACACCCACGACCGAGAGCAGCGTCACCAGCCGCAATACCGCGGGCCTCGAAGAGGAGCGCAGGTACCGCTGCGCCACCAACCATTCCACATTCATTTTTGAGGTCCTGTGTCGGCCGGCTCCAAGTTGGGTGCTTCCGGGCGCAGCAAAGGGAAGAGGATCACTTCGCGGATGGAGGGGGCATCGGTGAGCAACATCGTCAGCCGGTCAATTCCGATGCCTTCGCCGGCCGTGGGCGGCAGCCCGTAACACAGCGCGCGGATGTACTCTTCATCGAGCTGGCGAGGAGCCTCCTCGCCACCCTCGGCGATCTGCTGGCGAAAGCGGCGCTCCTGTTCGACCGGATCGTTCAGCTCGGAAAACGCGTTGCCGAGCTCGAGCCCGCCAGCATAAATCTCGAAGCGCTCGACCAGCGTGGGATCATCGTCGCGGCGCTTGGAAAGCGGCGAGATGGCCGTCGGAAAGTCATAAATAAATGTCGGCTGGACCAGTTTGTTCTCCACGATGGACTCGAACAGGAGCCCTGTCCACTCACCGTCTTCGGAAACCGATTGGGGGGCCGAACTCAACGGCGGCAGGCCAGCCTCCTTGGCCCACGCTTCGTATCTTCGGGCGATGGCCGGTGGACCACCGGGCGCCCGTAGCTCCGCAGCCGTCGGCGGCGCGCCGGCCTGCGCGGGCCAGTAGAGCCCAATGGCCTCGCGCATCGAAAGCCGCTGCCAACGGCTGAAATCCACCTCATGCTTACCGTAGTGGACCGTGGTTGTCCCGCAGACTCTCTGGACCAGGCCCGTGAACAGCTGCTCGTTCAGGTCCATCAGGTCCCGATAATCACTATAGGCCTGGTAGAACTCGAGCATGGTGAATTCCGGGTTGTTCTTGGTGGAGATGCCCTCGTTGCGAAAATTGCGGTTGATCTCGTAGACGCGCTCCAGGCCGCCGACCACGAGCCGCTTCAGGTATAGTTCCGGCGCAATGCGTAAATAGAGGTCTAGGCCCAACGCATTGTGGTGGGTAATGAACGGCCGAGCAGTGGCCCCGCCGGCAATGGGCTGCATCATCGGCGTTTCCACCTCGATATAGCCGCGCGCGTCGAAGAAGCTGCGCAACTCTCGAATGATCTGTGCGCGGCGCAGAAAGATCTGCCGCACCCCCTCGTTGACGATCAGGTCCACATAGCGCTGGCGATAACGCAGCTCGACGTCAGCCAGCCCGTGCCACTTCTCCGGCAGCGGCAAGAGCGCCTTCGTGAGCAGCGTGAGCTCTTCGACCCCAACGGTCAGCTCGTTGGTCTTCGTGCGGAACAGGTGCCCGGCCACGCCGATCACGTCGCCGATGTCCAGCAACTCGAAGAGCCGGAAGCCCTGCTCCCCTACGACATCGAGCTTCACGTAGATCTGCAGGCGTTTCCCCTGGCCCTGAATGTGTGCGAAGCCCGCCTTGCCATGCAGGCGGATGGTGAGGATGCGGCCCGCCACGCGCACGGTGACCTTCGCGGCCTCAAGATCAGCGGCGCTCGACGGGCTGTACTCCTCGAGAACCTCCGCCGGGGTGTGGGTCCAATCAAACTTGCTTGGATAAGGGTCGAACCCGAGGGCCTCGATCTGCTGAAGTTTCTTCTGACGCTGAAGATACTGGTCAACAGGCTCAAAAAGCAAGCGCAGATCCTTTCCGAAGGTACCGCACTCTCGTGCGGGACGCCAACGGCGCGAATCGTGCGGCAGTATAGCGAGGGCTTTCGCTGACTTCAAGGAATCAGCTTGACGCATCTGGAGCCCTGATGTACTACCGATTCGCTCGGGGGATAGCGTGGGAATTGTGCGCAGAATGTGCGGGTTTTTGCTGCGCGCGCTCGGTGTCGGAAGATTGGAGGGCCGCGCTTCCCGCGGAGAAAGACCGGCTATTTGAGGCCGTGGTGGCAGAGCTTGAAACCTCCTATGGGATGCTGAGTGTCGCGCTGAACGAAGCCCTGCACCTGCGTGCTCAGGGCGCACTTGGCCCGGTGAGCGCCCAGGTGGGCATCTCCGCGGACCTGTTTCGCCGACTGGCGGCGCGCCTGGGGGTGCCGCTCCGCGCGCTCGAGGAACATGGTCGGCACTTCGGCACGCTCCCTAGCCTCGCCCCCCTCAACGCCGAGTTCTTTTGCGGGGAGATGGCGCAGCGCATGGCCCGCAAGAACCATCTGCTCTCCAAGGTGCTGTTCCCTACACGCTCCCGTTTCCTGCATAAGCTCCGCACGCTCGAGGAGATAACCGAGGAGCTGGAGGGCGAATTTCGAGAGGCTGTGGAGGGCCATCGGCGAAGGTGCCCTCCCGGGCGACCCCTGGCGCGCCCTCGACGCCCTCCACTACGACGTGAACACTTGCCTGCGCGAAGTCACTGTCTTGCTGAAATCGTTTCTCTGCGCCCTGCCCAATGAAGAGGTTCAACCCTTCACCCAGAGGTTCGAGACCGTAAGCGAAGGGTCTGCACCCAAATCCTCTATTCCCGTCGAAAAGCGTTAGCCCGGGCCAGCGCGGTTGTCCATAGACGGCCGGGCCGTTTCCGAAGAGAATAGAACCACCTTGCCGTCGGCTGCCGAATCGTATCCCCGCGGGGCGCTTGCGGCCGGCGAATCCAGCGGCGGCAAGGACAACTCAAGGAGCAGGGCGCGCATCCCACAGCACGGATGCGTCCCGACGGGTACGGTGGCCCGACCGAGACGAACTGAAGCCAGCGAGCTGCCCGAGTCGGAAGCGATCCGGCTGGCCCAGCAGGGTGACGCTCAGGCGTTTGAACGCATCTATCGGCTACATAGCCGACGCGTCTACGCCTTGTGTTTGCGCATGGTGGGGAATACGACCGAGGCCGAGGACCTGACTCAGGAAGCGTTCTTGCAGCTCTTCCGGAAGATTCAGACGTTCCGCGGCGAATCGGCTTTCTCTACCTGGTTGCACCGGCTGGCGGTCAACGTCGTGCTGATGCGCTTGCGCAAGAAGACCCTGCCGGAAACCTCGCTCGAGGAGACCACGGAGCCGGACGAGGAAAGCGGCGGGCCACGCCGGGAAGTGGGTGGCCCGGACTTGCTGCTGACCGGGTCCATCGACCGGGTCAACCTCGAACGGGCCGTCAACCAGCTGCCGCCGGGCTACAAGGCGGTGTTTGTGCTCCACGACATCCAGGGATATGAGCACAACGAAATCGCTGAGATTATGAATTGCTCGATCGGAAACTCGAAATCGCAGTTGCACAAAGCGCGCATGAGGCTCCGTGAACTGCTCCAGGAAACCGTGCGCAATGCGGCCCGTGAGGCGCGTCAGGCGGCCAAGAGCGAGACGGCCGGAAACGTTTGAGAGACAAGGACAGCGACCATGCGATGTGACGAATTTGAAGAGGTTCTTGAGCAGCGGCTGGGAGAAGCCCTCCCTCAGGAGGCCGCGGCTCACCTGCGCGATTGCCATCGCTGCGGTACCCTGGTGTCGGACCTGGACGCCATCGAGGCGGCCGCCCGGAGCCTCGCCACCGACGAGCTGGAACCGCCCGCCCGGATCTGGAACTCCTTGCGCCTTCAACTCGAATCTAAAGGGTTGGTGCGGACGCCCAGCCCGGCGGGCGCGAGCCGCAGCGCTGCTGGCTGGTTGGCCAACTGGTGGCCATCGGTCTCGCGGCCAGTCCTGAGCGGGGCCTACCTGGCATTTCTGGTCCTAGCCGCGGTTCTGGTGGGCATCGTGGGCAGCCGCAACCTCGGGCGGGACGAGACGCCACCTCCGGCCGCGATCCAAGCCAGCGCCTCTCTCAACAAGCAACTGAGCAACGTCGCTGAGCGTACCGTCTCCGCGATGCCCCGGAGCGATCCTGCCGTCACCGCTTCCCTGCGTCAACACCTCGACCTAGTTGACAACTACATCGCCTTGTGTGAAAAGAGCGTGCGCGAAGAGCCGCAGAACCAGATGGCGCGCGAATACCTCTACGCGGCCTATCAGCAGAAGGCAGACTTGCTGGCCCTGATGGCGGACCGCGATGCGGTGGGGGATTGATGAAGCTTCGCGCCCAATTCGTCAAGCGCTTCCGCTGGCCGATCGCCACCCTAGGGGCGATCCTGCTGATCGCCCTGGTGATGCCGGCCTCGGCGCATCGCCTCGAGAAACATTTTACCGTCAAAGGGCATCCGGTCATCACCGTGCGGAATCCACACGGGCGGATTGAGGTGAAGTCCTGGCAGCGGCCCGAGGTGGTCGTGGTCGGCAACCACGTGAGCAGCAAGGTAGAACCCGACACGGAGCAAGCGGGCGACCGCATCGAAGTCCTCACGCATGTACTCAGTGAGAAGATCTCCCCCGCCGATCTTCAGGCCGACTACGCGATTACCGTCCCCGAAGAGAGTGAGCTGCGGGTGACCACCGATTCCGGCACGATCGTCGTGAACCACGTCTTCGGCGACATGACCTTCGATACCGTCTCCGCGGACGTCCAGCTCCAGGAGGTGGCCGGTTATCTGGCGGTGAAGACGATCGGCGGGTCAGTCGAATGCGCCCGCTGCGCCGGGCGCATGGAC
>DATFXF010000086.1:0-2989 GCA_035258565.1 Candidatus Acidiferrales bacterium
ATCCGGGCCTATCGCCAGGACCTGGAGGATTTTGCCGAGTTCATTCCGGTCTCGTCCGTTGAAGAGGCAGCTCGACTCCTCTTGACTGGCGGCCACGGGGGAGCGAACGCCCTGGCACTCGCCTACAAAACCCATCTTTACGAGCTCGGCCTTGCTCCCAGCACCATCAACCGCCGATTGGCTGCGCTCCGCAGCATGGTCAAGTTGGCGCGATCCCTCGGCATGATTCCCTGGTCCTTGGAAGTCGAGAGCGTGAAGTCGGAACCCTACCGGGACACCCGCGGGCCGGGACGGGATGGTTTTCGCCGAATCCTTGACCGACTCGTGCAGCGAACCGATCCCAAGGGCATCCGCGACATCGCCTTGCTCCGCTGCCTGTACGATCTGGCTCTACGCCGGGCCGAGGTAGTTGGGCTGGACCTGGAGGATCTTGACTTGGCCGCTGGCACCCTGGCCGTGCTGGGCAAGGGCCGAACCGAAAAGTCGCCCGTTACGCTGCCTGGCCCCACCAAGGCTGCCCTGGAAGCCTGGCTGGCGATCCGCGGGCCTACGCCCGGCCCCTTGTTCCGGTCGCTTGATCGGGCGCGCAAGGGAAATGGCCGGCTGACCGGCGGGGCGGTCTATCTGATCGTGCGCAAGTTGGGGCGGAAGGCTGGACTCGAAACCCGGCCGCACGGTTTGCGTCACGCAGCCATAACGGAGGCCCTCGATCTGACCCGCGGCGATGTGCGGGCCGTGCAGAAGTTCTCGCGACACCGGGACGTTCGGACATTGGAGCGGTACGACGATGCCCGACAGGACTTGGCCGGCGAAGTGGCCAAGAAGGTAGCAGAGGGAATCGGCTACCCGGAGCCCAAGACGGGCCCGCCTGAGCTATTCTAGGCCAGTTCACTCCGCCGCCATTGCCGCCCAGATGATCTCCTTGTCGTTGCGGGCAAAGATCAGCTGGGAACTGCTCGGTATCGTCCTTCTTTTGTTTGCGCAAATCGGTATTATCGCAAACAACGATCCGCCTTCATCTACCGGTCGGCCCGCCTGGTTGCTCCGTGGATAGCAGCCCACGAAAGCCCGGCCAATGATCACGGCGTTACTCACGTTCGACTGTCGGGCTAACCTGTCCAAACCAGTTCCAACGCCTGGCGAACCACGAGAACCACAGCAGTGCCGCTGAGAAGACAATGACCAGCGAGGGCATGACTAGTCCCGATGGTCCCATGACCTGTATCCCGCCGCCAATAATCATGGTGTAGACCATTTGGACAATCACCGCCACGAGGCAGATTGCGAACATCGCGATGGCCCAGCCCTTTCGCATGAACAGGCCAATGCTTGCCGCCACCCCGGTTGACACGGCCAAGCCGTAGACGAAATAAATCCAACCTGGAATGGATCGAGCCCACTCCTTCTGATCCTGCGTCATGGATTGCATCATTGCTTCCTGGGCCAAAATCTCCATCCCGAAGAAGGCACACCCGAGCAGGTTCCACAGCAACGCCACAGTCGCGATCACCCAGTACCAGAGAGGAACCGTTGCTTTCGTTTTTTGTTTCATTTTCTTCTTTCTGCGATTTCAGCGCGCTCAAGCGCAAGGAACGTAGCGGAGGGTTCGGATGCAGCGCCTTAGTCGTTCATCTTCCACCGAGAGCGAAAAGTCGGTTCTTCGCTGGGAGACTGAAGGGATTCGAGTAGTGATAGGTCTTGGTGGTCTGTTTGCCCTCCTGGAGCACCGGCGTCGGCTGCTCGATGACAAAGTCGGCAAAGTGGGAGGCGTTGAAGACGACAAACGCTAGGCTGAGGCATTCAATAGGGTGCTGGAAGCGCTTGCTCAGATCGGGAAATGCCACGGGCCCAGTGTCTACCTGATACATCTTGCGCTGGAGGCTGATGTTCATGGTCTTGGTGGGAGCCTCGATGACGGCGCGCAGTCCGCTCTGCTCACTGGCGAGCTCGGTTTGGGTCACGATCGGCACGCCGGCAGCGGTGGCATCGCGAATTTTCTCCCAGGTATCCAGGGACGTGATCTTGGCGGGCGGGCGCAGCTTGAGCACCGGCTTCCCCCAGATGTCTTCCGCCTTGCTCACCTGGCGGTAGCGTTCCCACACACGCGCGGGCCGGCGAAAGATGAGCCAATGACCGTCGCCGAGAATGGGCAAGAAGTCGTAGTTATCCTTTTGCAGCAGGTTCTTTTCTGCGAACGTGTGCTCGCTTTTGCACGAAGCGCACTGGTAGAAGTCGATCGTGGTGCCGGCCTGGGTGTCTATGAGCCTGGTCCGGCTCTCGATCCAGAACCGGACTGCATTTGCGGGGGAAGTGTTACAGATGAACGATAGGCCGTAGTCAATGGGTTGCATCCCATCCGGCCGGCTCTGGCGGCGTGGCTCGCCTGCGTCAACCGGCGGCGTGTGCCAGGGGAAACACGTCAGGTTGCACAAAGCACCGGCCGCTGCGGAGCGGAAGAAATAACGTCGCGTGCTCGACATGAGTAGCCCTCGCCCAAGGATGAAAAAGCTGCTCGCTACTCGGCGGCGGCGAAACGCCGCTATTGTAGAATACTCGCTATCAATTGACTGCAACCGGCACGCCCACCAGGAGGTCGCCGATGCGCTACGGTTCGATGGCAAGTTTGCTGCTGGTGGTGGCCGTGTCCGGATTCGTCTGGGCCAAACCCACGCTCACACACACGGATGTCTTTGTCTCGGGCAAGGAAGGCTACCATACCTTCCGCATCCCCTCGATTGTAACGGCTCCGGATGGGTCGCTGGTCGCGGTTGTGGAAGGTAGAAAGTACAACGCCCACGATCCGGGCTTTGAGAACAACGATATCGACCTGGTCAGCAAGAGGAGCACGGACGGCGGCAAAACCTGGTCGAAGCTCCAGGTGATCGATGATCCGGGCGAGCGCTGGTCCGCGTGCAATCCGACGATGGTGGCAGATCGGACCACCGGGCGCATCTGGCTCTTCTACTGCCGCACGCGGCCGGGTCGCAGC
>DATFXF010000087.1:0-3246 GCA_035258565.1 Candidatus Acidiferrales bacterium
GATCCGCATGCGCCGGCGCAATGCGTTTTGGCCCAGGTGAAGAACAACCTGGCACCGCCCCAGCCAAGCCTGGCGTACTGCGTGCAAGAGCAGGAAAAGGGTCCACTGGTGCTGTCCTGGCTCGGGCCGCATCCTCTCACCGCGGACCAACTCCTTGGTGGGCTTCACGCGCGCTCGTCGGACCGGCCCATCCATCGGGCACGCGCATTCCTTCGGGCGTTCCTGGCAAAGGGTCCGAGAACGACTCGAGACATCTGGGCTGCCGCCCGCGAGCGAGGCTTCACGCGCGCCACCCTGAGCCGGGCTAAAGGTCGGCTCGAAATTCGGACGGAATGGACATCACGCGACCGCCGGCCCGTGAGCTGTTGGCTCCTCCCGGATCAGAAACTCCCGCCGGACCCGACGCTCCCCGACCTGGAACCCTGGCTCGCGCCGCTGCGCGAGCAGTTCCCTTCGCCCACGCCGCTCGATGACTTGTGATTCCTTAGGGTGGGTCGAGTCTTCGAGGCCCACCATTCGTGTTCGGGGGGCCTCGAAGACTCGACCCACCCTACACACGCTGTGGGACTCACGCCATGTCGACGCGTCCCCCCGCTGTCAACATCATGCGCAATCTCGGCCTGGAACCCGACCCCTGGCAAGTTGAAGCGCTGGAAGCCGGCCATCCGCGGCTGCTCCTCAATTGTTGTCGCCAGGCTGGCAAATCCACGGCCGTCGCCATGCTCGCCCTTGCTGAGGCGGTCTTCATCCCGCACACCAAGGTGCTGCTCCTGTCGCGCAGCCTGCGCCAATCCACCGAGCTATTCCGCATTGTCACCGATTTCTATCGTCGCTTGAAATCACCCCTGCCAGCGCGCCAGACCCGGAGCGAATTAGAGCTTGCCAACTTCAGTCGGATCGTCTGCCTCCCGTGCCAAGAAGAAACGATTCGCGGCTACTCGCACATCAGCCTGCTGATCATCGATGAAGCGGCCCGCGTACCCGACGATCTGTATCGTGCCGTTCGCCCCATGCTGGCAGTCTCGAACGGCCGCATGATCTGCCTTTCCACGCCCTATGGAAAGCGCGGCTTCTTTTACGATGCCTGGGCCAAGGGCGGCGACGATTGGGCACGGATCGAAATCCCCGCCCAGCGCATCGCGCGTATCTCGCCCGACTTCCTCGCCGGCGAACGGCGCAGCCTCGGCGAATCGTGGTTTCGCCAGGAATACTGCTGTTCCTTCGAAGCTCTCGAAGGCCTGGTCTACCCCGACTTCGCCCGAGCAGTAGTGACTAGTGGTGAGTGGCCAGTGGCTAGTAAAGACCAGCCTTCACTAGCCACTAGCCACTCGCCACTAGCCACTTTTCAAGGCCGCAAATTCGGCGGCATCGACTTCGGCTTCCGCAACCCCTTCGCCGCCGTCTGGGGCGTCCTCGACAAGGAAGGCGTTCTCTGGCTGACCGGCGAGCACTACCAACGCCAGCGCCCGGTGAGCCACCACGCTGATCACTTGCCGCGCGACGTTTATTGGTATGCCGACCCCAGCGGCGCCAACGAGCGAGCCGAGTTGCTCCAGCGCGGCCTCAAGGTAGTTCCGGGCGTCAACGACTTGCGCCCCGGCATTGGGAAGGTTACGGCCCGCCTGGAAACCGGCACGTTGAAAGTCCTCGCCGGCCGCTGCCCCAACCTCTTGGCCGAGGCGCAGCTTTACCGTTACAGCGACGACCCGCGCGAGCGCCTCGCCGAATTTCCGTTGGACGAACACAACCACGCCCTCGCCGCATTGCGTTACCTGATCATGGGCCTGGACGCCCGCGGCTGCCCCCGCTCTCGTGGTTCGTCTCCCTCCGGCACGCCGCCCACCCCCAAACGCCCCTGGCTCCGCCTCGACAACGAAGCGCTATGGACCCCGCTGTGATTTCGGATTTCGGATTTCGGATTTGTCCTTTCTCTGTGTCCTCTGTGCCTCTGTGGTGAACTATGTCTTCTCCCATCCGCAATCGCATCAAATCCCACCGCCGCGTCCGCGCCGGCGACCTGATTCCCCACGAATGGAACTTCCGCCTTCACCCTGAACTCCAGAAAGCCGCCCTCCAGGCCATCTACCAGGAAGTCGGCTTTGCCCGCAGCCTGCTCGCGTACGAGTTGCCTGACGGCCGCCTGAAACTCCTCGACGGCCACCTCCGCCGCGACCTCGACCCTGACATGGAAGTGGATGTCGAAATCCTCGACGTGACCGAAGAAGAAGCCCGCAAGCTGCTTCTCACGATTGACCCGCTCGCCGCGCTGGCCGAAACGCAAGAGCAACTGCACCAGCGCTTGCTGGAACAGACGCCGACGGACAACGACGCCCTCGCGGCCGCGTGGGGAGCCGCGGCCGCCGAAGTGCTGGAACGCGAGCCGGAGCCACTGGGGGCGATTCCGGAGCAGTTCTTGATTTTGCTGACGTGCCGCGATGAGAAGCAGCAAGTCGAGCTGCTGGAGCGGTTTGGTGCGGAGGGGTTGGAGTTCAGGGCGATGATGACGTAAGAGAATGGGATTTTGTTGATTCATCCGTGGCGTGACTCACGTGTAGAATTTGGTTGGTGCCAAAACGTACTGGCCCATGTTAGAATCCAATCAAGCGGGATTCGTTTCAAGCCGACTTGACGCCAGCGTGCGGAATTGCCATAAGGCTGCACCCCAAGGGAGGATAGTGCTTGCAATGCGAGTAAAGGTGACACATGGCGGACGTTAAATCAACTAATCCCGTTTTTGACAATCCACCGGTCGTTGAAACCGTGCTCGGCGTCCAGTTCGCACGGCTGCAGGGCTTGACCAGTGGGCACCTGGGCTGGTTCTGGAAGGCCTATCTTGATGCGAGTTGGGAGAAAGTCGTCGACGCATACGCACTCCCGGATGTGTCTGAGAATTTTGAGACACCTGTAGGTGGTATAGGAATCCAGCTCGGTCCTGTGCCACTGCCTCAGCGATTCCAGATATCGCAGCCGAATACCGGACGGATGATTCAGGTCCAACCGACACGATTCCACTACAATTGGAACCGTGTAGATGGAGATTACCCTCACTACAAAAGTGTCAGAGAGGAGTTCGAGCGCCATTTCGGAGCGTTCTGCCGCTTTTCTCAAGAGGCTGGGTTGGGGACGATTAGACAAAATCAGTGGGAGTTGGCATACATTGACAGCATCCCTCGGGGATCGCTCTGGGACACGATTGCGGATTGGCATGGGGTACTTCCCGGGCTTTTCGCAAGGCCGCAGGCTGTG
>DATFXF010000088.1:0-2977 GCA_035258565.1 Candidatus Acidiferrales bacterium
GGCGTAGAGCGCGAGCTCGAGCCGGTCTGAGACGCCCAATTTGTCGAAGATGTTATGCAGATGGTTCTTAACCGTCTGCTCGCTGATGAAGAGTTTTTCGCCGATTTCCTTGTTGCGGTAGCCCTGAGCGACGAGTTGGACAATCTCCTTTTCGCGCTCGCTCAGCAGCGGCTTTTCCCGCCGCGGTCCAGCGTCAGCGGATTTGGCAAAAGCCTTCATCACCTCGGCAGTCATGCGGTTGTCGAGCCAGATCTCGCCAGCATGGACGCGGTAAATGCTCTTCAGAAGCAGGTCCGAGGCGGACTGCTTCAGCACTACGCCCCGGGCGCCGAGACGCATCGCACGGATAACGTCGCGGTCATCCTCCGCGGCCGTCAGGACGATGACGCGTGTGGGCAACGAATCAAAGTTCACTTCCTCGAGCACGGCCAGACCGTCCTTGTCCGGCATGCGGAGGTCGAGCAGTAGGATGTCGGGCTTCAACCTGGCGAGCATTTTGATGCATTCGTTGCCGTTCGAGGCCTCGCCCACGATGGAGATGTCATCATCGCCCTCGAGGAGCTTGCGCAGACCATCGCGGAAGATAGCGTGGTCATCGGCAACGAGAATGCGGACAGGTTGTTTGTTCTTAGCCATGTTAGCCGAGCGGCACCTCGATGGTCAGCCGGGCACCATGGCCGGGATTCGATTCCACGGTTAACAGCCCCCCCACGCTGCGGGCCCGCTCCTTGATCGAGATAGGCCCCAGGCGCAAACGGTCCAACTCGTCCCCGGTGAACCGTCCGGCAAAGCTAAACCCCTCGCCGTTGTCGTCCACCACAAGGACGACCCGACTGTCGTCTTGCAATAGTTTTACCACGACGTGGGTAGCGTGCGCATGCTTTTTTACGTTGAACAATGACTCGCGATAAATCTGAAACAAGTCACGACACACTCGATCTGGAACTTGTAGCTCCGCTGAGTCGATTAGCAGGTCAAGCGCCAGTCCGGACTCGTTCCGGAACCGCTCGGCGAAGCCGTGCATGAGGTCCACCAGGTCCGCGCTCTGCACGCGGAGTGGCCGCAGATCGGTGACCATCCGGCGGAGCTCCTCGGTTTCGTTCCGCACGGTCTGCTGGAGCGTGGCCAAGCCCATGCTCACCTGCTCAGGCGCTTGGGACGCTTTGCGGCGCAATACGTCGAGCTGGATATCCACGCTCAGGAGTGTTTGCAGGATGCCGTCATGGAGGTCGCGCGAGATGCGACTGCGTTCCGCGTCGATAGCCCGAGCACGGATGTGGCGCAGCAGGAAGAGGTTCTCGAGCGGTGGGCCGAGGTGGCGGACAATACGCTCGAGCCAGCGCAGGTCCTGTGGCGTGCAGTTGCGTCGGCCATTGCACAGAAGAACCCGTCCGACTGGTTGGCCTCCAAACTCAAATGTGACGCAGAGCACTGAGCGTAGGCCCATCTCGTTGCGCGTCGGCCCTGGGATGCGCGGAAGTTCCCCGAGACGCCGGCCGTCGCGACAGTTCCAGCCGAAACCTTCGCCCGGACCTTCCAGCTGGCCCCAGTAGACGCTGGCATCCGGAGCATCAAGGAGATAAGCATCGCCGCGGGAGAGTGGAAGATTCTCTGGGCTGATGCGCCCACTCTCACCGGGGCGCACCTTCCAAACAAAAATTCGCTCGAGATCGGTATCGCGGAAAACCAGCAGGGCGAGTTCGCACTCAAAGGCGCGAGCTAACTCGTCGAGCACCTGGCGCAACGATTCCGCCACGCCGCTGTCCACGTTCAGCAGGCGGGAAAGCCGCGCCAGGAATTCGTGTTCGGCAGCATGCCGCCGGTGGCGCTCGCCCAAGAACCCCAGGCCCGCTCCGGCCGCGAAGGTTCCCACGACCAGGGCTACCCAGGAGATCACCACCGGCCAATGCACCGGGCCGCGGATCACCGTGCGAATCAGCAGAGCCAGGGTAACGAACCCCGAGAGCAGCACGGCCCGGCGAGATCCCCAACGAATCCCCGCAGCAAAGGCCACGAAGAGATAGAGGAACCAAAAGGCCACCACCGACGGCGTGATCACTAGAAAAGCTGCCAGCGCCGCCAGGTCCAGCGCCAGCGGGAGGCGCAACTCAAGACGTGGGCGGATGCTCTCCAGCGCCACCAGAACCAACGAGGCAAGCAGATAAACCGCCACGAAGATCACGGCGCGGTGGCTTGCGCCAGCGGGTTTGAGTTCGAGCAGGTCCACCAACCCCAGCACCAGGAAGATGGGGCGCGCGATCGTGATCTGGCGCTCAAGGTGACGTCGTTCGGCTGCGTGAGGTTGCATGTTAGGTGAAGAAGATCGCCCTAAAACAGTCTAACAAGCAGCGCGCGCGGCGCAAGCGAAGGGTTCCTGACCGGCAACTGTGCCACGGAGCCTCTCGACTAGGTCAGCAGGGGTAGCGTAACGTGTTTTGTGTAGATTCTCTTTTAAAGGGAAAAGAAAGAGGGTGTACTTTCTCCGGAGCGGCAACTCCAAGGAGGAGGTACACCCTGATGCGAGAACTGGAAGTCCTCGACCGCGGTCATCTTAAACTGGACTGGGAAGAGAGAAAAGCGTTCTTTGAAGAAGAACTGGATGAGCAGGTACGCAGTGGAGTGAAGCGACTGTTGGAGGAGGCTTTGGAGGCGGAACGGACGTCCAGGGTAGCAGTGGGGCGCTATGTGCGGGACGTCGAGGCGCGGTGCGACTTCCGCAATGGCTACTATCGGCGGGATTTAGGGACGCGGCTGGGTTTGTTGCGCGGGCTACGAATCCCCCGGGCGCGCCGGGCCTATCCGAGCGAGCTGCTGCCGCGTTACCAACGGCGGCAGGAAGCGGTGCATAGTTTGGTTCGGGAAGCGTTTCTGCGGGGTATCTCCACGCGCCAAGTGGGCCCGGTGCTGGAGCCGGTGCTGGGCGAAGCCTACTCGGCGCAAACCATCTCGCGCATCGCGCGGGGCCTGGATGCGGCCG
>DATFXF010000089.1:0-3284 GCA_035258565.1 Candidatus Acidiferrales bacterium
AAACTCCGCCGTTCTCGGCAATCACTGCCTCGACGGGTAACGTGCGCAGCCAGCAGTCGGCCCATCCGACCGGACGGCCGGTGACCAGGACGAGCTTTACGCCACTTGCCCTCAGCCGCTCGATCGCCCGCAGCGTGCGCCCCTGGAGTTGATTGGAAGACGTCAGCGTGCCATCGACGTCGCTGAAAACCGCCTCTACCTGTCTAAAGTCCGCCGCCTCCAGCGGCTTTGGCCGAGTGGCACGAAAGGAACTGTCGATGATGTTCATCACGGATGACGGCGTGAGGCTGCATTACCTCGACGAGGGGCAAGGCTTGCCGGTCCTGCTTCTACATGCTTTCCCTCTCAATGCCGACAGCTTTCGGCCGCAGCTCGCCGCGCTGTCCGGACGCTTCCGATTCATTGTTCCCGACCATCGAGGCTTCGCGCGCAGCCAGCTTGGCTCTGGGCCCACGGAAATGGATCGCCTCGCGCGGGATGCGCTGGGGATCCTGGACTCGCTGAAGATCCAGCAAGCGGTGATCGGCGGCGTCTCCATGGGAGGCTATGCCACGATGGCTTTGCTGCGCCGCGATCCGGCGCGGGCGCGGGCGCTCCTCCTGGTGGACACCCAGGCCCGGGCCGATGACGAGCAGGCAAAGCTGCGACGCGGGCAAACGGCACGGGAGGTGCTGGAAAAAGGGGTAGAAGTATTGGTCGACTCACTGCTACCCAAGCTCCTCGCGCCCAATGCTCCGCTCGCGACGCGAAACGCCGTTTCAACGTTGATACGGTCCAACCGTCCGGAAGGCGTAGCTGCCGCGCTGCACGGTATGGCGACGCGCCCGGACAGCAAGGACATCCTCGTGCGCTTCGCCGGGCCGGTCCTAATCGTCGTGGGAGAGCATGATGAGCTGACGCCAGCCGATCGGGCCAAGGAGATGAAGGCACTGCTCAAATCCGCCCAATTGGCGGTGCTCCCCGGCGCCGGGCATTTGTCCAACCAGGAAACGCCAAAGGCCTTCAATCGGGTGCTGGAGGAGTTCCTTTCGAGCCTCTGACCCTCCCCTCACTCCGGAAAGGTGGCCTCGAAAAAGCGGCGCAGATTCTGCCCAAGGATTTTCTCGACGAGCGGCTCGGGATAACGGCGAAGCAACGCCGTGGTGAGCAGGTGGAGATCGCGCACGTCCCGCATTCCCCTGGGCAACGGAACCATTCCGTCGAAGTCGGATCCCAGTCCCACCGCATCTTCTCCCATCACGTTCACCGCGTGCTCGATGTGCCGCACGACATCACTGAGCTCCTTGCCGCCCAGAAACACCGTTCCGAAGATGATGCCCACCACCCCACCTTTGTCGGCAATTCGCCGGAGAGCGGCATCGCCCAGATTTCGCCAGCTCGCGGCTTCGGCCCGCACGCCTGTATGAGAGCAAAAGGGTCGCGCCTTCGGATGGCCAAGGATGTCATCAACCGCCTTCCTTGAGGCGTGAGCCACATCGACGCTCATCCCGACCTCGGCCATCTCGTCCAACACCTCGCGGCCGAGCTGGCTGAGCCCCTTGCCGCCCAACCATGGAAAGGAGGATCCACCGAGCTCGTTGTTGCCCAGGTGGATGAGCCCCATAAAGCGAACGCCGCGCGCGAAGAGCTCCCGCACCCGGCCCACGCCGCCTTCGAGGGCATGGGCCCCCTCGACGCCAAGGACTGCCGATAAACGACCGCTGCGCAGATTGTCGCTGATGTCCTGCGCCCGCCGGGCCAACGCTGCCGTTCCACCCGACTTGCGACAAAATTCCTCCAACCGGTCGATCTGCCAGCTGGCCCGCGCCCACTCGCTCCTCCGCGCCGCGCGCGGCCACCGCCGGTAGGCCGCGAAGAGCGGGAAGGCTCCCACGAGCGGAAGCCCCCGAGTGACGACAGTGAAGCACTGAAGCTTCACCCCCGCCTGGCGAAGTCTCGGAAAGTCGACGTGCCCTTCCGTCGACGAGATCGTCAGATCGCGGTTCCACATCAGCGAATCCGCGTGGGCGTCGGCGACGAACGCTTGCTGCTGAAAGTCCCGGGCATCCATGCCGCCCAAGTGTCGGCGTTTCGAGCACGCTCTTTCAAGGTGGCCCTTCGGCCGCCTAGATTGGCTCGGGTGGATGGCCCAGACGAGGAGCAGGCCACGGATCTCACGCCGGAGACCGGTGGCATGTTGATCTCCAGGGAAGAGATGCGCTTCGACTTCGGCGCGGCGAAATTCCGCTTGCCCGCGGACGCGCTGATCCTCAAGTGGATCTTCGATCAGTTTCTCTATGGAGAAATCACCGGGATTCAGTGCGGGCACTGGCTCTACCGAGCCCCTTCGCTGGAAGCAGCGGCCTTTTTCGCTCGCCAGGCCGTCGAGGAGTTAAGCCACGTCCGTCAATTCCTTCGCATCTATGATCTCATCGACCTCAAGCCCGGGCCGGCGCACCCGCTTATCCGCTTCATGGCGACAGGCTCGATGGGCACTGACTACGTGGAGCACGTGGCAACGGAGATGGCAGTGGGCGAAGGTCTGGTGCTGACCATCTTTTACGCTCTGATCGACACCATCGAGGACAAGCGGGTCGTAAAGATTCTTGAAAGCGCCGCCCGCCAAGAGGAACGCCACGTCGCGTTCGGGGAGCGCCAGACGCGACGGCTGGTAGAACAAAATCCAAGGCTGGCCTCTTGCCTGCTTGGGCTCAACCTGGGCTCAATCCTGGCGATGGATCGACTGGCGGGCTATGTGAGCCGAAGGCTCGGTCGAGAACACGAAGTTCTCCGTCAAGCACCGGCGTTTTTGCAGCACCTGGTCGCGATCCTCGAGCTGCGCCTACAGCGCATGGGTATCCTGTCGGGCCGGATTGCGCAGATCAAGCCGCTGGCGCGCCTGTGGCTGATTGCCTCGGCCTATCTGCGCCATTGGCTGGGCAGGCTGCGCCCGAGGCGCAAACTTCTCACCCGCACGTATCTGGACGATCCGTCGATCAAGTCGCTCGATTGAGACTGCACCTCACCTCCCTTCCCGGTTAGCGTTGCGCACCATGGCTACCATCCTAAACAGTTATGTCTGCGGCGAGTGGCGCGCGGGCGCAGGAAAGCAAAGCGAGCTGGTCAATCCGTCGACCGAAGAGGTCTTAGCGCAGACCTCCACGGCAGGTCTCGATCTGGCTGGCGCGGTGCGCTTCGCCCGCGATAAGGGAGGGCGTGCGCTGCGAGCGATGACGTTCGCACAGCGGGCGCAGATACTTCAAAAGCTAGCCAAGGTGGTGGGCGACGCGCGCGAAGAGCTGATT
>DATFXF010000090.1:0-42408 GCA_035258565.1 Candidatus Acidiferrales bacterium
AGATCGAGCCGCTTCTTCACGAGGCGGGCGAAAAGCTCGCCGAGCAGCGCACCGTCAAGCTGGGTAGGCTGCTGAAGGAGAGCGCCAACGCGGAATTCTTCGTGCTGCTGAGTTTCACGCCCGCTGGCGCAAGGGTGGAAGAGGTGCGGTTCGTCAGCGGGAGTGACAAGCTGCGGCCGTTCGCCGAAGCGCTGCGCTCCGCGCGATATCCAGTGCTCTTCCCCGACGACACGCCTACCAAGCTCGTGCGCCGCGGCATCCTCTCCTGTTTGGCGGCCACCGGCGATTGCTTCTTCGTGCTCCTGTTGCCGGATTTCGTCAACTCGGTCAACTGATCCCGCGGGCGCAATACCCTACTTGATTTCGAGGATCTCTTTTTCCTTAGCGGCGGAGAGCTCTTCGAGCTTCTTCGTTTCCTGGTGGGTGATCTTCTCGAGTTCGTCGATCGTGCGCTTGCGGTCGTCTTCGCTGATCTTCTTTTCCTTCTCCAGCTTTTCGATGGCTTCCTTGATGTCGCGGCGGACGTTGCGCACGGCAGTGCGGTGGTTCTCGAGCACCTTGTGCAAGTGCTTGACGAGCTCCTTGCGGCGCTCCTCGGTCAGCGCCGGGATGGGCACGCGAATCACCTTACCGTCGCTCGCAGGATTGAGCCCCAGGTCGGAGATGCGAATGGCCTTGTCAATCAAAGAGACCGCATTGGGGTCCCAAGGAGCAATGATAATCATGGCCGGCTCGGGCACGGAGAGCGTGCCGAGCTGGTTGATCGGCATCGGCGTGCCGTGGTAGTCCACGCGAATGTGATCGAGCAGCGCCACGTTGGCCCGGCCGGTGCGCAGTGCCGCCAATTCTTTGCGGAAGTCCTCGACCGCTTTTTCCATGCGCGTGCGGGCCTGCGCCATCCCTTCCTTCGTGTTGGCTACCGCCGTCATCCGCCTTCGCGCCTCCGCCTGAAGTTCAGCAGACGATGGAGCCGACCTTCTCGCCCAGCACCACCCGCCGGATGTTGCCCGGCACATTCAGATTGAAGACGATAATGGGCATCTTATTGTCCATGCAGAGCGAGATGGCCGTGGAATCCATCACCGAAAGCCCCTTCTGGATCACGTCCAGGTAGCTGATACGCTCAATCATCTTCGCCCCGCGGACCTTTTCCGGGTCCGCGTCATAGATCCCGTCCACGCGCGTGGCCTTCAGAATCACCTGCGCCTTGATCTCCATGGCACGGAGCGCGGCGGCCGTGTCCGTGGAAAAATACGGATTGCCGGTGCCCCCGGCGAAGATCACCACACGGCCTTTCTCCAGGTGGCGAGTGGCGCGCCGGCGGATGAAGGGCTCGGCCACCTGGTGCATCTCGATGGCGCTCATCAGCCGGGTAAAGCAACCTTGCTTCTCGAGCGCATCTTGAAGGGCCAAGCCGTTAATCACCGTGGCGAGCATGCCCATGTAGTCAGCGGTGCCGCGGTCAATGGCCAGCGATTTCTGGCGGGTTCCCCGGAAAATATTGCCGCCGCCCACCATGATGGCCACCTGCACGGCAAGCTCGTTGACCTCCTTCACTTCGCGCGCGATGCTTTGCACGGTTTCGGCGTGGATGCCGTAGCCCTGCGGACCTTGCAAGGACTCCCCCGAGAGTTTCAAGACGATGCGCGGAAAGACCGGTGCCGGCTGCCTAGCCTCTTCACCGCTCTTGGCGGACCGTTCGATCGGCTTCTTGGACACTCGAGTTGGGGTCGTCATGCTGCTCAATCTTCCGATTGGATGTCGCGCGGAATCTGGTCGGCGGAAATTCTAGCAGAGAATGGCGCAGCTCGCACGGCGAGTGCGAGCACAGGCGGCGAAGGAAGTACTCGGCGGGAGGTCTTCGAGGAGCGGCCTAAGGCGAAGGCACGCCGGCGACCACCGGGCCGCCGGCCTCGCCGACCTTCAGCCGGACGAAGCGCCGCACGGTGATGTTTTCGCCGAGCTTGGCGATCATCTGGTTGATGAGCTCACGGATGGTTAGGGACTCATCCTTGATGAAATGCTGCTCGTAGAGGCAGTTCTCCTCGTAAAACTTTTTCATCTTGCCCGCGACGATCTGTTCGATGACGGACTCGGGCTTGCCGGTTGACCGAGCCTGCTCGCGGTAGATTTCGCGCTCGCGCTCGAGGATCTCCGGCGTAACCTCTTCGCGGCTCACGAAGCGTGGGTCCAGCGCGGCAACGTGCATGGCCAGCTCGTGGCAAAGCCGCTGGAAATCCTCCGTGCGCGCCACGAAGTCCGACTCGCAGTTCACTTCGACAATGACGCCAATCTTTCCGCCAGCGTGGATGTAGCTGCCGATCAGTCCCTCGGTGGCCTCGCGCTGTGCCTTCTTCTGTGCCGCGGCCTGGCCCTTCTTGCGCAGAATGTTGATCGCCAGCTCAAGGTCGCCGCCAGCTTCGAGGAGTGCCGCGCGGCAATCGCTGAAGCCAGCGCCGGTGCGCTCCCGCAACTCCTTCACTTGCTGGGCAGGGATGCTGACTTGCTCGGGTTTTGTGGTCATCGGCTTCTGAGTTCCTTCTCGAATGGTTCGGGGTTCTTTCGTCTGGATGCGTTTCTTCCCCCGCCGTTTCGTTTTTCTTGCCCGTCGGCGGCCCGCCCGACGAACCCTAGACTTCGGCGGGCGCTGGCGTTTGCGCGGGATGCTCTTCCTCCACAGGGGCCCGGCAGGCGTCCGAAACACCCGCGGTTACGAAAACGGCTACACGGCGCCCGCCAAAGGGATCACTGAGGCCGCGAGCTTCTCGCGGCCTCGTTACCGCTCCTTCTCTTCTTCGGTGGGAACGGGGAGCTCGGAATCGAGCGCGGATTCGACGCCCGGTTCCGCGACTGCCTGATCGACGAAGTCGCCTTCCTGCTTCTCGTAAGCCTCGTACTGGCTGGTGTCCACGTATTCGACCTGTTCAGCGACGCCCTCGGCGCCCTCCTCCACTTTCTGCTCCGCAATCTGCGATTGCTCGAACGCCCGGCGACCTTCGAGCACCGCGTCGGCAATCTTCGAGGTGAACAGTCGGATCGCGCGCAGGGCGTCGTCATTGCCGGGAATGACCCAGTCCACCAGGTCGGGGGCGCAGTTCGTGTCCACGATGGCCACCACGGGAACGCCCATGCGGCGTGCTTCGCGCACCGCAATCTCTTCTGCGTGGGAATCAATCACGAACATGGCGTCGGGCAATGCGGTCATGTTCTCGACACCTTCCAGGTTTTGTTGCAAATGCTTCAATTCCCGCTCCAGCCGCGCGGCTTCCTTTTTCGAGAGTTGGGCCATGCGGCCGTCTTCGATCATGGCTTTTAGGGTCTTCAGGCGCTTGATGGATTTCTGCAGGGTGGCCCAGTTGGTGAGCGTGCCGCCGAGCCAGCGGTGATTGACATAAAACATCCCGCAACGCTGTGCCTCTTCGGCGATGGCTTCCTGGGCCTGGCGCTTGGTGCCCACGAAGAGCACCGTCTTGCCCTGACCGGCGAGTTCGCTGACGAACTTGCTCGCCTCACGGAACATCTTCAGGGTTTTTTGCAGGTCAATGATATGAATTCCGTTTCGCTCGCCAAAGATGTACTCCTTCATCTTCGGGTTCCAGCGACGGGTCTGGTGGCCGAAATGAACGCCGGCCTCCAGAAGCTCTTTCATCGTAATTTCAACCGCCAACGTACCTCCTTGTGGATTGGATGCTTGCCTACCACCGCGCCCAGGCACTGCCCCAGAGGCCGCGGCGGCCGAGCATCCGCTTGCCGGCTCCTTGCCGGCCGTGAATTGGTCCCCAGTGCGGCGCGGGCCGCCCCTCGAGGACAGAACTAACGCTTGCTGTACTGGAAGCGCTTCCGGGCGCCCTTCTGCCCGTACTTCTTGCGCTCCTTCATGCGCGAATCGCGCGAGAGAAATCCGTGCTTCCGCAAGCCCGGGCGCAGCTCCGGATTGAATAACGCCAGGGCCCGCGAGAGCCCCATCCGTACTGCCCCGGCCTGCCCGCCCACGCCGCCACCCTTCACCGTGGCGGCCACGTCCACTTGGTTGAGCGTCTCGGTAAACTTCAGCGGCTCAAGTGCCGCGTTCCGCCAGGCGACGTTCCGGAAGTATTCGTCCACCCCCCGGCCGTTGATCTCGTACTTGCCGGAGCCCAGCTTCACGAATACACGCGCGACCGCCTCCTTGCGGCGGCCGGTGCCGTAGAACGGCCGTTTGGTGTCGCCCTCCACGGGCGTGGGAATGGTACTCAACCTCCCTCCTCACCCAAGAAGAGAATCTTTGGCTTGCCGCTGCTCGGCCATCAACTCCGCTACCCAAAAGCCGCGGCTAGAGCGCCAGGGGCTGCGGCTTTTGCCCGGCATGACGTTCGAGTCCCTTGGCGTCCAGATACACGCGCAGCTTGCGGGCGCGACGTGAGCGCAGCTTGTTCTTGGGCAACATGCCAAGGATGGCCTCGCGCACCACCAGGTCAGCGCGCTCGGGCCGGAGTCGCTTCACGGGGACTTCCTTGAGGCCCCCCGGGTAGCCACTGTGGCGGCGGTACACCTTCTGTTCGAGCTTATTGCCGGTCAGACGGATCTTGTCCGCGTTGATCACCACGACGTGGTCGCCGCTATCGAGGTAGGGCGTGAAGCTCGCTTTGTCCTTGCCGATCAGCAACCGGGCCACGCGCGTAGCCAGCCGCCCGAGGACCTGCCCAGCGGCATCCACGACGTACCAAGTATTGCCCTGCTTGAGCCGTTCGGCCTCCTGGCCGCGAGGCACGTAGGTCCGCATGCGCTCAGTCACACCTCTTCCCTACAAGACAAAACTCAACGATAGAGGATGCGCCTAATTTTGTCAACGCGCCCGAAGGCCTCGGAAATCCCGTACCATGCCGCGCGCGGAGCCTGCCGACACCGCTCGGGGCCGCCGAGCGCCACCCGAAACCGCCCGGCGGCACAAGGAAGGGCTAGTTGGACTTCGTCGAAGGGGTCGGAGCGTGCGCCACGGTGGTCGAGCGAGTATAGGTCGCCTTCTCCAGGTCCGCATCCTTCTCCGCAGTACGGTCGATTTCAATGGAGCCTTTGAAGTACGCGCCGTCCTCGATCATGATGCGCGCGGTATTGAGGTCGCCAATCACCGAGCCATCCTTCTTGATCTCGATGCGGTCGCGCGCGCGCAGATTGCCCTTCACGCTGCCGTACACGACCACCTCGCGTGCCACCACGTCGGCGGTCAGCTTGGCGCTCGCTCCCACGGTCAGCTTGCGGTCTTCGAGCTGAACTAATCCTTCCACGCTGCCGTCAATATGCAAGTCCTCGTTGCCGGAGATTTCACCTTTGACGTGCAGGCTTGTGCCCAACCGCGCGCTCGAGCGGTCGGGGGTGCTGCTCAGCGGACGCATGGCGTCGGTGCTCATACTGGTTCCCTCCATTGGTGCCGAAACCGCCTTCGGTGGATTCGTGACCTGCGGATTGGACGCAGCGGGTCGCGGCGGCTCGGGTTTCTTGTTGTTCCACATGGCCTCTCCTAAGGTCGACCAACCCGGCTGAACTCCTGCGCTAGACTGGAGTGGCGACCACTGTACTCCGCGGCTGCAAACTGAGGCAAGGAGAAAAATGAGAACGGATGTTCGGTCTGGCAACGCCTGTGGCTCAGGCTTTCACGGTTGCTGCGGGAGGACTTCTTTCGATCTTGAACCGCAGAGGGTCAACTGCTCTTTCCGTATTTGCGGAGGACGCCGATGACTCGCCCCTGAATCCTCACCTCTGAGGCCGGAACGATGAGGGGCCGCATTTCCGTGTTGGCAGGTTGCAGGCGGATCTTGCCGCCAGGCTCGCGGTAGAAGCGCTTCAGCGTGGCTTCCTCGTCACCGACCAGCGCGACAATAATTTCGCCGGGATTCGCCACCCGGGTCTGCTCGACAACGATGAAGTCGCCGTCCAGGATGTGGTCGTCGACCATCGAGTTGCCCTTCACCTCGAGCGCAAAGACGTTGCTCGAGCGGGCGAAATCCCCAAGCGAAATCGTTTCGCGCTCTTCGACGGCCTCGAGCGGCCGGCCAGCAGCGATGCGGCCAGCAAGCGGCAGCTCGACCACGCGCCGCTCGATCACCTGTTCGCGCACAGGCTTGGGCAGCTGCAGCACCTCGATCGAACGGCTCTGGTTGTGGCCGCGACGGACGAAGCCCTTGCGCTCCAGTGTCGTGATGTGTTTGTGCACCGTCGCCAGCGAGGTGAGCTTGAGTGACTTGGCGATCTCCTCGAAGCTCGGCGAATAGCCATGCTTGTTGAGGAAGCTCACCAGATAATCGAGGACTTCCTTCTGCCGCTTGGTGAGGGCCATGGCACGCTCCCGGAAAAGCCGCGCTCAGCCGGAGCCTAGGCGAATACAAGGCGAAAGTCAAGCAAAAAGGCGCTGTGCCCGCGATGCGGCGTGCCCGACGCATGCCCATCTCGGCGGAATGCGCCACGTGGAAACCTTCGCTCTCGACCGGGGAATCCACGCCGCAAACCGGCTCGGTTTCACACTGCGCACGGAAGGTCCGCACTCGGCCTGTCTCGAACCGCAGCAGGTGTGGTATGCTCACAGATTGCGGCACATGTGACTGACGGCGCTGTGCCTATTCTCTCTTCCTTGCGCTTGCGCGCGGGAGGTCGGCAGGACGGACCCATGCCCTCGTCTTTTTCCTGGATGATCGGCGGGCCGCAGGGGAGCGGCCTGAATGTCAGTGCGGAAATTCTGGCCAAAGCGCTCTCCCGCGCCGGCTATTACGTCTTCGGCCAGATCGAATATCACTCGAACATCAAGGGCAAGCACAGCGCCTACCGGCTACGCATCTCGGATGCGCCGGTCGGCTCGCACGTCGAGGCCGTACACCTGCTCTCCGCGCTCGACGAGGAGACGCTGGTCGGCGACATGTACCATGAGTTCCCGGCACACCGCGGCCACATCCACGAAATCGCTCCCGGCGGGGCCCTGCTCTACGACATCGAGCAGAAAAAATTCATCGAGTGGATCGAGCGCAACGATATCCGGCTCTTGGAGATGCCCTACGCCGAACTCCTCGAGCGCGCGCTGGCCGAAGCCGGCAAGCCCGGCCAGGCGCGGGCCTACCGCATCATGACCAACACGCTGGCCCTGGGCGCCTCGGTCGCCGTGCTGGGATTCGATTTCGAGTCGGTGGCCCAGGCCATCCGCGAGAGCTTCGGGATGAAGGCCGGCAAGGTCGCGCAACTGAACGTCAACGCCGCGAAGTACGCCTACGAATACGCCCGCCAGAACTTTGCCCAGGAGTTGCCCTTCAAGCTGCCGCCGGCACCGGCGAAGCGCGAGCAAATCCTCATCAAGGGCACACAGGCCGTCGGCCTGGCCAAGATCAAGGCCGGTTGCGGCCTGCAAACGTACTACCCCATCAGCCCGGCGACCGACGAAAGCGTTTACCTCGAGCATTATCAAGGCGAGTTCAACCTGCTAGTGTTGCAGACCGAAGACGAAGTGTCCGCGATCGACGCCGCGGTGATGGGCGCGCACGGTGGCGTGCGCTCCTCCACGTCCACCTCGGGCCCTGGCTTCGCGCTGATGCCTGAAGGCCTCGGCTTTGCCGCCATTACGGAAGCGCCTGGCCCCGTGGTGCTGCTCTACCAGCGCGGCGGACCTTCGACAGGGCTGCCCACGCGCCAGGAGCAGGGCGATCTGCTCTTCGCGCTCCATGCAGGCCAGGGCGATATCCCGCGCCTGGTGCTGGCGCCCGGCGACATCGAGGAATCCTTCTACGACACCTTCGACGCCTTCAACTATGCCGACCGCTATCAGCTCCCGGTGATTGTCCTGGTGGACAAACACCTGGCCAGTTGCTACCAAACGCTGCCCGTGTTCGACACGGCGCGGCTAAAGATTGATCGCGGCCTGATCTACCAGCCCGGCACGAACGGAAACGGCGATTACTTCCGACATGCCTTCACTCGAAACGGCATCAGCCCGCGCGCCATCCCCGGCACGCCGGGGGGAATCTTCTGGACCACTTCGGACGAGCATGACCCGCGCGGGCACATCACCGAAGGCATCGGCAACCGCATCGAGATGATGCAGAAGCGCATGAATAAACTTTCGCTCGCCGCCAGAGAGATTCCCGATGAGAAGAAGTTCCGCTGGATTGGCCCGGCGCACGGGCAGAAGAAAACGCCGGTGCTGATCGTAGCTTGGGGCTCAACCACCGGCGCCATCCGCGACGCGCTTGGCCGCATCGACCCCCAGCATCAGAACTACAGCTTCCTTCAGCTCCGGATGATGCGTCCCTTCCCAACCGCGCCGGTTAGCGAGCTGCTCAAGACGGCGGCGAAGGTGATCTCATTTGATTGCAATTACTCGGGCCAGATTGCCACGCTCGTCCGCGCTGAAACCGGCTTCAGCGTCCACCACCAGGTGGTGAAATTTGACGGGCGGCCGTTCAGCGAAGAGGAGATCATTGTCGCCGTGGAGAAGGCCGTGGCTGGCGGCCCAGAGCGCCTGATCGTCTCCGAAGGCAAGGTCGTACCGCCCGAGTACGGACTCGAGCAGCTCAACGAGATGCTCGAGTTGCGCAAGAAGCGGCCGAAAATGCTGGCACCGATGGTGCCGCTGCCGCCCGGCTACAACAAATGACCCCGCCCAGTGGGATCCGGCTGAGCACAGCCTTTCGGGAGGGACGCTTTGCGCAGAACAAGGTCAGGGGAGAATAAGTGATGTCCACTGTCGCACCCGATCTGAAGGTTTTCCGGCCCGCCGATTACAAGGCCGAGATCCATAACGATTGGTGTCCAGGCTGCGGCGACTTCGGCATTCTCTCCGCCGTGCAGATGGCGTTGGCCAAGCTGCAGATTCCGCCGCACCGCACCGCAGTGGTGAGCGGCATCGGTTGCGCCGGCAAAGCGCCGCACTACATGCACACGTACGCGTTCCACACGTTGCACGGCCGTGTGATGCCGAGCATCACCGCGCTGAAGCTCGCCAACCATAGCCTGACCGTCATTGGCGTGGGCGGCGATGGCGACGCCTACGGCATCGGCGCGGGGCACTTCGTCAACGGCGGCCGCCGGAACCTGGACATCACCTACGTCGTGTTCAACAACGACGTGTACGCGCTCACCAAGGGCCAGGCCTCCCCGACGATCGCAAAAGGACAGAAGACTAAGTCCATGCCTGAAGCAGCGATCATGGACGCCATCGACCCCATCTTGCTCGGCCTGGCGTGCGGCTATACCTTTGTCGCGCGCGGCTACGCGCTCGACACAAAGTATCTGTCCGAGCTTATCGCCCAGGGCATCCAGCATCATGGCAGCGCCCTGATTGACGTGTACCAGACCTGCCCAACCTACAACGACTTGCACACCAAGGGCTGGTACGCGGAGTCTGTGAACGGCCAGCCGCGCCTCTACAAGCTCGAGGAGACCGATTACGATCCCCTGGTGCACAACCCGAACGACCCTGCCGAAATCGCGCAGAAGAAAGCGCAGGCGCTCGTGAAATCACAGGAGACCGGCGGCCGGCTCGCGCTGGGCCTCTACTACAAGCTCGATGTGCCCACCTACGAGGACCATTTGAAGGCCAAGCTACCCGGCCTGGGTGAAAAACCCCTGGCCGAACTGGACCTCTACCACCGCGACATCTCCCCCAACCTCCAGGAACTAATGTAGCGCTCCTTCTCGCTGTCCTGGTGCCACTGCTTCGCGGGCACGGAATCCACTGCCTGTGCTTGCCCCCTACCTCGCGTCACAAGAAGTTGCTCAGGTGTTCCTAGCGCTTGGGACACCCATTTGTTTTTGGGAAGTTTGCAAATCGTACTAACGGGGTTGGCTGGCAGAGCCGGAGTGCGTATCGACACTGCCGGCGGTGTCCGGCGCGGCGGTCTTGGCGGCGGCCTCGAGGGCCTTGGGATCAGGCAGTAGGGCGAGAGCGCGCTCGCGTGTGGCAGCAAAGTCGCTCCACTCTCGCTTGGCGATCGGTTGCGCCGGCGGCAGGTGCAGCGTCTCGAAGTTGCGGAACACACCGTTTTGACGGATGCGGAAATCGAGGTGCGGGCCGGTGGCCAGTCCCGTCCTGCCCACCAGGCCGACACGCTGGCCCTGGTTCACATGTTGGCCGGGACGTACCAAGACGCGCGAGAGGTGCATGTACATCGTCTCGTAGCCATTGGCGTGCTGGAGATGGACCAAGTTCCCCGCGCCGCCCTTGCGCCCCGCGAAGACCACGCGGCCGCCGCCGATGGCCTGCACCGGCGTGCCGGTCGGGGCGCCGTAGTCGATTCCCAGGTGCGCGCGGTAGGTCTTCAGAATGGGATGGAAGCGGCTGCGACTGAAATGCGACGTGATCGGCGCGGCAAATTTGAGCGGCGAACGCAGAAAGGCCTTCTCAAGCGACTTGCCGTCCGCGGAGTAATACGCCGGCCGGACCTGCGGATCATGAAACAACACGGCCTGGTAGGCATGGCCGCTATTGTTGTACTCGGCCGCAAGGATGCGACCGTAGGCGGCGGTGCGCCCGTCGAGATGCTTCCTCTTCTCGACGACGACGCGGAAGGTATCGCCCGGGCGCGGGTCCGTATAGAAATCGAGATCCCAGCCGAAGATTTCCGCCAACCGTATGGCCAGCTCAGGGCTCTCACCGGCGTCAGTGACGGCGTTGAACAGCGAATCGCGGACTTGCCCGCTCACCCCAGAGACTTCGGTGTGCGAGGGAATGGTCTTGATCTCGGCCCGAAATCCGCCGTTGCGCGGCTCGATCCACAGCAGGCGGTCGGCGTCAATCTGATACCGCACCGTGCGCAGCTCGCCCGCGACGGAGCGGCCCACCGCAAGGGAATTTCCCGCGCGGAAGTGATGCAGGTCGTAGACAGACTGCGCCGCAGCAACCATGCCAGCTGCGGCGACCGAGTTCACACCCATCCGCTCGAGCGAATCGGCAAGGGTAAGACGAGCCGCCACACGGTGCTCAGAAAAAAACACCACCCGGTCGCGGATCTGCCCGGCCTCCTGACGGGCGAGCGCCACTTCACGAGAGAACTCTCGTGCGGCCTCGAGACGCTTTTTGAAGACGAAGCCCAGGAAAATGAAACCCAGAGCCAAAACAGTCAGACAAACAATCAGGAAACCACGATTCACCATGCCCCCCCGATTCAGTGCCCAGGATTGCGCCGCGGGCGCGCGGTTCTCTCCCATTTCACGCCATCCCTTATGGCTTAGAGAGAAAGTACCTGTCAAAACAAGAATCGGTGAGACGTCCCTCCCCAGCAACCCCGGCCTGACGACCGGGGAGACCGGGTGCCGAGAAGAGGTCACAAGCTGGAACCAGAAAGCCTGCTATAGAAACTCTCTTGCACTTCGATTTCCAGGCCGCGGACAACCTGCGCATTGTCAGTGACTTGCTGAGGCCCTTTTTTGGAGTGCGGTTTGCAAAGAGACTCACTCAGCTGGGCGTTTCCGCCCTTGCCCTCCCAAGGCCAAAGGCGGGGCACCGCGAACCTGCTGGGGAACGGAGGAGGTAACTCCATGGAAGGTGTCCTCTTTATCCCACCCAATCGTCACCATCGGATTCCCGATCAGACCTGCGTCGAGTGTGGCCGGACGTTTCGGCCGCGTCGGGGGGGTGAAGGAGCCGAAGAGCTCTGCGATGCCTGTTACGACGCGCAGTTTGAGCCCCGACGGATGCATCTCTGGCAGAAGCTCGGCCGACTGCACCCTCGCCGATAAGCGACGCGACTGGTGAGCGGTGTTCTTTGAAACAGCCGAGGGAAGATGTGTGCGCAGGCAGAGTGAAGAGGTGAGCGATAAACTGCTGTCCGCGACTCAGGGCCGAGTTCCGCCGCTGGGCGGGGTCGTCAAGGTTGTCGTGGCCGTGGTGGAGATATCGGGCCGGTTCCCGGCAAAAAAGTTATGCTCGCGGAGCCCGCGATAAATACGGCCAGCAATCTCGGCGGCTGTCGGGCCCTTCACGCGGCGCGTATTGCCCCGCAACAGGACAACGAGCACGATACGCGGGTGGCTCTGATCCGCATAGGAGGCAAACCAGCCCAGGCGCGAGCTTTGGTCCGAACAGGTACCCGTCTTGCCCAGTGCCTGCTCGCCATCGGGATCGAAGCTCGAGCGTGCCGTCCCATAAAGCACCGCCGCGAGCATGCCGTCGCGGAGCTCCGGCAGTAGCGGTTCAATATTCAGCGTGCGCTTGATGCGCGGAGTGAAGTTCAGCCGCTCCTCTTCGGTGCGCGGATATTGCAGGTAGTAGACGGTGCCGCCATTGGCGAGAGCCGCGACCAGGGACCCGAGCTGCAGCGGCGTGATCTGAATGCCTTCCCCGAAGCTCGACATGCGTGCCACACCGCCGTGCGCGGGGGGCTCGGAGGGAAACGCCCCCGGGTATTCTTCGGTGATGCCGTAGCCGGCCAGCTCGCCTAGGCCGAGCAGGCGCGCGTAACGCGTCACGGTCTCAAAACCCAAGCGCCGACCGAGCGCCTCGAAGAAGGCGTTGTTGGAATGGGCCATCGCCTCGGTGAGGTTCATGTAGTGGCGTCGCGAGATGGGCACCATGGTGTCGCGCGTAATGATGCCTTCCTCGAGTGCCGCGAGTGCAATCACCGGCTTGATCGTCGAACAGGGAATGAAGCCAGAAGAAAAAACGAGCTTCTGATTGACAATTGTCAAAATTCGGCCGGTATGGGGATCCATGGCTACGACGGAGCCGTTGTAGCGCCCCAGCGCCTCGACGGCCACTTGGCGCACCACCTGATCGTCGAACTCCCCGACGTCTTCTTTGGTGGAATCCGCGTACGTGGGAACGCCGTAGCGATACCGCGTGGTGTGCCGGCGCGACGACCGGGCCGACCGGCCGGCGGCGCTATCCGCCGCGCCGCCAGCAGGCCCGGCAAACATGGAAAGCTGGAGAACCAGAAGAAAACTCAGAAGAGCTTTGAACTTCAGAAATGTCTTCTTGCGCACAGGCACACTCACCTTTTTAGACGCTCCCGCAGCCTCGGGGTTGCCCCCTCCTCCGCGCCCGCAATGATTCTAGGGAACTTACTGCCGGCCGCGCAATAGGAAATGCGGGCAGGTGTCCACGCGGCCAGTTCCCTTTGCCCTTGGGGGATCAGAGGAAGATCACACCTCGCCCGGTGCCGGACCGGGATGGGCACTCAACGTGAACCCTTGCCCTTGGAGGCGGCTGCCACAGCGGCCTGGGGCGCAGGCTTCTCGGCTTCGGCTGGACCGGCGGCAGTCAGGCCGATTGCCCTGCGGAGTGCGGCTTCGATTTTTTCGCGGATGTCTGGGTTTTCTTTGAGGAAGAGCCGCGCGTTCTCGCGCCCCTGGCCCAGCCGCTCGCCGGCGAAGCTCAGCCATGTGCCCGACTTCTCGATGAGCCCCTTCTCGACCCCAAGGTCGAGAAGATCACCTTCACGGGACACGCCCTCGCCATAGAGGATGTCGAACTCGGCTTCGCGGAACGGCGCCGCGACTTTGTTCTTCACTACCTTGGCGCGCGTGCGCGAACCCACCACGCGGTCGCCGTCCTTGATGGCTTGGATGCGGCGAATATCCAGACGAATTGAGGCGTAGAACTTCAGCGCGCGCCCGCCGGTGGTTGTCTCCGGATTGCCGAAGAGCACGCCGATCTTCTCGCGGATCTGGTTGATGAAGATCAGGCAGGTGCGCGACTTGGAGACGATGGCCGTCAGCTTCCGTAGCGCCTGCGACATCAAGCGCGCCTGCAAGCCCATCTGCGGCTCGCCCATCTCCCCTTCGAGTTCCGCTTTGGGCACTAGTGCCGCCACCGAGTCCACGACCACCACGTCTACTCCGCCCGAGCGAATCAGCGTCTCGGCAATCTCGAGTGCTTGTTCGCCGTTGTCCGGCTGCGAGACCAGCAGGTTATCCACATCCACACCCAGCTTGCGCGCGTAGCTCGGATCGAGAGCATGCTCGGCATCAATGAACGCCGCCTGCCCGCCCATGTTCTGCGCCTCGGCGATAACGTGCAGCGCGAGCGTTGTCTTGCCGCCCGATTCGGGTCCGAAAACTTCCACCACCCGGCCGCGCGGAAACCCACCCACGCCCAGGGCCGCGTCGATCGAAAGCGCGCCCGTGGGGATCACGCTAACGGGCACCAGCACATCCCTGCTGCCTAAGCGCATGATCGAGCCCTTGCCGTACTGCTTCTCGATCTGCGCGATGGCCGATTCGAGCACTTTGGTCTTTTCATCCGCCATGTCCCACCTCGATGGAAAGAATCAAACCGCTGGAGACGACCTGCATATCAAATTTTACCAGAGAGTGGCTGAGCTCTGCGCGTGTTTATCCCTAGAGCGAAGAAAAAGAAAAGAGATTCGCCGCCCCCTAGGTTCCAATCCCCCAGGCCCGAGGGATCCATCCGCTGCCTAGCGCAAGCAGGAACCAGCGGCTCCTATCCGATTCGCAGGTCAGCGAGCAGACGACACTCTGGCGCAGGCTCCTAGTAGGTATAAAAGCCCCGGCCTGTTTTCCGGCCGAGCCAGCCGGCCGAAACCATCTTGCGCAACAACGGACACGGGCGGTACTTGGAATCGGAAAAGCCCGCGCAGAGCACTTCCATGATATCGAGGCAAACATCAAGCCCGATCAAGTCCGCCAGCTCAAGCGGCCCCATCGGATGGTTCATGCCCGTCTTCATTACCGCGTCCACGGCTTCGACCGTGGCTACGCCTTCCATCACGCAGTAGGCTGCCTCGTTGATCAGCGGCATCAGGACGCGGTTCGAGACGAAGCCTGGCGCATCGTTCACCACCACCGGCTTCTTCTCGAGCTTCTCGCACAAGGCGACGGTTGTCGCCAGTGTCGCTTCGCTCGTCTGCAAGCCGCGAATGACCTCCACCAGCACCATCATAGGCACCGGATTCATGAAGTGCATGCCCGCGAATCGCTCGGCCCGTTTCGTGGCCGCGGCGAGCCTGGTGATGGAAATCGAGGACGTGTTGCTGGCCAGGATGGCCTCAGGCCGCAGCAGCTTGTCCGCTTCTTCGAGCACGGCGAGCTTCAACTCCAACCGCTCGGGCACCGCCTCAACCACAAAATCGGCATTGGTCAGAGCCGCCGCCTCCGTTGTCGCCTGGATGCGGCCGAGAATCTTCGGCTTTTCCACTTCGGCTACTTTACCTTTCTTGACCTCGCGGTCGAGGTTCTTGACAATCATTTCGAGACCGCGCTCGACGAAGCGCGCTTCGATATCGCGCAGGACCACTCGGAAGCCGTGCTTGGCAAAAACGTGCGCAATGCCATTTCCCATCGTGCCCGCGCCGAGCACGCCCACGGTCTTGATGGCCTCAAGTTTCAACCAAACCTCTCGAAGAGCAGGAGCAGGGCAAGCAAAGGAAACACAGGAGGCAGAGGAAGGTCAAGCGCATCTAGACAGACGGGCGACCTTTGAGCACTTCGCGGACGATTCGCACGGCATGCGCTTCGTCTTCCGGGCGCACCAGGATGCGCACTGGGCCCCACTCTTCCGGGGTACGGCAGGGGATGCCATTCTCGAGCAGCGCATCTTCCAAGAATTGCCCCATCTCCGTATCGTTGCCTGACCACGCTACGGCGATGGCTTCCTCCGGGCCCCAGTCCTTCGGGCTGCCTGGGGTTACTCGAGCGATCAGCTCACAGGGAGATTCCGTTTCGGGTGGAGAGTCCGCCGATCGCTCGAGTGCCTCGAGCATGGAGTCGAGAACCGCTTGTGCCCGCTCCAAGTCCGCGTCAAAGACCAGAAGCTCAAAACCCGGTCCTTCAAGGTAGGGAGGATAAAGAGAAGAATTGAGGCCTCTCGGATCACGCGTGACCCGCTCGTGAAATGGGATTTGCGCTTCGCGCAGGGCGTTCAGAAGCGATGTATAAACAACCGGGTCCTGCCCCCGCCACAGAGCAACGGAGGATCCATCCTTGAGTTGCGCGCGAATGCCAGGCTCTCTGAGCTGCGACACGAGATCAATGTTGCAATCGGCGCAACGATAGAAGCCTTCGCGGTACTCGGATTTGCACTGGGGACAGAACATCTGGCGCCTCAGGGGTGAGCAGTCCGAAGACTTCCTCGGCTCTCAAGGCCACAGCCTCGGCCCCCCTTGAGCTCGGATCGTGGGTGGCTAGCGCTCGACTGCGAGCGCTACCGCGTTGCCGCCACCGAGGCACAGGGCAGCAAACCCGCGCTTCAAGTTGCGCCGGTGGAGCTCGTAGAGCAGCGTCACGAGAATGCGCGCACCCGAAGCACCGATCGGGTGACCCAGCGCGACTGCGCCGCCATTCACGTTGACCTTCTGGGGATTGAGCCGCAGTTCACGGATCACAGCCAGCGCCTGTACGGCAAAGGCTTCGTTCAGTTCGACCAGGTCCACGTCACGGTCGCGGTCCCAGCCGGTCTTCTTCAGCAGCTTCTCGACAGCTTCGACCGGCGCCATCATCACCCATTTCGGTTCGACCCCAGAAACCGCCTGCGCCACGATGCGCGCCATCGGCGCTTTCCCCAGGCGCGAGGCGTTACGCTCGCTCGTCACCACGACCGCAGCTGCACCGTCGTTCGTGCCAGGTGCATTGCCGGCGGTCACCGTGCCGTCCTTCTTGAAGGCCGGCCGCAGCTTCGCCAGGGCCTCAAGAGACGAATCTTCACGCGGCGATTCATCGTGCTTCACTACCACCGGCGCGCCCTTCCTCTGCGGCACCTCGATCGGCAGCACCTGCGACTCAAAGAAGCACGACTTGATCGCGCGCACGGCCTTCTGGTGGCTCTCAAGCGCTAATTGATCCTGCTCCTGGCGGGGGATCTTGTATTTTTCCGCAACGAGCTCTGCGGTCATGCCCATATGAAAATCTTCATAGGCGTCCCACAGACCATCCGAGATCATCGAGTCGAGGATCTGCCCGTGCCCCAACCGGTAGCCGGTGCGCGCCTGAGGCAACAAGTAGGGGCAATTGGACATGGATTCCATCCCGCCCGCCACCACGAATTCTGTTTCGCCGAGTTGAATGCCCTGCGAGGCCAGCCCCACAGCCTTCAAGCCCGAGCCGCAGACCTTGTTGACCGTCATCGCCGCGACGCGGTGGTGCAGCCCACCGCGCAGCCCCGCTTGGCGCGCCGGATTCTGGCCCAGGCCGGCCTGCACGACATTGCCCATGATGATTTCATCCACCTGCTGGGGTTCAATCCCGGCGCGACGCACGGCCTCTGCCACGACCTTGGCGCCAAGCTCCGTTGCCGACAAGGGAGCGAGGCCGCCCTGGAACTTTCCGATGGGACTGCGGACCGCGCTCAAAATGACCGGGTGTTCCATGATGAGTTCTCCTTGCGGCGGCCCGAATGCGACCGATGGCTGGTGGGCCGCTCCTCGACTCCGCCAGGGTCTAGGGCTAAGTATAGGCGCGGCGCGGGATGCGGTCAATTTGGTGGCGGGGGTAGTACACTACGGGAAAAATTCGGCTACACCCCTACCCACTGCGCCCAGGCAGCCGGGCGCGGGCACGGCGCGCCATACCAGCATGCGCTGCGACGTGGACGGCGTGAGGTGACTCATGATTCCGGTGCTTCAAAGTCAGAGTTTAGAACTGGAAACACTACTTCATTTCATTCGCGTGGGTTATGGCGCGAGAAGTCTTCAACACGGACGCGATCAAATTGGGGGTGAATCCCCAGATTCAGCCTGCTATTATCCCCCCGCTAGAAGGCGATTAGCAGGTTTGGTATATAATTGCGACAGTGTTGTGATTTCTGCTCACATGAGCAGCAGCGAGCATTTCCAAATAGGGTTCGCCCGCTCGTTCTTGCCCAGACGACATAGTCCGATTTCCGCGTCTCTCTGTTTCGTTGGAATCCTCAGCTTAATCATTACGGTGCAAACTTCAGCTCAAAACGAATCCTCATATTCCCAGTCGCACGGCTCCACAAGTGTTCTGCCTCTTGATCCTTAGCCGCACGACTGAGAGAATTTCAAAGGCTCTTCCGGGTGGCACGGGAGGCCGTCGATCTATCACAGCCACCGGACCTCTCGTCTTCTTTCGTCACTCGCTGGCAGGATATCGAACTTGCGTTGCGCAACCTTGTTGCCTCCAATCTGGGGGAACCACTCGCAAAGGAACCTATTTTCTGTACTTGTGAGATCTCTGGTTCACAATGGGTTCTTGCAGAATGATGACGAAGACCGCGTGCGAGAACTGCTTAGAGTGCGGAACAGGATAGTTCACGAGGGGGTACCCGAGCACAAAGGGGAAATCGTTGCAGCCTTGCGACAAGCAGATAAGTTTCTCGAGAGGATTAGGGTTAGTTAGGGTTGTCGATCTTTCGCGAAAACTAGGCCAGCTGAAAATGTAGCTCTTCAGGCTATAACCTCGGCCGATTGCAGCATAAGAGTACGCAACACTTTTTTGCATCCAGTCTTTGATTATGGCAACCCGAACCGCGCCCCCGTCAGACCGGCGAGGCGTGGGTTCGTCGCGCCATACTGATGGACCGGTCGGCCCCGTTATTATTGCTGGTCCACTCCGGGCTAATGGTGTTCGCGGAGGCGGGCTGGAACTACTCGGGTGATCTCGGCCGCGGTGGCGGCGGACCTGGCCTCCCCCCGCCGGGCGGGGAAGCTGCGCTCAAAATCTTCGAAGAGATTCTTTCTTGAGCCGCCCATTGAACGCTCTTCATTAGTTCTGATTTTGTGACCAGAAACTTGATCCGGTCTCCACCGTCCTCGATGACGAAGCCGTAAAAATCGGGTTGATGGCACTATGGATTATTAGACGCACTCGCGGCAGTTCATTGTGCACGGTTAGAGCACTCACCGTTTGACAAGGAGAAACTTATTTCGATCACGGGGTGTAACTCTATTCCGTTAGATGCCGCGCCGTTCCCGTGCGAACTCTTATCAAAGAATCCGATCCCCTTTACCGTGACTTGGATCGGAGGGTTGACTGTCTTGAACTTCTTCGCTGGTGCCCCACACTGTTCAAGGAACTCAGTCCTTGCATCCCTAATCTTTGTCCGCGCAAGAGACTGGCAAGCCAGTTTGCATTCGGTATTCAGGATCTCAGCGACCATGGTCTGCTGCGGCGAATTCAGATCTGCAATCACAAGATGAAGATCCCTGTCCGGCTCAGCTTTGAACATGGTGAGGTTCCCCCCAACTTCAAACAGGGTTAGTTCTGGTTCGAGCTTGCGCCCGTTCGCCGGCCTATCCCCGCTCTTTGGCTTTGCCAACGTCCGCAGTTTCTGCCACGGTGCTAGTCTTAGTGCTCGTCAAGTTGACGTTTTGCTTGTCAGCATCCGCGAGAGTCTTCACGCCCCAGCGGTATGATCCACAATCTACACCGCAGCTTTGCGGAGAACCCGCCAACGGACTCATAGGGACCAACGCCATCAATACAATGAATCGGGCTCGCATAGGGCCTCCAATTGTAGGCAATTCTCCCAAAAGAAAAGAACACTTCGCAATAAACATTCGCGCGGCCCGGACAGCACGTTGAGGTATCAGAGGCCACGCCGTACCCGCGCCCGGCTGCCTGGGCGCAGGGGGTAGGGGTGTAGCCGAATTTTTCCCGTAGTGTACTACCCCGTCAATTTGGTGGCGGGTTCTCTACCTACACCCCAAAAGACCACACACCCCCGCAGACACACAGGGGCGAACACCCACGGTCGCGCAGGCAGCCGGGCGCGGGTTCGGCGCGCCATACTGAGAAGATCGCGGCCGAGCTAGGAGTTGGGGTCGGGTGTTGAGGGCTGCGCAGCAAACCCACTAGCAAATCATTTACCCACGGGAATGGCCAGCACAAGCGGCCCAAAGCCCGCCAACGCCTCTTGGACACGACCCGAGCGGGCCAATCTCCATTTAGCAAAGAAGTGGGTTGGCCCTCTTGAAGTCTTCAACAGCAACGTTGCCGGGGCGAAAGGAAACGCTTTCGGGACAACTGTAGACAACTGTTCCTTGGCAACACCGCTTACTCTGTTTAGCTATTATTTGCCGTAGTTGTTGCAGGGATCATAGAGAAGGGAGAGAGACATGAGAACAATCCAGACCAGCGTGAGCCTCCGCCTATCGCCGCCTGCTTTATGGCGGAGCATCACCGAGCACGAGGCACTGCCCCATCACACCTCCTTTCTCCGAGAGGTTAGGGTTCTGGAACAGAATCCAGAAGGCATCGGGACGATTCGTCGTTGTACGCTAAGGAACGGCAAGTCTTTTACGGAACGGGTAACTGCCTGGGAAGCAGGCAAGCTTTACTGTTACAGTCCAGATACGTCTCGCGGACGATGGCCGTTTAGAAGTGCAGAGGCATGTTGGAGCATTGAGCCGTACCGGGAAGGTTCTCGGCTCACGTACCGCCTGGAATATGAACCCAGGTCCTTGCTGGCCGATTTGATTAACTATCCAGTGCTGAAAACATATGGCGTCTGGCAAATACGAAAAATGCTGAGGAGCTACGACAAGAACTGAGACTGGTCCGTATAAGACACCTGAGAAGGTCTTGAGAACTCAGAGGAGAGAAAAAGGGAAGCCTTCTTACACTCAGACCTCTCGCAGCCTTTCGGAATAAGCATCGTATCAGTTCGACCGTTTCAAGCCAAAAGAATGACTGTGGTGACTTTGGGAAGGCTCTCGCTCCCGACTCGTGGCGCTAGGCTATGACCCGCGTTCAAGGGAAAAATGCGGTCGTTACTGCCAGGCTTGCCCACTACCCCCGGCAAAACGTCCTTGGACTGGCCCAAGAAGTGGTACGAAAGCTTCGAGGCAAGTCAAGACCGGTGCAAGGAGATCGTGATAGGATTTGCTAACCAACTGGGTATCAAGAGGATGTACGGCATAAGCCGAATCGCGGGGGGCTCATGAGCGATGCAATCAAGTTTGATATCTGCTGCGCAGCCAGGATTCTCTTCCGGGCAGGGTTGAGCGCTGGCAATGCGGGGCATCTGAGCGTTTCAACTGGGTCCAACCAAATGCTTGTAAATCGTTTCGGACCGTCGTTCGCCACACTCACCCCAAAGGATATCCTCACCTGTGACTATCACGGTGGAGTCCTCGAAGGCCAGGGCGCAGTGAATGAAACCATACAACTCCACGGAGTCATCCACCGCTATAACCCGGGCATCGTCGCCATCGTCCACACGCACCCGCCCGCGGTCGTCACCTATGGTACGTTTCGAAGAGTTCCCGAAGTCTATGATCAGGAGAGCTGTTTGCTTGCGGGAGAGGTATCTGTGATTGAGGAAGATTACCCCGGCCTTGCCGCGACCGAGGACCGGGTCCGCCCCATGGCAGCTGCCCTGGGCAAGACGCGAGTGGTTATATTGCCCAACCATGGGGCGATCACGACCGGGCCGGACATCCAGCATGCTACGATTCTCATGTTGCTGCTAGAAGGCATGGTGCAACGCAATCTGGCGGTCGCAGCGGCCGCCCGCGCCACAGGATGGACACCCAAGCCGATTCCCCACGAAACTGCGTTGCGCACTAAGGACGAGATCGCCAGCAAGATTGCCTTCCTTCAGCCATATTGGCAGGATTTGTTGACTCGGATGGAACGAACTGACAGCGACTTTTTCGCACAGCGGCCGAAAGGGGCCGCTGTGTAGAGAACTACTACCGCGCTCACGATTTCTGTGCCCTGTATGGTTTCGGCAAAGCGGCGGCCTTGCACGTGGGTTCTCTAGCGTGTCTTGCGGCCAGACACCTACCAGGTCAAGTCTGGACCGTGGCATATTCGGATCACATGCGGCGCCGTCACTTTCTTGTTCTTTCTACAGCTAGCGTCGGCGGCGTTTGATGTACTCGCTGGATCGGAGAACTTTTCGGCTCAGTTTCCGGGGTGGCGACCATCCGACCGGAAACGCAGTGTAAGCCGGGCGCCAGTGAGCGACGACCTCCGACAGTTGCGTCTCTTTTGAAATCGTGAAACGCCGGGTCTTCTTCGTCAACTCTGTAAAGAACGTGACTGTGTTCTCTCCAAAACGACCAGCTTGAACGAGAACGTATGCAGGCGTAGTACTTGACCCAGCTCGCAGGCGCCCCAACTCGTCGTAAACTCTAACCAGCCTAGCGGCGCGCCAGCGTCAGAAAGAGGATGAGTATGAAATGCAAGAAGATCTTTGTTCTTCTTGGGGTGGTTCTCCTCCTGCTCAGCATTTCCAACACGGGCGTGGGGCAAGAAAAGGCAACCCCGCAGGAGGTGGTGCAAAAGGTGCGGCAGGCCTCAAGTACTCTGTCGCAGTCGGGCGAGGCTGGCCTTGGGCAATTCAATCAGAAACAGGGTCCCTGGGTGTGGAAGGACACCTACATTTTCGTTTTTGACTGCGCCAAAGGAACCATAGCCGCCCATCCAATGAGGCCGGATCTTATAGGCAAGGATGCTACGTCCTTGAGAGGCACTCACGGAAGAAAATTCTTCCCAAAGCTCTGTCAAGCAACAACGAGTCCTTTCGGAGTCTGGGTCGAGTACTGGTGGCCGAAACCGGGCGAAAAAGAGGGCTCGCGAAAGGTCAGCTATGCCCTCAAAGCCGGCAACACCCCTTATGTCGTAGGAGCGGGGATTTACGATGACAAGGTAGCCATCGCCGACTTGCAGAAGTTGACCAGCAGGGCTGAATAGTTACGAAACGCTGGCCTTCCGGCCTGACCGAATCGAAAGGCAACCCTTTCGGCCCACTTCTCCGAAAAGCCGACTGCACAAGTGGGCTGGGGCTGGCATAGCTTCCGAGTTGCCCACAGCCCGGGGGTTATCACATAATGGCGCGAATTCGGCGCTGGGCAGCGCACGATCGGTTGGTCAGGGTCAGAAACCCAGCGCGGTAATGTTGCTTCCTATCCATCGCAGAGAATTTCTAAAGCTAGGTCTGTTGCGGCGTCGGCACACTTGACGGCGCAGCACCGCTGGAGCTTTCTTCCGAGGCCGTTAGCCGCGGAAGTATATGGGTGCCACTCTGCAGGCAATGAGCGATCCCAGTGCGCCGGATTGGCCAACGGGTCCACTGAAAGCGTACGACAGCGTTACGATGGCGGAGTTTCTCAGAGAGCAAGGCGCATCAAGGGGCGCTATTGAGCAACTGGAGTTCCCTTTCACGACTGCCGAAGATGATCCTACTTCTTTCTTATGGAATCTGCGTGAATTCTGGTATGAATCTCAAGAGACAACACGATACAAAATCAGTGGCGGGAATGACTTGCTGCCGAAGGCCTTTGCGGCCAAGCTCAGAGACAAGATTCGCTACGGATCTCCGGTGGTGCGGATTGAGCAGGATGCGGCCAAAGTCCGCGCGGTCGCAGTTCAATCCGGGACGCATCACACTTTTGACGCCGACCGCCTGATCTCACAATTCCCTTTCCCGTGTTGCGCAGGGTGGAAGTGCAGCCACCTTTTTCCGAAGCAAAACGAAAAGCCATCGCGGAACTAACGTATGAAACGGTTACCCGTGTACTCCTGCAATGCCGCACTCGCTTTTGGGAAAAGGACAATTACAACGGCTTTGGGATTTCCGATCTGCCGCAGGAGATCCAGCATCCGACGTATGACCAGCCGGGCACACGAGGATTGCTGATTTCCTACATGTTGACCAGTGTAGGAGAGCGAGCCGGCGCGATGGACGGTAACCGGCGGATGGAATTCGTTTCGCATGAAATGGAAAGGGTGCACCCCGGCCTGCTCGACAATTTGGAGGGAGGAGTCTCAAAAGTCTGGCAGGCCGACCCTTGGGTCGGAGGTGCTGCCGCGCTGCCTTCCCCCCGGCCAAATGACTACGATCTGTGTGGGAATGGAGCGACCCGAAGGACGCGTGCACTTTGCGGGCGAGCACACATCCAGGTGGACGTACTGGATGCAGGGCGCTCTGCAATCAGGGCTGCGGGCTGCCAAGGAAGTGAACGAGGCCTTATAACCTGAAAACCCAGACCGAGGCCTAGCGTTTGAAAACCATGTAGTTCCGGAACAATCCGGAGGGAAGGACTACCTCCCTGATCCGGCAACTCGTTTTGCGATCAAGTCTTGTCTCTTTAGCTGTTTTCCGCCATCCACGCGCGCTGATCTCTGCGATTAAACTTTTTATTAGCGGCCACCCGTCCGCCGTCATAATGAATACACACAGCATCAATGCTTTCAATGAAATCGTTGAGCGGCGCCATCAAGCCAGCCAGACGAGGCTGAATCTTCCGCACGTAGGTTTTTGACCAGATGCCACACCGAAAAGCGGCATACGTACCTTTTGCTAGCGGCGGGATGCCAGAGAGATCTTTGCCGTCATCGCTCGATTCACCCAGGGTAGAAATCTCTCAAGCGCAACAAATACTTTGCCGTGCAGCGTAATAATCTGCTCCCGCTTTCCACGGGCGACGCCTTCGAGAATCTTCCGCACCGCTCGCTGGGTACTCATCTGTATCCAAGCAGGAACTCGATCCCTGGCCTCGGGATGAAACCTTCCCTGCTTGTCGACCCGCCGGATATTGCTCACGACAAAGCCCGGACTGATGAGGGTCACCTTAACCCCAGCTGGCGATAACTCCTGAGTAATGGAGTTACCAAGGGCGCGAATCGCGAACTTGCTCATGGAGTATGCCGAAGTGCCAGGAGTCGATACCCAACCGGAAACACTGGAGATGAGGACTAGATTTCCTTTGGTCTTCTCGATCTCAGGCAACGCGGCATAAGCTGTTCGCAGCACCCCGAATACATTGGTTTCGAATTGCCGCCGGTAATCCTCAAGGGAAAGTTGTTTGAGGGCACCGACCACTGCAAAGCCTGCGTTCGCGAAGACGACGTCGAGCTTTCCCCAGTTGTGGACAGTTTCTGCCACCGCTCGCTCAATGTCCCCGGCTCGCGTGACGTCGCACTCGGCCACGAGTGGCCTTGCATTCCCAAGCGCTGTGATCCTCTGGGCGACACTCTCCAGTCGTTCTCTACGACGTGCGGCAAGCGTAAGCTTGGCCCTGGCTTGGGCCAATTGCCACGCCAGCTCCTCTCCGATGCCAGAAGAAGCTCCAGTAATCAGCACGGCTTTATCTTGAAAATAGGAAAGTGTTCTGTCCACGTGGATACCTTACCACACGAAGGAAATGGTGCTGGTACCCCAACCCTTGCCCAACCGACGGTGAGAAACCATACCGCTTGCTCGCCGTCCGGTCACCTAACCGAGAAATGCTCACCCGTCAATTGGGGAGGACGCGAGAGCCCTCCAACTCCCGGCGGAGCGACAAGTTGCTGTCTTACGCGCAGGAATTCGGCTAGGATGAAGGAAGATGTCGAATCTGCTGGAAATTCACCGCGCGCCGGATCGCTACGCGCTGCTCAATGCCCAGCAGCGCGCGGCCGTGCTGCACGGCGAAGGGCCGCTGCTCGTCGTCGCGGGCGCGGGCACCGGAAAGACCCGCGTCATCACGGAGCGGATTCGCCACCTGCTCGAAACCTATCCGGACCTCGCCGGTGAAAACATCCTTGGCCTGACGTTCACCGACAAGGCTGCCGGGGAAATGAAGCATCGCGTCATCCGGGCGGTGGGCGAGCGCGGCAAAGCGGTCTGGCTCTCCACGTTTCACTCCTTCTGCCTGAACGCCATTCTGCTGCGCCTCCGGCCGGAACTCCGCGTGCTTGAAAACGTGGATCATTGGATCCTGCTGCGCCGGAATCTGGCGCGGCTCAAGCTCGAGCACTTCCGCCGGCTGGCCGAGCCAGGCCAGTTCCTCGGTGACTTCGTGGATTTCCTCTCGCGCTGCCAGGACGAGCTCGTGACGCCGGACGATTACCAGCGCTATGCCAACCGCCTGGCGGAAGCCCACGAGCGCGAGAAGGCTTCGCTCCCGATGGAAACGCGCTGCGTGCGCGAGGAGGAGCTCGCTCGACAGCAAGAGATCGCCCGCGTCTATCGCACGAGCGAGGCCTTGCTCGGCGAAACCGGTGTCGTGACCTTCGGTCGGGCGCAGCTCGAAGCCGTGCAGGAATTAAGAAGGAACACGGCGCTGCTCGACGAGCTCCGGGACCGCTACCGCTACATTCTCGTGGACGAGTTCCAGGACACGAACATCGCGCAGATCGAGCTGCTCTGGCTGCTGGCTGGCCGACGGCGCAACATCGTTGCCGTAGGCGACGACGATCAGGCCATCTACCGCTTCCGTGGCGCTTCCTTCGGCAGCTTCATGATCTTCCTGGACCGATTTGCGGGGGTGAAGGCATCGTCGGACGATCTCGCCTGCTCCATCCAGTCGCTGACAGAGAACTACCGCTCGACCGGGCGCATCCTGCGCGTCGCCGGTCAGGTGATTGGGCAGAACGAAAAGTCACCTCTCCTGCCGAAAAAGCAGCTCACGGCGCAGAAGCCCGAAGGAGAGAAAGTTCGCATCGTCGAGCTGGGCCAGGCGGAAGAGGAGGCGCAGTGGATTGCTGTGGAGCTCGAGCGGCTGCACCATGGCGGGGGCCGCTGGCGAGATTTCGCCGTGCTCTTCCGCCAGCACGTGCACCGCGACCGCCTGGTCGAAGCGCTGGCTGCGCGCCAGATTCCTTTCGTCATCAAGAATCTCACCATTCTCGGAAACACGCTTGTCCGGGACCTCCTTGCCTACCTGCGGTTGATTGCGATCCCATCGGACAACGTGGCCTGTGCCCGCGTGCTGGCGGCGGGGGGGTGGGGCCTCGAGCCGTGCGAGCTGGTGCGCCTCTCGGAGCGCGCCTCCAAGGGCCGCGGGCTTTCGCTCTGGGATGCCCTCGGGAGCGCGCAGGGCGAGCTGCTGTTCAGCACCGACCGCAAACGGACGGACGAACTTGTGGCGCTGGTCACCCGCCTCCGCCAGCGCGCGGGGCAAATCCCGGTCGCTGAACTGCTCGACCATCTTGCCCGAGAGCTTGAATTAGCCTTGGTGGTCTCGCGCGAGGATCACGCCTATCTCGATCGCCTCGTACGCTTCGTCGAGGAATGGCAGCTCAAGAGCACAACCAAGCGACTGGATGAGTTCGTCGAGTATCTCGACTATTTCGATCAGGCAGGCGGGGAAATCAACCTCGACGAAGAGACCCGATCGGACGCGGTGCAATTGATGACCGTGCACGCCGCCAAGGGGCTCGAGTTTGAGCATGTCTTCGTGATGCGCCTGACGCAGGGCGGCTTTCCGGCAAACGCGCGGCCGCGCGTGCTCGAGTTTCCGCCGGAACTGATGAAAGAGGAAAAACCGAAGGGCGACTTCCACATCCAGGAGGAGCGCCGGCTGTTTTATGTGGCGCTCACGCGGGCCCGCGAGCATCTGACACTGACCACGGTCGTCAACAAGCGCTCCAAACCCTCCCTTTTCCTGGACGACATCCTGATGGATCCGAAAATTCAGAAGCGCGACATCCAGCGACTCACCCCGATGGCGCCCGAGCCACCGCGGGCAACGCAGGTCGCCGAGGCTTCGCTGTTCGATTCTGCGCGCGAGCGCGCTCGCGTCTATTCCCAAATCGCACACTGGGCGGCGACCTACCATCCCCCGGTGTTCGAGCCGCTCCAACTCAGCGTCTCGGCGATTGAGACCTACGACGCCTGTCCGCAAAAATATCTCTTCCGACAAGTCTGGGGCATTCGCGGAGGGCCGCAAGCGGCCACGAGCTTCGGCAGCGTAATGCACAATACGATTCGACAGTTCATCGGCGGGCTGCGCAAGAGCCGGTCCATGCCGTTCGAGGAGGTGGAGGCCATCTTCCAGCGCGAATGGACGTCGGCGGGATTTGAGGACACCTACCAGGAGGTGGAGTACAAGAAAGACGGCCTCGAACAGCTCCGTGCGTTCCACTCAAGCGTAGTGAAATCACCGCCCGATGTGCTGGCCCAAGAGAAGTACTTCGAGCTGCCGATGGAGAATAACGTCGTCGTTACCGGCCGCATCGACCAGGTGAACCGCCTAGGAGCCAAGGAACAAGAAATCGTGGACTACAAAACCGGCAAGCCGAAGCTCGAGCCGCAGGCAAAGAAGAGCCTTCAATTGAGCCTCTACGCCCTGGCGGCGCGAGAGATGCTCGATTACAAGCCCGTGCGGCTGGTCTTCTACAACCTCCAAACCAATGCCTCGGTGGTGACCACGCGCGAGGAAAAACAGCTTGTGGAGGCACAAGAAACCGTCCAGGAAGTGGCCGCCGACATTCGCAGCGGGCAGTTCGCTCCCAAGCCCGGCTTCCTCTGCAAGAGTTGCGAGTTCCGTCCGCTCTGCCCCGCGCACGAGCAGATCGTCTCCATCCATCCTGGCAAATCGTAAGCGACTGCTGGCCTGTGTTCGGCAAGACCGTCGGAGTGGAAGCGGGCAGTGATGCGGCAGGATTTGGGAAGAATCCGGCGAGCCATCAAAGCAAGCGGGGCATCCCGATTCGTCGGGACGCCCCGCAGTGAGCGATTCGCGTTTGCGAAGCTTACTTTCCCTTCTTAGGAGCCTTCCTGCCTGCCTTCTTCATCGCGCATATTCTCCTAGCTGGGTTCTCCCCTCGGAGATTGAGCGCAGCCCAACTCCTGGAGCCGCCGCGCTCAGTAGGTTCCTTTCTATACGAGCGTGAAACTGCCGTGTCAAGAAAAAATTACGGGCGGGGGTCCAAAACAAAATGGAGCCCGAGCCGCTCCTCATGGTTTCGGCACGGTGTAATAGCCGTCGCGCGCGAGCAGCGTAAGGTTGGGTCGCTTCGCGCGAACCTCGATGGAGTGGTATTCGAGTGTGCGGTCAGTGTTCTGCGGCACATAGGCGAGCGTGTACTGGTTGCGCGCCTGCTCGGCGACCCGCGAGAAGAGACCCTCGAGCTCGCCGCGATTCGCTGCGTAGAAGACGTCGCCACCGGTTGAGTGCGCGTATTTCGAGAGCACGCCTGTGCCGCGATTCAGCACTGCGTCGCCGACCCCGATCGCGTACACGGAGATGTCCGCGGAGAGCAGGAGCCGGATGGCATCGGTGAAACTGACCGAGTTGCTGCGCGAATTATGTCCGTCCGAGACCAGGTAGATGATCTTCCGCCGGCCGCGCTCGCGATCGCGGAGTAGTTGAGCCGCGGCGAACACCGCGTCGTCAATGTTCTTCGCGTCCCGCTGTGCCAGACGCGTTTGCGCGGGCCCCGGGGCACCCGGCGCGGGCGCGGCATTGATCCGCGGGCCTGCGGTCATCGGGCCCGAGCCCTCACCGGGGAAGATCCCCTGCAAATCCACGCGCTTCAGTTCGGTGAGCAGCCGGTCGTTGTCTTCCCCGAAGTCACCGAGCTGCTCGAATAGCGCGTCAAACCGAGAGATAGCCACCTCGTCGAAGGCGCTGAAACCGCCGGCAATGGCGGGCAAGCTTTTCGCCACCACCTCCGCCGTCTTGTGTTTCAGGCCGTTATCAAGCAACAGCACGACCGAGAGCGGAAAAGGGTCGATGGAGAACAGAGAGAGCTTCTGCTCCACCCCGTCCTCGAGCAGGCGAAAATCCTCCTGGCGAAGACCGTCCACCAGTTTGCCGGAGCGGTCCTTGACCGTGACCGGCACAACGACGAGCTCCACGGTGGTCCGGATGCGGGCGCGCGGATCTTCCTGGGAAAAGGCGACCGGGCCGGCGAGCCAGCCGGCCATCACTAGCCCTAGGATTTTTCGTGGACCAAACATCGCCGCGTCTCCCCGAACATCTTTCCAGGCCGGCCCTGCATCCAATCCATCCGAAACCCAACCTAGGCAATTATACAATGCGACCTCGAGCGCTTTGCTCGCTTCTGTCGATCAGTTTGGCCGCCATGGCGTTGCTCGGGGCGCGGTTTCTCACCGCCGCAGCTCCCGGCGAACCCGTTCCAGCCGCCGCGCAGCAAAACCAGCAACAGCCGCTGCGCGTGCAAGTCCAGCTCGTCAACCTGTTCGTCACCGTGCGCGACAAGAAGAAGCAACTCATCACCGACCTCACCCAAAACGACTTCCGCGTCTTCGAGGACGGCCAAGAACAGAAGGTCGCATTCTTTTCGCACGAGACCTCCCTGCCGATCACGCTCGGGCTGCTGATCGATACGAGCGGCAGCGAACAACGCATGCTCCCGGCCGAGCAGGAAGCCGCTTCGCGCTTCCTCGGGCGCGTGCTGCGTAAGGGCGATCTGGCCATGGTGATGAGCTTCGACCTCGATGTGGACCTGCTCTCCGACTTCACCTCGGATCGCAGCAGGCTCGAGCGCGCCATCCAGCGTGCCCGCATCAATGCGCCGAGTACGCCGGTCACCGTGCACGGGCCGCTACCCCAGCGCGGCTCTAAAGGCACGAATTTCTACGACGCGGTGTACCTAGCCTGCCACGAAAAACTGGCCGGCGAGGCGGGCCGCAAGGCCATCGTAGTCTTGACGGACGCAGTGGACAATGGGAGCAAAGTCCGCCTGGAAGATGCGCTCGAAGCGGGGCAGCGGAGCGACACCGTGGTTCACATCCTGCTCGTGTACGACCCCGCCTACGGGTCGAGCGAAGGTGTGGCCAAGAAGCTGACCGAAGAGACCGGTGGGCGGACGATCGTCGTGCACGGCGAAAAGAAACTCGAAGAGGCCTTCGACCAGATCTCCCAAGAACTTCGCAGCCAGTACACGCTCGGCTACTACCCCACCAACACCGCGCGCGACGGGCGCTTCCGCAAAATCAAGATCGAGACCACCACGCGGAAGGACTTGCAGGTGCTGGCCCGCAAGGGATACTACGCGCCGAAGCAGTAAGCCACAAGACTGGCGGGTTTGATTCGCGTTAGGCCGCCGTTCTCCGCGGCGCTTCTATTGGCCGGGGGGTTTTTCGGTCGATTTGACGGTTTCGGCGGTGGTGCGCGTGGCGTAATACCCCTTGCGCGCGCGGACGATGAGACCCTTGCGGCCCACCTCAATGCGGATTTTGCGGAATCTTCCGTCCGCGGTCCGGTTCGTCGGCACGTACGCAAGCGAATACTGGCTACGCAGTTCATCACCGATGTCCTGGAAGGATTGCGCCAGGTCGTCTACGCGATAGGGGAAAAAGGCGCGGCCGCCGGTCTCCTCGGCAAGCTGGTCGAGGACTTTGTCACCCTCCTCCTTATGGTACTTGCGGCTCGTGCGCTTTTGCGGATCGGTCTCTTCCGCCGCCGTCACCCATTGCGTGCTCGTGCTGATCGTGTAAATGACCACGCCGGCGCGCTCGGCCATCTCGATGGCCTCGCTCCGGGCATGATTGCTCAGGTTATCGTCGCCGTCGCTGATCACTACGAGCACTCGGCGGACGTCCGGGCTTTCGCCCATAGGCAGCGGCGGGCTCGCCAAGCGCTTCTCGCACGCCATGTAGATCGCGTCGTAGAGCGCCGTGCCCCCGCCAGCGCGTTGGTGGAGAATCGCATCGCGCAACCGGTCAAGATTCTCGGTGTAGTCCTGGATGATCCCCGGTTCGTTGTCGAAGATCATCAGGAAGGCCTGGTCTTTGTGGCGGCGGATGACGTTAAAAAGAAAATCGATCGCCGCTTCCTGCTCGAACTTCAAACGGTCCCGGATGCTGTTCGAGGTGTCCAGCAACATTCCCACGCGCAGAGGCAAGTCGGTCTGGCGGCTGAAGAAGCGGATCTCCTGCGGTTGGCCGTCCTCGAAGACCTTGAAGTCCTCCTTCTGCAAATCGGTGATGAATTTCTGCCGGCGGTTCGTCACCGTGAACAGGACGTCTACCAGCCGGACTTCCCGGCGGATAGGGGGCGCCTCGGGCTTCTGGGGCGCTGCGGCCTGCTTTGGCGAAGCGGCCGGAGCCGGCTGGTTCTGCTGCGCGCGCGGAGAGCTCCCCGGCAGCAGCGCCAGCATGGCCAGCAGGAGAGCAAGGAGGGGTAAAGGCCTCATGGAATCAGATTATAAGTACCGCTTGAAACGAGCGTCAATCGCCGCCGGGTCGAGCCCGATGGCAGCCGCGAGCCGCTCGAGATACGCACGCAGTTCTGGCGGGAGCGGCGCCGAGACTTCGATGGGCCCCGCCCGGCACGGGTGCTCGAAGCGAATGCGCGCAGCGTGCAGGAAGTGGCGCGCGAGCGGGGAAAGCGCCTGCCCACCCGCGCGGACCTGCCGGGGCGCGCCGTAGAGCGTATCGCCCACCACCGGATGACCCAGTGCCGAAAAATGGACGCGGATTTGATGCGTCCGTCCCGTGTGGAGTTCAACCTCCACGAGCGTGAAACCATCCAGGCGCCCAAGCACGCGCCAGTCGGTGCGCGCTTGGCGGCCTGCGTGTCGCCGCGTAGCCATGCGCGTACGCCGGCGAGGGTCGCGCGCAATCGCCAAGCTTATCGTACCGGCATCACTTTCGAGGTTGCCGTGCACAAGTGCGAGGTAGGTCTTGGCAACACGGCGCGCGCGGAACTGCTCGGCGAGGTGCCCATGGGCTCGATCGTTTCGGGCCACAACCAGCACCCCAGAGGTGGCGCGATCCAGCCGGTGAACGATCCCCGGTCGCAAGGCGCCTCCGACACCGGAGAGAGTAGTCAGCCGGTGCAGGAGTGCGTTCACCAGCGTGCCACTCGCCCGACCGGCACCGGCATGCACGACCATTCCGGCGGGTTTGTTGACCACCACGAGATCCTCGTCTTCATAGAGAATCTCGATGGGGATGTCTTCGGGCACAGCCTCGAGTGGCGGGCGCGGCAGGACTTCAACTTCCACCGCCTCGCCAGGAGCCACGCGGCGCGCGCGCCGGGCCGCACTGCCTTCCACCTGCACGCGACCTTCATCAATTAACTCCTGGATGCGCGTCCGGCTGAGCTCGGGGAGGCGCGCGGTCAGGTAGCGATCCAGGCGCTCCCCCGCTTCCTCGTTGTTCACTAGGAAGCGGTGACGTGTGGGCGTCTCGGCGGGGCACATGGCCAGACTGTCATTCTAAGGGATTCTCGGTTCGGTGCCGAATGTCGATAAGGATCAGTGGCGAGCCTGTTCAGCGGGCACTGCGGCCTGCCTTCTGCATTCGAGCAGGAGCCAGCCACCGGCCACGATGAGCACCACGCTGACCACCTGCATCAAGGAGAACGCGCCGCCGGCGAGCATCGTGCGGTCCGGGTCGCCGCGGAAGAACTCGATCGTGCCGCGGGTCAAGCCATAGAGCACCGCATAGGCGCCAAAAAGTTCACCGGGCATTCGCTCGGCTGTGCGCTGCGGCCGAGCAAGAAACAGCAGCACCCCGAAGATCGTGAACTCCGCCAGCGATTCGTAGAGTTGCGTGGGATGGAGCGGAATTCCGAGCGGGGTTCCCACGAGTTCGTGGGCGTACGTGTCAGTGAAGGTTGCCCCCCAAGGCAGTTGAGTGGGCTTCCCGTAGCAGCAGCCCGCCGCAAAGCAGCCCAGCCGGCCAACCGCGTGGCCTAGCGCCAGGGGCGCCGCATAGACATCGGCCAGCGGAAGAAAGTGCATCCCGAAGCGGCGCGCGTAGAGGATCGCCACCAGAATGGCGGTGAGAAAACCCCCGTAGTACGTGCCTCCCGATAGGAGCGTGCCCATGCTGAAGATTTCTCGGGGATGGCGGAAGTAATACTCCCAATCCGCGGCGACCAGCCACAGCTTCGACCCCACCAGCGCCGCAAGCACCATGTAAACCCCCAGGTTCCCAACACGCTCGGGGTCAAGTCCGGCCCCTCGGGCCTGGCGTCGCGCCAACCACAGGCCAAGCAACACGCCGCTGGCGACCAGCAAGCCATACGTGTGAAGCGTCACTGGGCCAATGTGAAACAGAATTGGGTGCATGACTACGCCCTCTCCTTAGTAGGATGCCTTCTGAGGAAGAGGAGTTCAAACACAACGAGCAGGGCGCCAATGGTGATCGCCGAATCGGCGACGTTGAACGCAGGCCAGCGGTAGCTGCCCAAGCCCACCTCGAAGAAATCCGTCACGCCGCCTTGCGTCACCCGGTCGATCAAGTTGCCGGTGGCTCCACCCAGGATGAGGGCCATGCCCACCCGGCCGGGCCGGCCGCCAGCGCGGTTCGTGGCCAGAAGCCAGGCCAGCAGGGCGACCGCCAGCGCAGCGCATCCAATCAGGATCGTCGCCACCCAGCGGGATCCCGCGTCCGCTAACAGGCCGAAGGCGATGCCGGGATTCCGGCTGTGCACCAGGGTGACGAGCCCGGGGATGACGATGCGATGGAAATTCCTCGGAGTGTACGTCTCAACAGCAAATTTTGTGGCCCGGTCGGCGACGACAACGAGAAACGCAAGCCAGAACCAGCGAGCACTCTTCTGGCCAATCATCAGGAAACCGCAGCCTGGCTGCCCAGAAGTTCTCTGACCACGGGTAAGCAGCGCTCGCACAGGGTAGGAAAGTCTGCGGCCTCGCCGACGTGCGCGGAATAGTTCCAGCAGCGCTCACACTTGCCGCCCTCGGCGCGTTGAACCAGGATCTCGAGCCCCGGCAAAACCTGAGAGCGAAACGCGTTGGGCAGGTTGCCGTCCGCTACCTCCACCTGGGAAACAATAAAGAGCTCCGGCAGCCGAGTGGCGTACTCCCTGAGCAGCGTGGCGGGGTCCGTGGCGACCGCTTGTGGCACCGTCCAAGGTGGCCGGCGAAGCTCTCCGCCCAGCACCACCTTCCCTTCGAGCGCGCTGGATATGAGCTTCGAGTTGCGGGCCGCCTCGAGGGCCTTCAGCACTTCATCGCGCAGGATGAGCAACTGGTTCCAGTTGGCTGCCTTGGCGGGCTCGAGGCCGGTCTCGAGTTCTTCCGGCACAGGGAATCGCGCCATGTGCACGCTCTCCACATGGCCGCGACTTGGCGGAAGGTATCTCCATACCTCCTCAGCCGTAAACGCCAGAATCGGAGCGACCAGGCGCAGGAGGGCACTCGCGATGCGGTAAACCGCCGTTTGCGCTGAGCGGCGCCCCGGGCTCGACGCCCGAAAGGTGTAGAGGCGATCCTTGAGAATATCGAAGTAAAACGCGCTCGCATCCACGACCGCGAAGTCGTGCACGGCGTGGAAGACGCGATGGAACTCGAAGCTCTCATACCAGCCAAGGCAGTCGCGGACTAGCCCGGCGGTGCGCTCGAGCATCCAGCGATCCATTTCGTCGAGCTGTGCATCCGGCACGGCGTCTCGCGCGGGGTCGAAGTCAGACAAGTTGCCAATCGCGAAGCGGAACGTATTGCGAATCTTCCGGTAGACCTCGGCGAGTTGGTTCATCACCCGTTCGGACATGCGCACGTCAGCCGTATAGTCCTGCGCCGCCACCCAGACGCGCAGCAAGTCGGCGCCCCACTTTTCGCACAGATCGCGCGGCTCGACGGCATTGCCGAGCGACTTCGACATGGGCTGGCCATGCTCATCGAGTGTCCAGCCATGGGTCAGGACATGGTGGTAAGGCGCGGCGTCGCGCACGCCCAAGGCGATGAGCAGCGAGCTGTGGAACCAGCCGCGATACTGATCCGGGCCCTCCAGATACATGTCCGCGGGCCATGGCAGGTTGGGATGAGGCGTTCCCGGCGGGTCAAGCACAGCCAGGTGCGAGGACCCGGAATCAAACCATACGTCCAGAATATCCTTTTCTTTGCGCCAGCCCAAGCCACCGCACTGGCAGCGCGTCCCGGGCGGGAGCAGCTCCTCGGGCGAGCGGCGGAACCAGGCGTCGGCGCCCTCGCGTTCGAACCAGCCGATGACGCTGCGCAGAGCCGAAAAATCCTCCAGGCGGGTGCCGCAACGGTCGCAGTAGAAAATTACCAAGGGCACGCCCCACACGCGCTGCCTGGAAATGCACCAGTCGGGGCGCTCCTTGATCATCGCGTAGATACGCCCCTCGCCCCAGCCCGGTGTCCACTGGACCTTTTGGATCTCGTTGAGCGCGCGCTGCCGCAGGCCGGCGTGCTCCAAATTGATGAACCACTGCTCGGTAGCGCGGAAGATCACGGGATTGTGGCAGCGCCAGCAGTGCGGATAGCTGTGTGTGAACTTGCCCTCGCTCACCAGCGCGCCGCGCTCGCGCAGCAGCGCGATGATGTGCGGATTCGCTTCAAAGACCGTCTTGTCCTTGTACTCCGCCGGACCCTCAACGAATCGCCCCTTGTCATCGAGCGACCGAGGGGTCTGGAGACCATATTTTCCCCCCGTAGAGAAGTCCTCGGGACCGTGGGCCGGGGCCGTGGTTACGACACCGGTCCCCCGGTCGAGCGCTACATATTCAGCAAGCACGGCGGGCGTCCGGAAATTCAAGAACGGGTGGCAGAACTCGAGACCCTCAAGGTCCTTGCCCCTTCCTACGTTGCAGATTTGCCGCACATGGAGACCAAGCTCAGCAGTTATTTGAGGGACCCGATCGGCTGCAACGAGGAGGTTCCCGCCTTCCGTCTCGGCCACCGCATACTCGTAGTCCGGATGGAATGCCAGGGCTAAGGTACCCGGCAAACTCCACGGCGTCGTTGTCCAAGCGAGCGCGCTCACTCCGGTGCCCAGGCGACCTGCGTTTCCATCGGCCGCCGCGGGGAACTTCACCCAAATGGAGGGGCTAGTGTGATCTTCGTACTCCACTTCAGCTTCGGCGAGCGCGGTTTGGTCGAAAATGCACCAGTATACCGGCTTCAAACCGCGATAGACGTAACCCTTCCGAAGGAAGGTGACAAAGGTATCCGCGATGCAGGCCTCGTACTGATTGCTCATCGTCAAGTAGGGGTCGTCCCACCGGCCGAAGACCCCGAGGCGCTTAAAATCGCGGCGATGCTCTTCGACGTAACGCGTGGCGTACTCGCGGCACATCCGCCGGAATTCGGCCGGGGTTACAGTGTCTTTCTTGCCGCCCAGTTCCCTTTCGACCTGGAGCTCAATCGGAAGGCCATGGCAATCCCAGCCAGGGACATACGGGGCGCGAAAACCGGCCATGGTCTTCGACTTCACCACCATGTCTTTCAGAATCTTGTTGAGGCCCGTGCCTAGATGAATCGTACCGGTGGGATAGGGCGGCCCATCGTGCAGCACGTAGAAGGGAGCGTCTGCGCGCGCCGCCTGAATACGCTCGTAGAGCCGGTTTCGCTCCCACTCGGCCAGTTGCCTCGGCTCGCTCTCGGGCAGATTAGCCTTCATGGGAAAAGTGGTGCGCGGTAGGTTGAGCGTGCTCTTCAGGTCGGGCTGTTTAGGCATCTGCTTCTTCTTATTTGCGGTGGATTCTGATGGCGATTATGCACTTGACGCAAGCGAACTTGTCGCTGGCATCGCTGCCGCGGAGGCCACCTTGCGGATGGCCACCAACGCCGCGGTTGCCGAGAGTTGAAACTTGCCCCGTAGCTCCCCGTAGGTACGGCGCTGAAGTGGCAACCAGTGCCACAACCCTTCCCGGAAAGCAATACCGGACAACCAATCCCAGGCGGCGTTGAACCGCTCCATATAGGCGAGCAGTCCAGCCCTCTCCTTCGGAAACAGCCGGATTGTCTCAACGTGCGTCAAGTGAATAATCCCGATTCTGATTATCCGCTCGCGTGCCGCAGGTTTCGCGCTGGCCTATTGCTGCTTGTCTTTCAAGGCAACGGTACTGCTGGGAACTTTCGGTCGCGATGAACGTCGTATGTTACAATGAATTACAGAAAGTGTCAGCCTCTGGAGGGCAGACATCCTTTTCCGCGTGGCTGAATCTAAGTTGTAGGGTGAGACCAAAAGGGACTCGTTTACGTCAAATTGATGAGAAGCATTTTGACCAACACGAAAGCCAACGCGAGCCCGACGGGGACGGAGCGGCCCTATATTCCCCGTTTTGTGGTGGAGCAGCGGCCCTGGTCACAGTCCTTCTTCTCGAGCCTGAAGGATTTTCTCACCGAGCGGCCGGTGAAGGTGTCCCGAGGGAAAGGGAACTCGCCATTCACCCCGGTGCCCTACGGCGGAGGCTTTTTCGAGAACCTCATGGAGTGGTTCCGGCCGATGCCCCGAGCTGCACGGCGCGGGATCCATTCAAACATGGAACTCGAGTGGAGGTCCTGGCATCACTCGTTCTGGGAGAACCTGCGCGACGCGATCGCCCCGCCGAAGCTGCCCCCTCTCAAGGTGACCAGCCAGCCGGTCAAAGTGCGCGATATCTGGAGCAAGGACGAAAACTTTGGCCGAGCACAGGCGCTTTCGATTACGCTGCACACGGCGCTCGCGGTGCTATTGGTCGTCCCCTTGGCTCACCACATCGCCCAATCCTCTCCGCCAACCGTAAAGGCGGACGTCAACGTGATCGATATCTCGCCTTACCTAGCCAAACTGCCTCCGGGCAAAGACAGGGCCGGCGGCGGTGGCGGTGGCGGCGAGCGCATGCCCACTCCGCCCACGAAAGGCCGTTTGCCAAAATGGCAGATGGCGCAGCTGACGCCACCCATGGCTACCCTGCGGAACCTGAATCCCAAGCTCCCGGCCGTGCCCACGCTGCTTGGACCGCCCGAGTTGAAAGTTCCTAGCCCACCGCTCCCGAATTACGGGGACCCGCTCGCGAAGCTGATCACCAACTCCGGGGGGCCCGGTGGTGGGGGAGGCATTGGCACCGGTGAAGGCGGAGGCATAGGCAGCGGTTCTGGCGGCGGCCTTGGACCGGGCTCTGGCGGCGGCACAGGGGGTGGCCCGTTCCGCCCCGGTACGGGCGGCATCGGTTTTCCTGCCTGCGCGTACTGTCCCGAGCCTCAGTACTCGGAAGAGGCTCGCAAGGCCAAGTATCAGGGTACCGTCGTCCTGCAAGTTGTGATCACCCCGGACGGGCGCGCCACGAACATCACCGTGGTCAAGAGTCCCGGCCTGGGCCTGGATCAAAAAGCAGTCGAAGCGGTGCGCAACTGGCGCTTCAAGCCCGCCTCCGATCGAAATGGCAGACCGGTCGCAGTCACCCTGCCCATCGAAGTTACCTTCCGCCTGCTCTAGGCCTCCGCAGTCCTTGTGCTGGTTCAGCGTGAAATGGAGAGTTGGCGTACCCCGTTAGCGAGTATAACGCCATTTTCGGCGGCCGCCCTGGACGTCCAATGCAGAGGCGGCTGCAGAAGTGGGCAGCGGCTGAAACTGCAACTGGTTTCAAGAAGGAGATCAGGTTGGGTGGTACCCATTCAACGCACGCTGGGGGCGCCAGCCGTTGACCTGTGTGACGCCCGGCCTGTAACACAAACTGGCTACGAAAAGAATCTCGAATCTTCGCATTTCAACAAGCGGGCGTGCCAGAGTATCAGACTGTGCCTCAACAGTTCCTTCGGACGGTTGCTAGCGGACCACGCCCTGCTTCGCTTGAAATCCAGCTGCGGACCATGGATGCGGATGGCCAGCTCTCCAAGAGCATCCGCTTCTTTTCCGCCGAAACCGCCAGGGCGGTTTCACGGCTATTTTCGGATGGCAATCCCCGCCGTGGCATCCTGGTAAACGATCCGGCCGGCAAAGACGGTCAGCACGCATTTCAGGTTCTTGATGTCACGCGTGGGTATGGTATAGAGGTCGCGATCCCAGATAGCAATGTCGGCGTCCTTGCCTGGCTCGATGGTTCCGATTCTGTCCTCGAGAAACAATTGCCGGGCACCCCATGCCGTGTAGGAGCGAAGCGCGGTGTGAACGTCGATTGCTTCCGACACCCCGAAGGGATGCGCGCCATACAAGCCCTTGAGTGTCTCGCGTTCCATGGAGGCCCAGAGTCCGTAGCGTGCGGGATACGGAGTCACGAAATAATCGGAGCTTCCAGCCCAGCGCACGCCTTTGGCGAGCCACGTCTTGAACGGCTTCAAACGCAGCGAGCGCTCCTTGCCAAGATTGCCCGCGTAAGTGTCTCCGAACCACCACATAAACTCGGGCTGCGCCTCGGGGAAACCGGCGTCGTATTGTTTCTGCAAAGCGGCCATCAGGTCTATGGCGTGATCTGTTGGAAGGTTGCAATGAATAATACTGTGCCGAAGCCCGCGCGTGGGCTTCTCTTTTAGGACTTCAGCGTAAGTGTCCACCACCCAGTCAATAGCGCGGTCTCCGAGGGCGTGCGTGCCAACGTGGATGCCCGCCTGATGGAACAATCGGACTAGCTGGCGATAGATCTCTGGATCCGTGGCCGGGTAACCCACGTTGCCCTTGTCAATGTCCGTGAAGTTTTTATTCCAGTCCTCGTGCATCCAACCCGTGCGCGCGCCCCCGCTCCCGTCCATGAAGATTTTGGCTCCGCCGGACAGCAACAGACCGTCGCCCAGAGAGGCAGGGGGTCTGGGCAAGGCCGAGATGCGCGCCATTACCGCCTTCGCGGATTCCAGAGTGTGGCCGGCGTCCCAAAGCACGAAGATGCGCTCGTTCAACTTGTTCTGGCGCAGCAACTCGCGGTAGGCATCCCAGATGGGCTGTGTTGTGGCCGCTTCCTTCACCGCCGTCATGCCCTCGTGATGCAATCCTTCAATAATGTGCAAAATTCCGCGCTGCCATTGTTCCGTCGTAGTGGGAGGAATCAGATTCACCACCAGGTCCTTCGCGGCTTCCTTCAACACGCCCGTGGGGCGGCCTTGCGGGTCGCGGTCGATCGTTCCCGCAGGCGGGTCCGGCGTCGAGGCCGTTATGTGAGCAAGCTTGAGCGCATAACTATTGGCAACGCCGTAGTGGCCACCCAACTGCATCAACCACACCGGGTTGTTGGGTGTGATCGAATCCAAGTCGGAAGCCAGGAGGTAACGCCGCTCGGCGAGTTTTCCTTCGTCCCAGCCGGCTCCGACTAACCATTCTCCAGGCTTTAAAGTCGCGGCTTTCTCGCGTACCTTGTTTAGCGCATCGCTCACCCGCTGAGCATCGCCGAGCACAACGTGAAACACCTCGTCGACGCCGCCCCACGCGAAGTGACCGTGGGCATCGATTAGGCCTGGAGTAGCTGTGAGACCGTGGAGATCGACGACGCGCGTGCCAGGACCTGCGCGACGCTGCATCTCCACGCTGGAACCTACCGCGACGATCTTGCCCTTGGCGATCGCAACAGCTTCAACGATGGAGTCTTGAGCGTCGACAGTGAGAATCTTGCCGTGGACCAAGATCAGATCCGCTGTCTGCGCGGAGGCAATTCCCGCCAACGTGAAAAGCAGCATTGTGGCTGGGATTTGCAGGATCAAACGCGATGTGCTGCTCATGATAACCAATCATAGGATACGTCAAGCGGCTTGCCGGCGACGAATCTGCCGCTGCTTCCGGGCCGCCTCCAACTTCCGGTCGCGCTCCGCGTGGATCTCCTGCTGCCGCCCCGCCACCATGTCCTTCGGTGTGATGTAGCCGGTGGCACTGTTCAGTCGGACGTTATTGTAGTGGTCCACGTAACCCTGTACCAGACGCCGGGCATCTGCCAGCGAAAGCGGCGTTCCCGGTCGGATGCACTCCCCTTTGAGTGATTTGTGCCAACGTTCGATCTTCCCGTTCGATTGCGGATAAAACGGCGAGGTGCGGACGTGCGTCATACCCGAGATCCGAATGAACTCCTTGAAGTCCTTGGCGATGAACTGCGGACCATTGTCTGAGATGATGCGAGGCCGCGCCTCGGGGTACTTCTCCTTGGCCCTCTGCAAGATGATCTCGATGTCCGCCTCGGTCATCGACTCCCGGATGTCCCATTGCACGATGTACCGGCTGAAACCGTCCAGGATGCTGCACAAGTAGTAGAACGTCCCGCCGATGTTCAGGTAGGAGACATCGATGTGCCAATGTTGATGTGCGGCCAGCGGCTGCGCGAAGCCCGTGCCCTTCTTCGACGGCTTGCCGTTCCACTTTGATAGCAGCCCCGCTTGGCTGAGCACTCGCCACACGCTGGACGGGCTAACCGCCACGATGTCGGCATCCAGTATCATGAACGTCAGCCGCCGGTAGCCTTCCAGTGGGTTCTTTAGGTGGAAGCCGACGATGGCCTGTTTCTCCCACTCCTCCAGCCAGAAATCGCGGGGAACCCAGCCGTTGTGCTCGTTCACCTTGCCGTAGCGTTCCCGCCAGTCGTAGAACTTGCTGGCGGTGATATCCAGCCACTCTATGAACCGCCCGGCGCAGATCTCCGTTTTCTCCGACCACTGCCGGACGAAATCGACAATCTGGTCCCGCGTGTCGTGCGGAACCCAGACCCCGGTCAGAGTTCCCCAAGAGTTTTTTTTAGCGCCACGTGCTCCGCCATCAGTTCGGCCAGAACCTCGTCCTTGGTCTGGATCTTCCTCTCCAGGTAGGCGACTCGCTCCTGCTCGACGGAGTGGTTCGACCGCGCTTTCTGCTCGAAGGCTGCCGACCCGTTCTCGAAGAACTCCTTCTGCCAGCGGTAAAAGACCGTGGGCTGCAAGCCGAGTTCATCGCAGAGCTTCGAGATCGGCTCCTTCTCCAGCAGATGCCGCCTCAGGATGGTGACCTTCTCTTCCGACGTGTAGTGCTTCCGTTGCTTCTTCATGCGTTCTCTCCATTACCTTACTGGGAGAACGTCTTCTCCATTTCCAGTTGAACCGGAACAATGTGACGCTGCACCCTGCCGAATCACCAAGCACGAAACGCTGGTACAAAGGGGGATTCCTCGCCTGTGCCTTAGCTTCGGTTGGCTTAGTGCTATGCCAGGGCGTTAG